>NZ_JALHBK010000018.1:0-168594 GCF_031570565.1 Nonomuraea sp. 3-1Str
AGGTCTGAACCTAACTGAAAAAAGGAATCCGTCACCGAAATGACGGGGTTGTGCATCATGCACTGGCTTTTAACACACTGTTGAGTTCTCAAGAAACGGACGCGTACTCCCCAGAACTGCGAGAGGCACAAACTCCGTATCGCTATCTTATCAGGCTTTCCGATCCGGTGTCAAACTCCAGATCGTGATGTTCTGCTAAGTTTCGCCGCCCCGTCTCTGGGGCAACCCGTCTAACTTACCGTGTCACTCTGGCCGTGTCGAATCAACCGGTTTTCCAGTGATGTGGACACACCCAGAACGACCCGGACCCGCACGTGACATGTCACGCCGGCCGAGTGGCTCGCTTTGAAGGGTTTTGCCTGGGGCCCGGCCGCCATCTGGCGTCCGGCTCACTCCCGGGCGGAGACAAAGACTAGGTCGACATCCACCACTCGTCAAATCTCACCACGCCCCGGCGCGCCTCCTGGCCGCCGTACCAGCTCTGACCTGCGCCGGCTCAGCCACGGGGATCAGAAGCGCGCCGTCAGGGCGCGTACCTGGTCCGCGGAGAGGAACAGCTCCGCCGCCATGCCGGCCTCGCGCGCCGCCACCACGTTCGCCTCGTTGTCGTCGAAGAAGAGCACGTCCGACGGGGACACCCCCATCCTGTCCGCGCAGATCTCGTACGCCCGCGGGTCGGGCTTGGCCACCCCGATCCGGCATGAGAACGTCAGCGCCGCGAACCTCCCCAGCCACGACCCGTGCCGCGTCTCCCACACCGGCACCAGGTCCTCGATGATGTTGGACAGGAGCCCGAGCCTGCGCCCCTCGTCGGCGAGCTCGCACACCAGCCCGACCATCTCCTCGTCCACCTGGGACCAGCTCTCCAGGTCGGCCCGCAGCAGCGCCGGCACGTCGGCGAACCGGGTCCCCAGGTGACCGGCCACCGTCTCCCAGTACGCAACGCCCTCCTGGCCCGCGTCGTAGGCGGGACGGCAGGCCCAGTACGCCCGCCAGAAGTGCTCCGCCGGCACACCTGCCAGCTCGACCAGGCGTTCCCTGGCCGCCTCGGTCTGGGTCCGTGCGATCACGCCGTACAGGTCGAATACGATCACTTCAGGCATGCCTCCGAGCCTATGCGCGTATTCTGCCCCGGTGACGAGCGCCACCCTTGCCCCGAATCCCCCATATGCCCCGGCGGTTTCCGGCGCCCGCTGGTGGAAGGCATGGGCGATGGGCGTGGTGGCCGGGGTGGCGGCGCTCAGCGGATCCGGCACGTCCTCCCTGAACGGCGACGAGCTGGCCACGATCAGCGCGGCCTCCCGCTCCCTGGCGGGACTGTGGGAGCTGGCCCGGCACATCGACGGGCATTTCCTGCCGTACTACCTGTTCATGCATTTCTGGACCCTGATCGGCACGGCGGAGCTGTGGCTCCGGCTGCCGTCCGCGCTGGCGATCGTGGTGGCTGCGGGCCTGCTCGCCGACCTGGGGCGGCGGCTGCACAGCGGCCGGGCCGGGGTGACGGCGGCGGCGGTGTTCGCCGTGCTGCCCTCCGTGTCGTACTACGGGGCGTTCGCGCGGCCGTACGCGTTCGCGGCCGCGGCCGTGGTGTTCTCGCTGTGGACCCTCCACCGCCTCACGGGAACGCCGCGCCGGGGCGGGTGGGTGCTGTACGGGGTGTCGGTCGCGTTCGTGTGCTCGACGCACCTGTTCGCCGTGCTGACGCTGCCCGCGCACCTGCCGGTCCTGCTCGCGGCGCTGTCCCGCCGTGAGCTGCTGACCCGGGCCGCGCCGGCGATGGTCGCCGGCTGCGTTCCCGCGCTGGTGCTCGGCCTGGTCGGGTACGGCGAGCGACACGCGGTGAGCTGGATCCAGGAGCGTGGGCCGGAGGTGCTGCTGAAGTTCCCCAAGATGGTGACGGGGGCGGAGACGGCCGGGGTGATCCTGTTCGCCGTGGCGCTCGCCGGTGCGGCAACACTGTGGCCGCGTGACCGTGCCTGGTCGGGGACGCTGGCGGCCTGGCTCATGGCGCCGCCGCTGCTGCTGCTCACCGTGTCGCTGCTCATCACGCCGTTGTACGTGGACCGGTACCTGTTCGTCACGGCCCCGGCCCTGGCACTGCTGGCGGCGCTGGCCGTGGCGGCGGTCCGGCCTCCCGTCGCGGCCGCGGCGGCGGGCTGCCTGCTGGTGGCGGTCACGGCGGTCGCGGGACTGGACCGGCACACGGAGCTGCGCTCCGCCAACGGGAGGTTCGAGGACTTCCCGGGCGCGGTCCGGCGGGTCGCGGCGCGGGAGGGCGACGCGATCGTGTTCGGGCAGAGCTCGGTGCGCGCCGGTTTCGACTACTACGCGCCTTCGGGTCCGGCGGCGGACGTGCTGCGGCTGGGCGACGCCCCGCAGGCGGACGGGTTCGGGTTCCCCGAGCGCTCGGACGTCGCCGGGGCGCTGCGGGACCGGCGACGCGTCTGGGTGGTGTGGCGCGGCGCCAAGGCGGCGGGCGGGAACCTGCCGAGAGTGAAGGCCGTCGAGGAGGCCGGGTTCGAGCGGGCGTCGGCCTGGCACTCGGCCGAGCTGCCGGGCCTGACCGTGGCGCTGTTCGCCCGGTCCCGGCGCTGACCGCACGAGTCCGGGCACGCGCGCGGGCCCTCCCCGTGAGGAGAGTGCCCGCGGCGAACGAACGGGTGCGTCAGCCGACGACGACGCCGCCGACCGACTTCTTGCCGCGCCGCAGCACCAGGAACCGCCCGTGGAGCAGGTCCTCGGCCGCCGGCACGTACGACTCGTCGGTGATCTTGACGTTGTTGAGGTACGCCCCGCCCTCCTTGACCGCACGGCGGGCGGCGGACTTGGACTCCACCAGCCCGCTCTCGGCCATGAGGTCGACCAGCGGCGCCCCGAGCGCCGGCACGACGGCCTTGGGCACCTCGGCCAGCGCGGCCTCCAGCGTCGCGGCGGGCAGCTCCTCCAGCGAGCCCTGGCCGAACAGCGCCTTGGACGCCGCGACGACGGCCGCGAGCTCGTCGGCGCCGTGGACCATCGTGGTGAGGTCCTCGGCCAGCGTGCGCTGCGCCTCCCGGGCGAACGGCCGATCGGCCACGGACTTCTCCAGCTCGTCGATCTCCTCGCGCGTGCGGAAGGTGAACACCTTGAGCAGGCGGACCACGTCGCGGTCGTCGGCGTTGAGCCAGTACTGGTAGAAGGCGTACGGCGAGGTGAGCGCCGGGTCGAGCCACACGGCGCCGCCCGCGGTCTTGCCGAACTTGGTGCCGTCGGCCTTGGTGATGAGCTTGCCGGTGAGCGCGTGGACGTGGGCGCCCTCGACGCGGCGGATCAGGTCGACGCCGGCGGTGATGTTGCCCCACTGGTCGCTGCCGCCGACCTGCAGGGTGCAGGCGTGCCGGCGGTACAGCTCCAGGTAGTCGTTGGACTGCAGGATCTGGTAGCTGAACTCGGTGTAGCTGAGCCCGTCGCCGCCGAGCCGGCTCGCCACGGAGTCGCGGGCCAGCATGCGGTTGATCGGGAAATGCTTGCCGACGTCACGCAGGAAGTCGATGGCCGACAGCTCGGCGGTCCAGTCGAGGTTGCTGACGAGCGCGGCGGCGGTGGGGCCGGGCTCGAAGGAGAGGAACTTCTCCACCTGCACCCGGATCTTGCTCACCCACTCGGCGACGACCTCGGTGGTGTTGAGCACCCGCTCGGTGCTGCGGCCGCTGGGGTCGCCGATCAGGCCCGTCGCCCCGCCGACCAGCCCGATCGGCCGGTGGCCGGCCTGCTGGAACCGGGTGAGGATCAGCAGGGTCGCCAGGTTGCCCATGTGCAGGGACGGGGCGGTCGGGTCGAAGCCGGCATAGACCGTGATCGGACCCTTCGACAGCGACTCGCGCAGGGCCGCGATGTCGGTGGTCTGCGCGAGGACGTCGCGCCATTCGAGCTCGTCCAGAATGTCGGTCACGGTGCTGGCTTTCCGATAGACGGTGGATGGTTACAGCCTGCCCGATCGTGGCCTCACCCCGCCACTTGGATACGCTCGGCAACCATGTGGAGGGTCCGTCGCGAGCTGGCCGTTTCGAAGATCTTAGGGGCTCTGGGGTGCGCGGGTCTCGCCGTCTTCTGGTACCTGAACGGAGACCTGCGCGGGGTGCTCCTGGCGGTGCCGGCGGCGCTTCTCGTGGGCGCCATGGGGCTGCGGGACGTGCTCGTGCCCGTGCGGCTGTCGGTCGCGGAGGACGGGATCACGGTGGTGCACGGGTTCGCGGGGCGGCGGCACGTGCCGTGGGAGGACATCCGGGACGTCAAGGTGGACGTGCGCCGCAGGTACGGCCTGCGCAGCGAGATGCTGGAGATCGACACCGGCGACCATCTGCACCTCCTCAGCGCTCACGAGCTGGGCGTCTCTCCCACCGAGGTGGCGGCGGCGCTGCGGCGGCGCGGCACGTGAGCCCGGTACGGCGACACGGTCGGGTCGCCGTCGATCCAGAACCTCCACGGCGTGTCCTTGGCCGTGGAGATCCCGGTGCGCGGGCCTGACCTGATCGTCTCCGGCTCGGGCGGTGCCCCCTTCAGCACGGCGGCGGCCCCGGCGGGCACACCGGTCAGGCCGGCCGGGACGGCGTGGCCGCTCGCGCCCCCGCGTATCGCGTCGAGCCCGTTGTGCTCGCGCAGCAGGCCGAGGGCGGTGGCCAGGCGCGCGGGGCCCCGGGCGAGGTCGCGGTCGGGGACCCGGCGTGGCGCCGCGGCGGGGGCGCGGCCGTTGCCGGAGCGCCGCAGCCGGGCCAGCTCGTGCCCGGCCACGATCTCCCCTGCGCGCAGCAGCACGGCCGACCCGTGGCCCTCCGGCAGGCACACCAGGTTGGCGCAGAAGTGCATGCCGTAGGTGAAGTACACGTACAGGTGGCCCGGCGGCCCGAACATCACCGCGTTGCGGGGCGTCCTGCCCCGGTAGGTGTGGGCGGCCGGGTCCTCGCCCGGCCCGCCGTACGCCTCGACCTCCGTGAGCCGCACCGCGACCGTTCCGTCGGCGCCGCCGTGGACGAGAACGCGCCCGAGCAGGTCGGGCGCCACCTCGTGGGACGGCCGGTCGAAGAACGAGCGCGGCAGCGGCGCGGAGGTCAGGAGCCCGCCGCCCACGCCGCCTGGGCGTCGACGGCCTCGCGCAGCGCGGAGAGCTGGTCGCGCACGCGGTCGGGGGCGGTGCCGCCGTGGGCCTTGCGCGCGGCCAGCGCGCCGGGCACGTTGAGCACGTCGCGGACGTCGGGCGTCAGGTGCTCCGACACCTTGATCAGCTCCTCGTCGGTGAGGTCGCCCAGGTCCTTGTCGTAGGACTGGCAGTAGACGACCAGGTGGCCGACGGCCTCGTGCGCCTCGCGGAAGGCGACGCCACGCCGTACGAGCAGCTCGGCAAGGTCGGTGGCCAGGGCGAACCCGTCGGGCGCCGACGCCTGGAGCCGGGCGGTGTTGACCCGCATGGTGGCGACCAGGCCGGCCATCGCGGGCAGGACGAGCAGGAGGGTGTCGACGGCGTCGAAGACCGGCTCCTTGTCCTCCTGCAGGTCGCGGTTGTAGGTGAGCGGCAGGCCCTTGAGGGTGGTCAGCAGCGACATGAGGTTGCCGATGAGGCGCCCGGACTTGCCGCGGGCCAGCTCGGCCACGTCGGGGTTCTTCTTCTGCGGCATGATCGACGAGCCGGTGGAGTAGGCGTCGTCCATCTCGATCCAGCGGAACTCCTGCGAGGCCCAGAGCACGATCTCCTCGCCGAGCCTGGACAGGTGCACGCCGATCATGGCGGCGTCGAAGAGGAACTCGGCGGCGAAGTCGCGGTCGGACACGGCGTCCATCGAGTTGGGCGCTGCGCTGTCGAAGCCCAGCTCGGCGGCCACCGCCTGCGGGTCGAGCGGCAGCGACGAGCCGGCCAGCGCGCCCGCGCCGAGGGGCGAGACCGCGGCCCGCCTGTCCCAGTCGGTGATCCGGTCGATGTCACGGGCGAAGGCGTGGACGTGGGCGAGCAGCTGGTGGCCGAAGGACACCGGCTGGGCGTGCTGCAGGTGCGTCATGCCGGGCGCGGCCGTGTCGGCGTGCTGCTCGGCCTGCTCCATCAGCGCCGTCTCCAGCTCCACCAGCCGGGAGACGACGGTGCGCGCGTGGTCGCGCAGGTAGAGGCGCAGGTCGGTGGCGATCTGGTCGTTGCGGCTGCGGCCGGCGCGCAGCTTGCCGCCGAGCGAGCCGAGCCGCTCCAGCAGGCCGCGCTCCAGCGCGGTGTGCACGTCCTCGTCGGCGACCGTCGGCCGGAACTCGCCGGCCTTGCAGGCGCGCTCCAGGTCGTCCAGCGCGCCGATCATGCGGTCGAGCTCCTGGTCGTCCAGCAGCCCGGCGCGGTTGAGCACGCGGGCGTGCGCGCGGGACGCCGCCAGGTCGTACGGCACGAGCCGCCAGTCGAAGTGCACGCTCACCGACAACCGGGTCAGCGCGTCGGCCGGACCCCCCTCGAAGCGTCCGCCCCACAGCCGCATCGGCTTCGCCTCACTCACCGTCATCTCCTCCTGGTCAACTTTCATGGTCGCGCCGGTGCGGGATCACCTGGGCGACCATAGTGCACGTCAGCCATGCCTGGCGTTCCGGGCCGCCGCGATCTTCGCGGGCAGGCTGAAGAGCTGGACGAAGCCCCTGGCGAGGGACTGGTCGAAGCTGTCACCGGTGTCGTAGGTGGCCAGCGAGAAATCGTACAGCGAGTCGTCGGAGCGCCGGCCGGTGACGGTGGCGCGCCCGCCGTGCAGGGTCATGCGGATCTCGCCGGAGACGTGCCGCTGGGCGTCGTCGATGAACGCGTCGAGGGCGTGCTTGAGCGGGGAGAACCACAGTCCGTCGTAGACGAGCTCGCTCCACCGCTGGTCGACGCCGCGCTTGAAGCGGGCCAGGTCGCGCTCGACGGTGACGTTCTCCAGCTCCATGTGGGCGGTGATCAGCGCGATGGCGCCGGGCGCCTCGTACACCTCGCGGGACTTGATGCCGACGAGGCGGTCCTCGACCATGTCGATGCGGCCGACGCCCTGCGCGCCGGCGCGCCTGTTGAGCTCCTCGATCACCTGGTACGGGGTCAGGGAGCGGCCGTCGAGCTTGACCGGGACGCCCTGCTCGAAGGTGATGACGACCTCGTCGGGGTCGCGCGGGACGGACGGGTCGGCGGTGTAGGCGTAGACGTCCTCGCTCGGACCGTTCCAGATGTCCTCCAGGAAGCCGGTCTCGACGGCGCGGCCCCAGAGGTTCTGGTCGATCGAGAAGGGGTTCTTCTTGGTGGTCTCGATCGGCAGGCCCTTCTGCTCGGCGAACTCGATCGCCTTGTCGCGGGTCCAGGCGAAGTCGCGGGCCGGGGCGACGACGCGCAGGTCGGGAGCGAGGGCGGCCAGGCCGGCCTCGAAGCGGACCTGGTCGTTGCCCTTGCCGGTGCAGCCGTGGGAGACGACCGTGCCGCCGAACCGCTTGGCCGCCGAGACGAGGTGCTTGACGATGAGCGGCCGCGACAGCGACGACAGCAGCGGGTAGCGGTCCATGTAGAGGGCGTTGGCGCGCAGGGCCGGCACGCAGAAGTCGGCGGCGAACTCCTCCTTGGCGTCCACCACGACCGACTCCACGGCGCCGCAGTCCAGGGCGCGCTTCTGGATGGCCTCCATGTCCTCGCCGCCCTGGCCGAGGTCCACCGCGACGGCGACGACCTCCGCGTCCATCTTCTCGGCGAGGAACGGGATGGCCACGGAGGTGTCCAGACCTCCGGAGAACGCGAGAACAACTCTCTCGGACATGATCGGAAAACCTCTCAGAGTGGGTCAGGCACGGCGGTCGGCGACCTTGAGCAGGGCCTCGGCCACCGTCCCGCCGCCCTGCGGGTCGCGGCTGATGACGAGGATCGTGTCGTCACCGGCGACCGTGCCCAGGATGGACTCCCAGTCGGCGTGGTCGATGGCGGAGGCCAGGAACTGCGCGGCCCCGGGCGGGGTGCGGACGATGACCAGGTTGGCGGACGCCTCGGCCGAGACCAGGAGCTCCTCGGCGATGCGGTGCAACCGCGCCGCGGGCGACTCCCCGGTGCCGAGCCGGGCCAGCGGGATCCGGCCGCCGCCCTCGCCGGGCAGCGCGTAGACCAGCGAGCCGTCCTCGGCGCGCAGCTTGAGCGCGCCCAGCTCGTCGAGGTCGCGCGACAGCGTGGCCTGGGTGACCTCGACGCCGCTCTCGGCGAGCAGTTTGGCCAGCTCGGGCTGGGAGCGCACCGCCTGCCGTTCGAGCAGGTCGGTGATCTTCGCCTGGCGGGCCACCTTGGTCATCGGGATGGTCATGCCGAGGTCACCAACCAGTGCAGGAGCGCCTTCTGGGCGTGCAGGCGGTTCTCGGCCTGGTCCCACACGGCGCTGCGCGGCCCGTCGAGGACGTCCTCGGTGATCTCGTAGCCGCGGTAGGCGGGCAGGCAGTGCAGCACGATCACGTCGTCGGCGGCGTGCTCCAGCAGCTCGGCGTTCACCTGGTACGGCATGAGCGCGGCCACCCGCTCCTCCTTGCCGTCCTGCCCCATGGACACCCAGGTGTCGGTGGCGACGATGTGCGCCCCGGCGACCGCGGCGGCCGGGTCGGACGTCACCAGGACCGAGCCGCCGGTGCCGGCGGCGACGGCGGCGGCCCGGTCGAGGACGGCGGCGTCGGGCTGGTAGCCGGCCGGGGCGCCGATGCGCACGTGCATGCCGGCGGTGGCGCCGCCCAGCAGGTAGGAGTTGGCCATGTTGTTGGCGCCGTCGCCGAGGTAGGCGAGCGTGAGCCCGGCCGTGCGGCCGAAGCGCTCGCGGACCGTCTGCAGGTCGGCGAGGATCTGGCAGGGGTGGTACTCGTCGGTGAGGGCGTTGACCACGGGGACGCCGGAGGCGGAGGCCATGGCGTCGATCCGCTCCTGGCCGGAGGTGCGCCACACGATCGCGGCGACCTGGCGCTCCAGCACGCGGGCGGTGTCCTCGATCGGCTCGCCGCGGCCCATCTGGGAGGATCCGCCGTCGATGACGAGCGGCAGCCCGCCCAGCTCGCCGACGCCCACGGCGAACGACACGCGGGTCCGGGTGGACGGCTTGTCGAACAGCACGGCGACGGTCTTCGGGCCCTCGAACGGGCGGTGGCCGTAGCGGTCCTTCTTCATGGCTTCGGCCAGGTCGAGCACCTCCGCCTGCTCGGCGGGCGTGAGGTCGTCGTCCCGCAGGAAGTGCCGGGTCACGGGGTCGCCTCCGTCAGGATCGCGGGGAACGCGGACACGAGCGCGTCGATCTCCTCGCCCGTGACGACCAGCGGCGGGGCGAGCCGTACGGCGTCGGGCTGCAGGGCGTTGACGAGGAAGCCGGCGCGCGCGGCGGCCTCCTGGACGCGGGGCGCGGCGGGCTGCTCCAGCACGGCGGCCAGCCACAGGCCGCGGCCCCGCACCCCCTTGAGCAGGGGGTGGTCGATCGACTCCAGGCCGTCGCGCAGCCGGCGGGCGGCCCACCGGACGTGGTCGAGGTCGACGTTGTCGAGGACGGCCAGGGCGGCGGCGCACGCGACGGGGTTGCCGCCGAAGGTGGAGCCGTGGTCGCCCTTCTCGAACAGCGTGCCGGCCTCGCCGAAGCCGACGCAGGCGCCGATCGGCAGGCCGCCGCCGAGGCCCTTGGCGAGGGTGAGGATGTCGGGGGTGAAACCGTCGGCCTGGTGGGCGAACCAGTGGCCGGTCCGGCCGATCGCGGACTGGATCTCGTCCGCGACGAGCAGCGCTCCGGTGGCGTCGCAGATCTCGCGGGCCGCCGCCAGGTAGCCGTCGGGCGGCGGGACGACGCCGGCCTCACCCTGGGTGGGCTCCAGGAAGACGGCGATGGTGTCGCCGTTCACGGCCTCCTTGAGCGCGTCGGCGTCGCCGTAGGGGACGAAGCGGACGTCCACCGGGAACGGGCCGAACTGGTCGCGGATGGCCTTCTTGCCGGTCAGCGACAGGGCGCCGATGGTGCGGCCGTGGAAGCCGTTCTCGGCGGCGACGAAGTGGGTGCGGCCCTCGCGCCGGCCGTACTTGAGGGCGAGCTTGTAGGCCGCCTCGTTGGCCTCGGTGCCGGAGTTGGCGAAGAAGACACGGGCGGGCGCGTCCAGCAGCTCCAGGAGCCGCTCGGCGAGCAGCACCTCGGGCTCGTGCAGGAACAGGTTGCTGGTGTGGGCGAGCGTCGCCACCTGGCGGGTGACCGCCTCGACCAGCGCCGGATGAGCGTGGCCGAGGGAGGTGACCGCGATGCCGCCGATGAAGTCGAGGTACTCCTTGCCGTCCACGTCCCACACGCGGGTGCCCTCGCCGCGGGCCAGCGCGACCGGCGGCACGCCGTAGTTGGGCATGAACGCCCGCTCGAACCTGTCGTACAGGCTGGGCCGGTCACTCATCGGGCATCACCATGGTTCCGATTCCTTCGTCGGTGAAGATCTCCAGCAGCAGCGCATGGGGGACCCGGCCGTCGAGGACGTGCGCCTGCGGCACTCCTCCCCGCACCGCGGCCAGGCACGCCTCCATCTTGGGCACCATGCCGCTGGACAGGCTGGGCAACAGGTCTTCCAGCTCCGCCGCGTTCAGCTTGTCGATCACGTCGGTGTCGTCGGGCCAGTTGGCGTAAAGGCCCTCGACGTCGGTGAGGACGATGAGCTTGTCGGCGCCGAGCGCGACGGCGAGCGCGGCGGCCGCGGTGTCGGCGTTGACGTTGTAGACCTCGCCGTTCTCACCGCGCGCGATGCTGGAGACGACCGGGACGCGACCGTCGTCGATGAGCGCGCTCACCGCGCCGGGCTCGACCCGGACGATGTCGCCGACCTGGCCGATGTCGACGGGCTCGCCGTCGACGATGGCGTGCTTGCGCTCGGCGGTGAACAGGTGGGCGTCCTCGCCGGACAGGCCGACCGCGAACGGGCCGTGCCGGTTGATCAGGCCGACCACGTCGCGGTTGACCTGGCCGACCAGCACCATCCGGACCACCCGCATGGCCTCGGGCGTGGTGACCCTGAGCCCCGCGGTGAAGGTGGACTCGATGCCGAGCCGGTCGAGGTGCTCGCTGATCTGGGGGCCGCCGCCGTGGACGACGACCGGCCGCAGCCCGGCGTGGCGCAGGAAGACGACGTCCTCGGCGAAGCCGGCCTTGAGCGTTTCCTCGGCCATCGCGTTGCCGCCGTACTTGATGACGACGGTCGCGCCGTGGAAGCGGGTCAGCCAGGGCAGCGCCTCGATGAGGGTGCCCACCTTGGCGTACGCGCCGTTGGCGCGTGCCGTGGCGAGCGAGGAGCCGGTCATGAGGAGTACGCCGAGTTCTCGTGGACGTACGCGGCGGTCAGGTCCGTGGTGTGGACGGTCGCCGACTGGGTGCCCGCCGACAGGTCGACCGTGATCGTCACGTCGCGGGGGCGCATGTCCACCTTGGAGCGGTCGTCGCCGACGGCGCCGCCGCGGCAGATCCAGATGCCGTTGATGGCCACGTTGACCCGGTCGGGCTCGAACACGGCGCGGGTGGTGCCGACGGCGGCGAGCACGCGGCCCCAGTTGGGGTCCTCGCCGTGGACGGCGCACTTGAGCAGGTTGGAGCGGGCGACGGCGCGGCCGACGGTGACGGCGTCGTCCTCGGAGGCGGCGCCGACGACCTCGATGGCGATGGCCTTGGTGGCGCCCTCGGCGTCCACGAGGAGCTGCCTGGCCAGGTCGGCGCAGACCTCGGTGACCTTCTGCTCGAACTCCGCCAGGTCGGGCACGACGCCGGACGCGCCGCTGGCCAGCAGCAGCACGGTGTCGTTGGTGGACATGCAGCCGTCGGTGTCGAGCCGGTCGAAGGTGCGGGAGGTGGCCCGGCGCAGCACGGCGTCGAGCTGGCCGCTGGTCAGATCGGCGTCGGTGGTGATCACGCACAGCATGGTGGCCAGGGCCGGGGCGAGCATGCCGGCGCCCTTGGCCATGCCGCCGACCATGTAGCCGTCGGCCCGCTTGAACGAGATCTTGGAGACGGTGTCGGTGGTGCGGATGGCGTCCGCCGCGGCCAGGCCGCCGTCGCGGGAGAGCTGGGAGGCGGCCTGCTCCACGCCGGGCAGCAGGGCGTCCATCGGCAGCCGCTCGCCGATCAGGCCGGTGGAGCAGACGGCGATCTCGCCGGCGGAGTCGCCGAGCGTCTCGGCCGCCTTCTCGGCGGTGGCGTGGGTGTCCTGGAAGCCCTCGGGGCCGGTGCAGGCGTTGGCGCCGCCGGAGTTGAGGACGACCGCCCGCACCCTGCCGCCGCGCAGGACCTGCTCCGACCACAGCACGGGGGCGGCCTTCACGCGGTTGGCGGTGAAGACGCCGGCGGCGGCGCGGCTGGGCCCGTCGTTGACGACGAGGGCGAGGTCGCGGGCGGCTCCGGACTTGATGCCGGCGGCGACGCCCGCGGCCCGGAAGCCGAGGGGGGCGGTGACGCTCATGGGGCGACTCCTGTCGTGGGGAGACCGAGCTCTTCCGGCAGGCCGAGCGCGAGGTTGGCGCTCTGGAGCGCTCCTCCGGCCGTGCCCTTGGTGAGGTTGTCGATGGCGATGACGGCGATGAGGCGGCCGGCGCGCTCGTCGAGCGTCACCTGCACGGCCGCGGTGTTGGCGCCGTAGGTCATGGAGGTGGCGGGCCAGACGCCCTCCGGCAGGAGCCGCACGAACGGCTCGGTGGCCAGGGCGCTCTCGTAGGCGTCGCGGACGGCCGCGCGGGTGAGGCCGGGAGCGGCGGGGGCCGAGCAGGTGGCGAGGATGCCGCGGCTCATCGGGGCCAGCGTCGGGGTGAACGACACGCGCACCGGTGTGCCGGCGACGGCCGACAGGCCCTGCTCCATCTCGGGGGTGTGGCGGTGCACGCCGCCCACGCCGTACGCGCTGACCGAGCCCATGACCTCGCTGCCGAGCAGGTGGGGCTTGAGCGACCTGCCGGCGCCGCTGGTGCCGCTGGCGGCCACCACGACGACGTCGGGCTCGGCCAGGCCGGCGGCGAAGGCGGGGAACAGGGCGAGCAGGACGGAGGTGGGGTAGCAGCCGGGGACGGCGACGCGGCGGGCGCTCTTGAGCAGCTCGCGCCGGCCGGGCAGCTCGGGCAGGCCGTAGGGCCAGGTGCCGGCGTGCTCGCCGCCGTAGAACTCCTGCCAGGCGGCCGGGTCGGAGATCCGGTGGTCGGCGCCGCAGTCGACCACGAGCGTGTCGTCGCCCAGCTCCGCGGCGACGGCCGCGGAGTGGCCGTGCGGCAGCGCCAGGAAGACGACGTCGTGACCGGCGAGCGCCTCGGTGGTGGTCTCCTCGATGACCCGGCCGGCCAGCGGCGCGAGGTGCGGCTGGTGCACGCCGAGCGGGCTGCCGGCGCTGGAGGCCGCGGTCAGCGCGCCGATCTCGAGCTCGGGGTGGCCGAGCAGCAGCCGGAGCAGCTCGCCTCCCGCGTAGCCGCTGGCTCCCGCGACCGCCGCCCTCATCCTGACCTCCACGCTTGCATAGTCATGCATGATACCTCATGTCCTTGCTAGGAGAAATGATGCACGGCACGGCAAGAACATGCAAGTCGGAAGGGGTACGGCACGCCGCCGGGCCGGGTGTTCCCGCTGGGCAAGGGGCGAACGGAATGTTGCTCTAGCGGACCGTACCTACCGGTCGGTACTGTGAGGCTTCCGGACCAGCCGTCTCATCGCGGGAGTCTTGCGCATGACGCTCACGCATGCCCAGGTCGAAGCCCAGCTCACCGGGCCCGGCCAGCTGTTCGAGGTGGAGGAGATCGGACACACCGGGGTGCGCACCTGGAAGCACGCGCCCGCCCACTTCCGAGCCCTGCTCGACATCAGCCGCTTCCACGGCGACAAGGTGTTCCTCGTCTACGAGGACGAGCACATCACCTTCGAGGAGCACTACCGGCGGGTGGCGACGCTGGCCACCCGGCTCGTGGAGGACTACGGGGTCGGCAAGGGCGACCGGGTGGCCGTGGCCATGCGCAACTACCCCGAATGGGTCATCGCCTTCTCCGCCGTGCTCGCCGCCGGCGGCATCGCCGTGCCGTTGAACGCGTGGTGGACCGAGCCCGAGCTGGCCTACGGCGTCTCCGACTCGGGCGCCAAGGTGCTGATCGCCGACGGTGAGCGCGCCGCCAGGCTGGCCTCGACCGGCCTGCCGCTCATCGTGGCCCGGGGAGAGGCGCCCCCCGGCGCCCGCACGCTCGCCGAGGTCATGGGCGAGCCCGGGCCCGACGCGCGGCTCCCGGACGTCGAGCTGTCGCCCGAGGACCCGGCCACGATCTTCTACACCTCCGGGACGACCGGCCGGCCCAAGGGCGCGCTCGGCAGCCACCGCAACCTCGGCCAGTCCCCCATGACCGTCGCCTACGGCCTCATGCGCGCGGTCGCCCTGGCCGGCAAGGACGTCTCCGAGGTCGCCGGCCAGCGACGGGTGACGCTGCTGACCGTGCCGCTGTTCCACGTCACGGGGTGCTTCTCGGCGCTGACCACCACGATGTTCAGCGGCGGCGGGCTGGTGCTCATGTACAAGTGGGATCCCGGGCAGGCGCTGCGGCTCATCGAGCGCGAGCGCGTCACCACCATGATCGGCGTGCCCACCAACGCCTGGCAGCTCATGTCGCATCCGGACTTCGGCGCGCACGACCTGTCCTCGCTCACCACCCTCGGGTACGGCGGCGCGCCGGCCCCGCCCAAGCTGCTGGAGCGCATCACCTCGAACCTCCCCCAGCGGGCCACCTCCAACGGCTACGGCATGACGGAGACGACCGCGCTGGCCATCGGCAACGGCGGCCCCGACTACCTGTCCCGGCCCGACAGCATCGGCCTGCCCTCGGCCGTGGTGGACGTGCGCGTGGTGGACCCGGCCGGCAAGGAGCTGCCGCGCGGCGAGGTGGGCGAGCTGTGCGTACGAGGGCCGAACGTCATCATGGGCTACTGGAACAAGCCCCGGGCGACCGCCGAGACGTTCGTCGACGGCTGGCTGCACACGGGCGACCTGGCCCGGATGGACGAGGAGGGCTTCGTCTACATCGTCGACCGGGCCAAGGACATGGTGATCCGGGGCGGGGAGAACGTCTACTGCGCCGAGGTCGAGGCCGCGCTGTTCGAGCACCCGGCCGTGGACGACGCGGCGGTGATCGGCGTCCCGCACGACGAGCTGGGCGAGGAGGTGGGCGCGGTGGTCCGCCTGACGCCCGGCGCCTCGGTCACCGACGGGGAGCTGCGGGAGTTCCTGGCCGGCCGGATCGCCAAGTTCAAGATCCCGGTGCACGTGTGGTTCCGGGAGGAGGAGCTGCCGCGCAATCCGGGCGGAAAGCTCCTCAAAACCCGCCTGCGCAGGGAGATCCTCGGTTCGTAGCGCTGTCACCCCCTCCCCCAGGCCGCCGGACACCCGTCCGGCGGCCTTTTTTCGCGCGCGTACGGGCAGGTCGGCGCGGAGATAGGCGCACGCATTACCTGAGGCGTAATCGCGGGACCCCCGCCCCCGATGACATCTTTTCGGTTGTCGGCACCGGGCACTCCGGCCGGACCGGCAGACAGACCGAAACCGAGAAGGAGCCATGATGACCGCCGTGACCGCCGTGACCGTCACCACCGACCGGGCCAAGTTCCTGCGCCTCGCGCTGGCCGCCGACGCGGCCGTCACCGGGGTCAACGGCCTCGCCTACCTGGCCGCCGCGGGGCCGCTGTCCGGGCTGCTCGGGCCGGACGCCGGCCTGCTGCGCGGGATCGGGGCCTTCCTCTTCGTGTACGCCGCGGCCGTCGGCGTGCTGGCGAGCCGCCGGACCGTCAGCGTCGCCGGCACCAGGGCGGCGATCGGGCTGAACCTGGCCTGGACCCTCGCCAGCCTGGTCGCCGCGGTCGAGGCGTCCGGGGAGTTCACGACGCCCGGCCTGGTCTGGACGGTCCTGCAGGCGCTCGTGGTCGCGGTCTTCGCCGAGCTGCAGATCATGGGCCTGCGCCGCCTCCGCTGATCCCCCCGCTTACCCCACATACACCGAAATTTCGTACGAAAGGTTGAACAATCATGAACGCTGAGCTGGTCGAGCGCTACGTCGCCGCCTGGAACGAGACCGACGCCGCCGCCCGCGCCAAGGCCGTCGCCGAGCTGTGGACCGAGGAAGCCACCTACACCGACCCGCTGGCGCAGGTGCAGGGCCAGGACGCGATCGCCGCCGTGATCGAGGGCGCGCAGGGCATGTTCCCCGGCCTCGTCTTCAGCGCCGGAGAGGTGTTCGACGCCCACAACAACGTCGCCCGCTTCACCTGGCACCTGGGCCCCGAGGGCGGGGAGCCGGTGGCCGTCGGGTTCGACGTGGTGGAGCTGGCCGAGGACGGCAGGATCGCCCGGGTGCTCGGGTTCCTGGACAAGGTCCCCGGCGCGTGACCTTCCGCCGAACGGCCCCCGGGGTGTCCCCGGGGGCCGTTTCGCACACCGGAAAAGTGTTTGCGGCGCCCGTCCGCGAACCGGACAATCAGCGCCTGTGCCGTCACGACTCCGCCATCTGCTCCGCCGCCTCATGCCCGACCTGGGCCCGCTGCGCGACTCCCGCGACTACCGGCTGCTGACCGCCTCGGGCGTGGTGACCATGTTCGGCACGTTCATCACCGTCGTGGCGGTGCCGTACCAGATGAAGGAGCTGACCGGCTCCCCCATCGCGGTCGGGCTGGTGAGCCTCGCGGAGTTCGTGCCCATGGTGGTGTGCGGGCTGTGGGGCGGCGCGATCGCCGACGCCCTCGACAGGCGCAAGGTCATCCTGCTCGGGGAGCTGGGCCTCGCCGTGACCTCGGCGATGCTCATGGTCAACGCGCTGCTGCCCGACCCGCAGGTGTGGGTGCTGTACGTGGTGGGCGCGCTGTCGACGGGTATCGGCTCGCTGCAGCGGCCCAGCCTGGAGTCCCTGACGCCGCAGGTCGTGCGGCACGACCAGCTCGGCGCCGCCGCCGTCCTGCAGAGCCTGCGCTGGAACGTCGGCGCGATCGTCGCCCCGGCCCTCGGCGGCCTGCTCGTGACCTCGTTCGGCACGGCCACCGCGTACGCGGCCGACACCCTCAGCTTCGTCCTGTCGCTGCTGCTGCTCCGGCGGACCACCTCGCGCCCGCCGGCCGAGGACGCCGCTCCCGCGTCGCTGCGCTCGCTGGTCGAGGGCGTCCGCTACGCCGTGCGCCGGCGCGACCTCATGGGCACCTACCTCGTGGACATCGCGGCGATGGTGTTCGCCATGTCCACGGCGCTGTTCCCGTTCCTGGCCGACCAGCTCGGCGCGGCGCGGGCGCTCGGCCTGCTCTACTCGGCGGGGGCCGTGGGCGGACTGGTGGCCTCGCTCACGGGCGGCTGGACGTCGCGGGTCCACCGGCAGGGCCTCGGCGTGATCCTCGCGGCGGCCGTGTGGGGCGCCGCCGTGGCCCTGGCCTCGGTCGCCTCCAGCGTGTGGCTGGTGTTCGCCTGCCTGGCGCTGGCGGGGGCGGCCGACATGGTCAGCGGCATCTTCCGGATGACGATCTGGAACCAGACGATCCCGGAGGAGCTGCGCGGGCGGCTGGCGGGCATCGAGCTGCTCTCGTACGCCAGCGGCCCGATGCTGGGCAACGCGCGCGCCGGGCTGATGGCCGGCTGGGGCGGGGCGAGGTTCTCGCTCGGGGCGGGCGGGCTGCTGTGCGTGGCGGCGGTCGCGGGTCTCGCCGCGGCGCTGCCCGGCTTTCGGAGGTACGACGCGCGCACGGACGAGCACGCGCTGGCCGAGAAGGCGCGCCGCGAGCAGCGCCAGGTCACCGAGGCCGGCACGGCCTGACCGGCGTCATCCGCTCTCGCGCCACCCGTCGTACTCCTCCACGAGGGCGTCGACCCGGGCCAGGTGCGCGCCGTCGAGCCCTTCGGCGACGACGAGCCACTGCGCGTCCTCGGCGTCGTCCTCCCCGGCCAGCGTCTCCCGTACGACGCGGGGCGTGCCGAGCTCGGGGAACCACTCGCCCAGCGTCTCCGCGACCTCCTCGGCATCGTCCCGCTCGGCGAACACCAGCAACTGCCTCATGACACCGCATTGTGCCGCAGATCTATCAAACGCCGCGTGTTGCTGGGTTTACTTACCGTGAACGCGCTAGCTTGTTACCGTAGGACCATGACGGCAGAAGCGGTGAGCCTGGAGATGGAACCACCTTCGCTACCCGACTGGATCACTCCGCCGCGGGGAGGCTTCAAGGCCGAAGACCTCGATCACATTCCGGATTTGCCTGCGCACACAGAGTTGATTGATGGAAGCTTGGTCTTCGTGAGCCCCCAGCGAGACTTCCACACCTCGATGCTGTTTCTGCTCCACAGCGAACTGCGCAGAGCAGCCCCGGCTGACTGTCGAGTGCGCCGGGAGATGAGCGTCATTCTGGGGCCGGAGCAGCGTCCGGAGCCGGACCTCATCGTCATTCCCAGCGCAGTCACGCAGCTCGACGCCACCTTCTACTACGGCAAGGACGTCATACTCGCCGTCGAGGTGGTATCACCGGAGTCGAGGGCACGTGACCGTGAGCGCAAGCCGGTTCTCTACGCTAAGGCCGGAATCCCGCACTTCTGGCGGGTCGAGGAGGCCAAGGAGAAGCCGATCGTCTACGTCTACGAGTTCGACAAGGTCACCGACTCGTATGTCGCCACCGGAATCTTTCGCGACCGGCTCAAGCTGACCGTCCCGTTCGACATCGACATCGACCTCACCGAGATCGAGCGGATCTGACGCGCACGACGAAGGGCCCGGTACCTCCGTACCGGGCCCTTCGCATGCGGATCGTCAGGCGCCGCGGAGCTGGGCCCCCACGCGGTCGGCCGCCAGCGCCACCGCCGCGTCACGCGCCGCCGTCGTCTCCTCGACCGTCAGCGTGCGGTCCTGGGCGCGGAAGCGCAGCGTGTACGCCAGGGACTTGTTGCCCTCGCCCACCTGCTCACCCGTGTAGACGTCGAACAGCCGGATCGACTCCAGCAGCTCCCCCGCCCCGTCACGCAGCGCCGTGGCCACGTCGGCCTCCGGCGTGAAGTCGGGGACGATGAGCGCCACGTCCTGCGTCGCGACCGGGTAGGCCGACACCCTGGGGGCGTCCACCGGGCCGGGCAGGGCGGACTCCAGCCGGGACAGCTCCAGCTCCATGGCCGAGGTGCGCGGCGGCAGGCCGTACGCCTCGATGACGCGCGGGTGCAGCTCGCCGGCGTGGCCGACGAGCGTGTCACCCACGTAGAGGGCCGCGCAGCGGCCCGGGTGCCACGGCTCGTGCTGGTCGGCGACGACCGACAGCTCGATTCCGGCCTCGGCGGCGACGAGCCGGGCGGCCTGCACCGCGTCGGCCCAGCACTCCTGGCGCCCGTGCCCCCACCATCCGGACCGCTCGAACTCGCCGGCCAGCACGACCGCGACGCGGCGCGGCTGATCGGGCAGGGCAGCCTCGATCTCGGCCAGCTCCTCCTCCGTCGGCCTGCGCTCCACGCCGGGCGTCGGAGCGGTGTCCGGGCCGTCCTCGCGCGGCCGGTACACCGAGCCGGACTCGAACAGGGCCACGTCGGTGAAGCCGCGCCCCACGTTGCGGGCCAGCGTCTTGAGCAGGCCCGGCAGCAGCGTGGTGCGCAGCAGCGGCTCGTCGTCGGCCAGCGGGTTGACCAGCCGCGCGGCCCGGCGGCGGGCGTCGTCGGCCGGAAGCTGCAGGCGGTCGAAGTCGCTCTCGCCGATGAACGGGTAGGCCAGCACCTCGACGTACCCGGCGGCGGCCAGGGTCCGGCCGACGCGCCTGCGCAGCCGCTGTCCCTCGGTCAGCCCGGCCCCCGCGGGGGCCTTGGGCAGGACCGACGGCAGGTGCTCGTAGCCCTCCAGGCGGATGACCTCTTCGGCCAGGTCGTTCGGGTCGGTGAGGTCGGGCCGCCAGGACGGGGGCGTCACCGTGATCATGTCGGGGCCGCTGACGGCGAGCCTGGCCGCCAGCTCGCCGCCGGTCACCACGCCGGTCGGGTCGACGGCGCCCCTGCGCACGGCCGGCTCGTCGCCGTCGGTCACGGTGCAGCCGATCTGCTCCAGCCGGTGGACGACGGTCTCCTTGGTGTACGGGACACCGGCGACGACACCGGGGTAGCCGGCCGGGATGGCGATGCGCGGCGGCTCCGCCTCGGTCTCGGCGTGGGTGACCGCGTGGCCCGCGGTGCCGCCGCCCAGCTCGGCGAGGAGCCGTACGGCCCGCCACGACGCGGCCAGCGGCAGCTCGCGGTCGACGCCGCGCTCGAACCGCTTGGACGCCTCCGACACCAGCTTGTGCCGGCGCGACTCGCGGGAGATGCCGGTGGCCGAGAAGTGGGCCGCCTCGATGACGATGTCGGTCGTGGTGTCGGAGATCTCGCTGTCCAGGCCGCCCATCGTGCCGGCCATCGACAGCGGGCCCGCCTGGTCGGTGATGAGGATGTCGTCGGGGTCGAGGTCGCGGACCACGTGGTCGAGCGTCTCCAGCCGCTCGCCGGGCAGCGCCCGCCGTACGACGATCTCCCCGGTCAGCTTGGCCCGGTCGAAGGCGTGCAGCGGCTGGCCGAGCTCCAGCATGACGTAGTTGGTGACGTCGACGGCCAGCGACACCGGCCGCATGCCGGCGCGCGCCAGCCGTACGCGCATCCACAGCGGACTCTGCGCGGCCGGGTCGAAGCCGGTGACCTCGCGCAGCACGAACCGGTCGCAGGAGGACGGGTCGGCGATCGAGGCCGGCCAGGCCGTGCCCTCGGCCGGGGGCGGCTCGACCGCGGCGGGGTCGCGGAACGGCACGCCGAACGCGATCGCCGCCTCGCGGGCCACGCCCCTGATCGACAACGCGTAGCCGATGTCGGGGGTGATCTCCAGCTCGATGACGTCGTCGCGCAGGCCGAGCAGCTCCACCACGTCGGCGCCGACCGGGGTGTCGGCCGGCAGCACCATGATGCCGCCGTGGTCCTCGGTCAGGCCCAGCTCGCGCTCGGAGCAGATCATGCCCTCGGACATGCGCCCGTACGTCTTGCGCGCGCCGACCTCGAACCCGCCGGGCAACACGCCGCCCGGCAGCACGACCGGCACCCGGTCGCCGACGGCGAAGTTGGTGGCGCCGCAGACGATCTCGCGCGGCGTCGCCTCGCCCGTCTCGACCTTGCAGTGCCGGATCGGCTTCTTGAAGCCGGTCAGCTCCTCGATCTCCAGGACCTCGCCGACGACGACGTTCTTGACGTCGTGGCCGTAGGAGGCGATGGACTCGAGCTTGAGGCCGGCCGCGGTGAGCCGGTCGGCCACCTCGTGCGCCGTGACCGCGGGAAGATCGACATACTCCCGCAGCCAGGAGAGCGGGACCCTCATCAGATCTCCATTCCGAACGGGAGCGTGAAGCGCACGTCTCCCTCGACCATGTCGCGCATGTCCTCGGCGTTGTGGCGGAACATCAGCGTCCGCTCGATGCCCATGCCGAACGCGAACCCCGAATATCTCGACGGGTCGACCCCGCAGGAGACCAGCACGCGCGGGTTGACCATGCCGCAGCCGCCCCACTCGATCCAGCCCTCGGACTTGCAGGTGCGGCACGGCGGGTTGCCGGGCACCGCCGAGGCGCCGCGACAGACGAAGCACTTGAGGTCCATCTCGGCCGACGGCTCGGTGAACGGGAAGTAGTTCGGCCGGAACCGGGTCGTGATGCCCTCGCCGAACATGACCTCGGCGAAGCGGTCGAGCGTGCCCTTGAGATGGGCCATCGTCAGGCCCTCGTCCACGGCCAGCCCCTCCACCTGGTGGAAGACCGGGGTGTGGGTGGCGTCGAGCTCGTCGGTGCGGAACACCTTGCCCGGCGAGATCACGTACACGGGCAGCTCACGCTGGAGCAGCGCGCGGATCTGCACCGGGGAGGTCTGGGTGCGCAGCACCATGCCGGAGCCGGCGGAGCCGACGAAGAACGTGTCGTGCTCGGAGCGCGCCGGGTGGTCCTGGGCGATGTTGAGGGCGTCGAAGTTGAACCACTCGCCCTCCAGCTCGGGGCCCTCGGCCACCTCGTAGCCCATCGCGACGAACGTGTCGGCGATGCGCTCCTGCATGGTCGTCAGCGGGTGGCGGGCGCCGCGCGGCCGCCTGTCCCACGGGAGGGTGACGTCGACGGCCTCCTCGACGAGCACGCGCGCGTCACGCTCGGCCTCCAGCTCGGCCTGGCGGGTCGCGAGGGCCTGGCCGATCGCCTTGCGAGCCGTGCCGACGCGCTTGCCGGCCTCGGCGCGGGCCGCCGGGGGCAGCGCGCCGATCTCACGGTTGGCCAGGGCGATGGGCGAGCGGTCACCCGCGTGCGCGAGGCGGGCCTGCTTGAGGGCTTCGAGGCTGCCGGCCGACTTGATGGCGTCGAGGGCCTCGGCCTCCATGCGGGACACCTCGTCGGCATGCAACGGTGTCACCTCGACGGGGTCGTAGTCAGACAAGAGTGAGCTCCGTATCCAGGGCTTGAGCGGTCAAGAGTCTAACGGTGGCGGGCCCACCGGCCGACTCGCGCGTCAGGCGAAGTCGGGCGTGCCGGTGGGCACGGTAAATCGGAACTCCGCACCGCCCTCGGGCGCCCGCTGCACGGTGATCGTGCCGCCGTGCGCCTCGACCAGGCCCTTGACGATGAACAGGCCGAGCCCCGTGCCGCCGCGCCGGCGGCTGTTGCCGCGCCAGAACTGCCGGAAGACGCGCGGAGCCAGCTCGGGCGCGATGCCCTCGCCCTCGTCGCGCACCGACACGGCCACTCCCCATCCGACGGACTCGATGACGATGGTCACGGTGCCCCGGCCGTGGCGCACCGCGTTCTCCACCAGGTTACCGAGAATCTGGTCGATCTTGTCCTGGTCGAGCCACATCTCGGGCAGGTCGTCGCCCGCGACGAGGCGGAAGCGGTCCTCGGGCTCGCCGGCCGCCACCCGCCCGGCGACGGCGCGGCGCGCCCGCGCGGCCACGTCCACGACCTGGCGGCGCACCTCCAGCCGGCCGGACTCGATGCGGGACACGTCGAGCAGCTCGGTGATGAGCCGGGTCACGCGGTCGGCGTCGTTGTTGACGGTCTCCAGCATGACGCGCTTCTGCTCGTCGGTGAAGCGGGTCCACTTGGCCAGCAGCGTCGCGGTGAAGCCCTTGACGCTGGTCAGCGGCGAGCGCAGCTCGTGGGCGACGGTGGAGACCAGGTCGGCGCGGCTGCGCTCCAGCCTGGCGCGGGCCCCTCCGTCGCGTAACGTGATCGCGACCCGCGCGACGTCGCCGCCGCGGGCGGGCTCGCGGACCAGCCGGGCCGCGACGTGCAACTCCTGACCGCCGGGCAGGTGCAGCGGGCGCTCGGGGACCCGGGTGCGGGTGCGCAGCCCGCCCTGCGGGTCGAGGGCCTTCCACCACTCGCGCCCGTCGTGGTCGCGGAACGGGAAGACCTCGTCCATCTCCTTGCCGACCGCCCGCGCGGCGGGAACCCCGGTGAGCCGGACGGCCGCCCGGTTGACCGCCAGGACGCGGCCGAACCTGTCGGTCACGATGAGGCCGTCGGGGAGGTCGTCGATGGCGATCGAGCACGCGGGGACGATCCCCCGACCGCCGGTGTCCGCTCCGTGCACGACCTCGCCTCCTCCGCCTACAAGGCCGACAATAGCGGGTTTCCCGTCGCCTAGGGGACTCGCCGCGAGGCTCCCTATGGCAGGGGCGTGACCGCTTCATGCCATCGGCCGCGGCCACCGTCTCAAGCCGTCCCGCGCCCTTTCCCGCCGAGCGCGCTCAGGGTGAGCGCAGTCGCAGTGAGCGCACTCGGGTGGAGCGCTTTCAGGCCGTGCGTTGGGCACGGGCGGAGGCGTACAGGCAGACGGCGGCGGCGGTCGCCAGGTTGAGGCTCTCGGCCTGCCCGTAGATCGGCACCCGGACCACGTCGTCCGCCTGGGCCAGGATCTCCTCGGGCAGCCCCCACGCCTCGTTGCCGAAGATCCACGCGGTGGGGCCGGACAGGTCCACGTCGTCCAGGGTGTGCTTGCCCGCCCCGTCGGCCGCGAGGACCCGCAGGCCGCGCTCCTTGAGCCGCCGTACGGCGTCGGACACGGGCGCGCCGATCACGACCGGCAGGTGGAACAGGCTGCCGGCGCTCGCGCGCACGCACTTGCCGTTGTACGGGTCGACGGAGGCGTCGGTGAAGACCACGGAGTCGGCGCCGGCGGCGTCGGCCGCCCGCATGACGGTGCCGGCGTTGCCGGGGTCGCGTACGTGGGCGAGCACGGCCACCAGCCGCGGCTGCGCGGGCAGCGCCTCCTCCAGCGGCACGTGCACCAGCCGGCAGACGGCCAGCAGCCCCTGCGGGGTGACGGTCTGGGACAGCTCGGCCATGACCTCGCCGCTGGCGCGGTGGACCGGGATGCCGCGCGCGGCGGCCTCGCCGACGATCTCGGGGTGGCGCAGCTCGGCCTCGGCCGTCGTGAACAGCTCCACCGTCACGTCGTCGAGCCTGAGGGCCTCGCGCACCGCCTGCGGGCCCTCGGCCAGGAACTTGCGGTCCTGGTCGCGAAAGGCGCGCTTGGTCAGCCGCCGGGCCGCCTTCACGCGCGGCGACTTGACGTTGGTCAGCTCGGATCCCGCCATGCTCTCCCTGCTCCCCCTGCCTGTGGCCTGCTCGCGCCGCCGGTGACCGGCTCGGTCCGTCCGTGCGGACGACCCGCCGGTGTTACAACCCGTCCCCGCAGATGGCAAAGGGCCCACCGTGAGGTGGGCCCTCGGCTGGAGCCCGGGCCGGGCTCGTCACATCCCTCGGCTCGCGTCGCTCAGCTCGCGGCCGGAGCGTTCACGTTCGCCGGCAGCGCCTTCTTGGCGGCCTCGACGAGCGTGGCGAAGGTCTGGCTGTCGTTGACCGCGAGGTCGGCGAGGATCTTGCGGTCGACCTCGACGCCCGCCAGGCGCAGCCCCTGGATCAGGCGGTTGTAGGTCATGCCGTTCTGGCGGGCCGCAGCGTTGATGCGCTGGATCCACAGACGGCGGAAGGCGCCCTTGCGATCCTTACGGTCGCGGTAGGCGTAGGTCATCGAGTGGAGCATCTGCTCCTTGGCCTTGCGGTACAGCCGCGACCGCTGGCCACGGTAACCGGCCGCCCGCTCGAGGACGATCTTGCGCTTCTTCTTGGCGTTGAGCGCCCGCTTCACGCGTGCCATGTTTCTTCTCCCCGGGGGTTCGCGCTACTTGCCGAGCAGCTTCTTGATCTTCTTGGAATCGGCGTCGGAAAGGACGACCTCGTTCTTGAGACGGCGCGTCAGCGTGGACGACTTCCACTCGTTGTAGTGCGCGCGGTTGGCGCGGCGACGCTTGATCTTGCCCGTGCCGGTGAGCCGGAACCGCTTCTTCGCACCGCTGTGCGTCTTCATCTTCGGCATGTCGCCGTCTCTCCTCAATTCGGTCGTGCCGGTGGCCGGGCCGGTGCTGGCCGACCCGGTCGCGGCGTCTTCGTCATGCTGTGGCCGTTAGGGGTGCGCTGTAAGGCTAACCCCTACCAGGGGTCACGCTTCCTGTTCGGAAGGCTCCTCCTGGGCGGGAAGCTCCTCACCGTCACGCTGTGCCTTGGCGGCGGCCTTCTCGGCCTTGGCCTCGGCCTTCTTCTTGTGCGGGCCGAGCACCATGATCATGTTACGGCCGTCCTGCTTGGGCTGGGACTCCACGAAGCCGAGCTCCTGGACGTCCTCGGCCAGCCGCTGCAGCAGCCGGAAGCCGAGCTCCGGACGGGACTGCTCGCGACCACGGAACATGATCGTGACCTTGACCTTGTCCCCCGCCTTGAGGAACCGCACCACGTGACCCTTCTTGGTCTCGTAGTCGTGCGGGTCGATCTTCGGCCGGAGCTTGATCTCCTTGATGATCGTGTGCGCTTGGTTCTTGCGCGCCTCGCGCGCCTTCATCGCGGACTCGTACTTGAACTTGCCGTAGTCCATGAGCTTGCACACGGGCGGTCGAGCCGTCGCCGCGACCTCGACGAGGTCAAGGTCGGCTTCCTGGGCGAGCTTCAGCGCATCGTGAATGGACACGATGCCGACCTGCTCGCCGTTCGGGCCCACGAGGCGGACCTCGGGAACTCGGATACGCTCGTTGATGCGGGGCTCAGTGCTGATGGGGCCTCCTAGGTTTGCGATCCCTACGTGCTCGTCGTGCCGGAGAGCTTCACGCAGACGCGAAAAAGCCCCGCACGTCGCGCATGCGGGGCCACTGAGCTTTTCGGCGGCGTGGCCTCAAGCTCCCCGGAATAGTCCGGCGTGATCCTTGACCCGGCCACCTCTCGGCGACCCGGGTGGGAGGGAGACCTCCGCTTGCGCGTCCAGCAAACATGCCGGACCGATCAGAGAGCTACGTTACCACAACCGCGGGACCACCTCGAATGTTCCCTCCTCCGGCGACCTCCGGCTCGGTTAAGGTTTGGACGAGGGCGGACTCTGTCCAGCCTGTCCAGATTGGAGGGGATGATGGCGGTCTGGCAGTTGCAGGAGGCGAAGCAGCGCTTCAGCGAGGTGGTGCGGCGGGCGCATGACGAGGGCCCGCAGGTCGTCACGCGCCACGGGGAGGACGTGGCGGTCGTCATCGACATGGCGGAGTACCGCCGGCTCAAGGGCGACGAGCCCGACTTCAAGGAGTTCCTGCTCAGCGCGCCCGACCTGAGCGAGCTGGATCTCACGCGTTCGAAGGACCTGCCTCGCGAGATCGAGCTGGGTGATGCTTGGTGAGTTACCTGCTCGACACCAACGTGGTGTCCGAGATGACCAAGCGCACCAGGAGCGCCGGCCTTCAGGCGTGGTTGGACACGATCAACGGCCCGGCGCTGTACATGAGCGTCCTCGTCCTCGGCGAGATCCGGAAGGGAGTCGAGCTCCTGCGCCGACGCGACCCGGCGCAGGCCGGAGCGTACGAGTCATGGCTCGACCACCTGCAGCGGGAATTCAGGACACGCATCCTGCCGGTGACCCTCGACGTGGCCGAGGAATGGGGGCGCATGAACGCCAGGCGCCCCCTGCCCGTCATCGACGGTCTCATCGCGGCCACGGCCAGTGCGCACGGATGGATTCTCGTCACGCGCAACGTCAAGGACTTCGCCGACCTCGACGTCAAGATGGTCAACCCGTTCGCGTGGCCCGTCTGAGGAGTTCGGCCTCGCCTGCCGCGCGCATGGCCTCCACCGGGACGTCCGTGCGGCCCGTCATCAGCTCCACCTGCCGGACCGCCTGGTGCAGCAGCATCGCGAAGCCGCCCACCACCGTGCCGCCCGCCGCCCGCACCGCCGAGGCCGCGCGCGTGGGCCAGGGCGAGTAGACGACGTCGAACAGGGCGGGCACCCCGGCCAGGGCCTCGGCGTAGGCGTCGGCCGCGCCGCCGGGCAGCGTGGAGACGACCAGGTCCACCCGCAGCGCCGCGTCGAGCTTGTCGAACGTCTCCACGGACAGCGCCACGCCGATCCGTTCGGCCGCCTCGGCCGTCTCCCCCGCGCGGGCGGGATCCCGTACCAGCAGCGTGGCCGCCTGGAGGCCGAGGCCGCGCAACGCCGCCAGCGCCGAGGCCGCGGTCGCGCCGCCGCCCAGCACGGTGGCCGAGCCGGGAGCGGGCACCCCCGCCTCCACCAGGGCCTGCCGCACGCCGTGGACGTCGGTGTTGTGGCCGTGCGCGGCGCCGTCGCGGAACACCACCGTGTTGGCGCCGCCGACCTCGACGACCGGCTCGGTCACGGAGTCCAGCAGGGGCAGCACGGCTCGCTTGAGCGGCATCGTGAGCGACAGGCCCGCCCAGGCGTCCCCGTCCCCGGGGGCCTCGCCACGCACCGGACGAAGCCGCCGGAGCGTCTCCGGCAGCGCCGCCTCGTCGCACTCGATCGCCTCGTAGCTCCACCCGGCCAGCCCCATCGCCGCGTAAGCGGCCCGGTGCAGACAGGGGGAGAGCGAGTGTGCGATCGGTGAGCCCATCACCGCGGCCCGCATGATCACCTGCTCCTTCGCGCCTTTCCGAACTGCGAGCACCCTATCGCCCCCGACCTCGCCCCCGACGCAGGCGCCATGCCCCCTCGGGGCTCGGCGACCTGCGGACATGACGAGGGCCGCCCGCGTCCGTGCGGGCGGCCCTCGACGGCCTGGGCGGAAGGGCCGGGCTCAGCCGCCGTTCTTGCGGTACTCGTTCAGGAGCGCCTGGAACTCGGCGTCCGTGGTGGCGAACTTCGTGATGTTGCTCTTCGGGTCCGTGGCGACGAAGTACAGCCAGTCGCCCTTGGCCGGGTTGAGCGCCGCCTCGATGGCGTGGTCGCCCGGGTTGCCGATCGGGCCTGGCGGCAGCCCGGCGTGCATGTACGTGTTGTACTTCGTGTTGATGCGCGTCTCGGCGAGCGTGGCGGCCGTTCGGTACTTGTTCAGCCCGTACATGACCGTGCTGTCCATCTTCAGGTTCATGGGCGGCTGGCGGTCGAGCCGGTTGTAGATCACTCGGGCGATCTTGGGCATGTCCTCGTACCGGCCGGCCTCGGCCTGGATGATGCTCGCGATCGTGACGATCTCCCCCGGGGTGTGGCCCAGGCTCCTGGCGCTCTCCTCCAGGCCCGCCTTGTCGGCCGCCTCGCCGAAGCGCTCGACCATCTTGCCCAGGATGTCCGCCGGCGTGTCCTTCGGCTGGAATTCGTACGTCGCCGGGAAGAGGTAGCCCTCCGGCTTGCCCTTCGCGTACTTGGGCAGGTCCAGCGCACGCGCGTCGCGGGCCGCGGCGAGGAACTCCTTCTGCGGCTTGCCGGTCTTCTGCGCGAGCTGGGTGAGCGTGTCGGACAGGCGCAGGCCCTCCTTGACGGTCACCCGTACGAGCAGGCGGTTGCCCGAGTCGAGCAGCTTGACCGCGTTGGCGGCGGACATGCGCTTGCGCATGGTGTACGAGCCGGGCTGGAGCTTGGAGCTCATGTTGGCGCTGGCGGCGGCGTTGGTGAAGGCTCGGGCGCTGGCCACGACCCCCTGCCGCTCCAGCTCCACGGCGACGTCGGAGGCGCTCTGGCCCTCCTTGATCTCGATCACCACGTTGCCCTGGCCCTGCCCCGTGTAGTCGTCGGGGACGAGGGCGCCGCTGATCCACTGGTAGCCGAAGTAGCCGCCGCCGCCGATGATGCCGGCGAGGATGATGAACGCGAGAAGCGGGGCGATGAAACGGCCGCGGCTGCGGCGTCTGCGCCGCCTCCGGTTGCCGCGTCCGCCGGAACCACGGGACCGGCGCCGGTCACGACCTTCGTCGTCGTCCTCGGCGCCCAGCAGGAAATCCATATCGAGCTCGCTCATAGGTGCGCTGGCCAATCTCCCGGTTCGGTGCGCCCGCCGTCAAGCGGCCGGACCGAACAGTGGGGGGTCACCGTACGGAACGGGGGAATCCGCCGGTCATGCACCGATACCTCCGGGACGTCACTCTCCGTAGCCGTGCGGGGCAACGAGAAGAGCGCCGGCGTCCCGGCTCCGTGACTCCGCCCGGGGATCTCGCCGATCCTGCGGGAGGTGGGGGGCGTCGCGGGGAGCATCAGTTCGTCCCGAGGTGTTCGTTCAACTCTTCCCGGTATCTCACGAACTCGCTCTCTTTGTCGGTGAATTTGGTGATTCTATGCGCCGGATCCGTCGCGACAAACCAGTACCAATCACCCTTGGCCGGGTGGAGGGCCGCCTTCAGCGCCGTCACACCGGGGTTGGAGATCGGCCCGGGCGGCAGCCCCTTGCGCGTGTACGTGTTGTACGGCGAGCCCGCCCTGGTGTCGCTCCGTGACGGGCGGGAGGTCCGCTTGCCCAGGGCGTACAGGATGGTGGAGTCGATCCGGAGCGGCATGTCACGCCTCAGCCGGTTATAGATCACCCGGGCGATCTTCGGGTAATCGGCGTCCTTGGCCGGCTCGGCCTGCACGATGCTGGCCACCGTGACGGCCTGGAGCGGGGTCAGGCCCAGCCGGGCCGCCCGCTCCTCCAGGTCGATCCGGTCCGCGACGGTCGCGAACCGCTGCGCCATCGCCGTGAGCAGTCCCCCGGCGGTCGTGCCGGGCTGCAGCGCGTACGTGGCGGGGAACAGGAAGCCCTCCAGTCCCTGGGCGTAGTCGGGCAGGCCGACCTGGCGGGAGTCGACCGCCCGCAGGTCCGCGAGCGGCACGCCGGACTGCTCGGCGATGTGCCGCAGGGTCTCCCCCAGCCGCATGCCCTCCGGCAACGTGACCCGCCGGACGGCCCGCGAGGCGGGCGCGAGCAGCAGGTCGAGCGCCTCACCGGCGGACATGCCGGTGCGCAGTTGGTAGAAGCCGGGCTTGAGCTCGGCCGGCTGGCGCCGTTCGGCCGCCGCCACGAAGGAGCGGGCGCTCGTCACCACCCCGCTGGCCGCCAGCAGTTCGCCGACGTCGGCGGCGCCGGCGCCGGGCGTGATGCGGACGGTGACGGCTCCGGCGTCCCCGTGGTCGTCCGGGTTCAGGTACGGCCTGACCAGCGCGTACACGCCCGCCGCCAGGACCAGCGCGAAGAGCGTGGCGCCACCGGTGACGACGGCCCGGCGCACGCCTTCGCGCCGCCCCACGGGCAGGGGCAGCGTGTCCGCCTCGTCGTCCCCCCGTTCAGCGACCGGTCCAGCCGCTTCGCCGCGGTCATGGCCGTCCTTCGCCTGCTCGGCGTCCTCGTGGCCGCCGGTCGCGGGCGTCGGGGACTCCGCAGCAGGCGGGTTCGGGTGGGAGGCGCCGGCGTGGGGATCCTCGTCGGGACCCCGCGCCGCTCCCCCGCTCATCGGCGTGCTCCGTGGCCGGAGCGGCCGTGCCCTGTCGGAGGGCGGGTCATGAGGTGGGCCCGGCGTCCGCCGCGGACGGCGGATCGACGGGCCTGCCCGGCGGAGCGCCGGTGGCTCTCTCGACGTCCAGGGCGTCCTGCAGCAGCACCACCGCCGCCGCCTGGTCGACCACGTCGCGCTGCTTCTTGGCCCGTACGCCGCTGGCCCTCAGCCCCTGCTGGGCGGCCACGGTCGTCAGACGCTCGTCGAACAGCCGGACCGGGGTGGGCACGAGCCGCCCCGCCAGCGCGCCCGCGAACTCGCGGGCCAGCACGGCGGCCTGCCCCTCCCTGCCGGACAGGGAGGTCGGCAGGCCGACGACGACCTCGATCGCCTCGTGCTCCGCCGCGATGGCGGCGATGCGGTCGAGGTCGCCCTTGCCGCGCCTGACGGTCTCGACCGGCGTGGCCAGCATCCCCGACGGGTCGCTGCGGGCCACGCCGATGCGGACGGATCCGACGTCGACGCCGATCCGTGAGCCGAACCGCATGTCAGCCGAGCTGTCCTTCGATGGCCTGCTCGACCAGCCGCAGCGCGTCGCCGATCGCCTCCGGGCGCGTGCCGCCACCCTGCGCGACGTCGTCCTTGCCTCCACCGCCACCCCCAAGAGCCTTGGCGGCGACGCCGACCAGTCTCCCGGCCTTGAGCCCTCGCTCGCGTCCCGCCTCGTTGACCGCGGAGACCACCACGGGTCGGTCGGAGGGGACACCGGCGATCACGACGACCGCAGGCCTGTCGGCCGGGAATCTGCCACGCACATCAAGCGCGAGCTTACGCAAATCATCCCCGGTCGTGCCATCAGGCGCGCGGTGTGTCACCACGGAGACGCCCTGCTGATCGCGGGCCTGGGAGGCCAGCTCGCCGGCCACCTGAAGCACCTGCGCGGAGCGCAGCCGCTCCAGGTCCTTCTCGGCGGTGCGCAGCCGGGTGACGATGCCCTCGATGCGCTCGGGCAGCTCCTCGCGGCGCGCCTTGAGCTGCTCGGTGAGCTGGGCGACCAGCACGCTCTCGCGGGCCAGGAAGCGGAAGGCGTCGATGCCGACGAGCGCCTCGACGCGGCGCACGCCCGCGCCGACCGACTGCTCGCCGAGCACCTTGACCAGGCCGAGCTGGCCGGAGCTGTGGACGTGGGTGCCGCCGCACAGCTCGCGGGAGTAGTCGCCGATCTCCACCACGCGGACCTCGTCGCCGTACTTCTCGCCGAACATGGCCAGCGCGCCCATCGCCCGGGCCTCGGCCTGGGAGGTGTAGAACGCGTTGACCTTGAGGTCGTTGATGAGGACGGCGTTGACCTCGTCCTCGACGTCGCGCAGCACGCTCGGCGGGACGGCGCCGGCCGCGGTGAAGTCGAAGCGGAACCGGCCGGGAGAGTTCTCCGAGCCGGCCTGCGCCGCCGACTCGCCCAGGGCGTTCTTGAAGCCCCGGTGGACGAGGTGGGTGGCGCTGTGGCTGCGCGAGATCGCGCGGCGCCGCTCGACGTCGATCTCGGCCTGCGCCTCGTCGCCGACCCGCAGCTCGCCGGAGCGCACCCTGCCGCGGTGGACGACGAGGCCCTTGATCGGCGACTGCACGTCGACGATCTCGACCTCGGCGCCGGCCGTGCGGATGACGCCCTGGTCGGCGAGCTGGCCACCGCCCTCGGCGTAGAAGGGGGTGCGGCCGAGCACGACCTCGACGGTCGAGCCGGCGCCCGCCGCCGGGACGGGCACGCCGTCGACGAGGACGCCGACGACGGTGGTCTCGGCCTCCGTCTCGTCGTAGCCCAGGAACTCGATCTTGCCGGCCTTCTCCAGGAGCTGCCCGAAGACGGAGATGTCGGCGTTGCCGGTCTTCTTCGCCGCGGCGTCGGCCTTGGCCCGCTCCCGCTGCTCCTTCATCAGGCGGCGGAAGCCCTCCTCGTCGACCGCGAGGCCGTGCTCGGAGGCCATCTCCAGCGTCAGGTCGATGGGGAAGCCGTAGGTGTCGTGGAGCTGGAACGCCTGCTCACCGGAGATCGAGGAGCCCGCCTTGCGCTTGGTCTCCTCGACCGCGACGTCGAAGATTGCGGTGCCGGTGCGCAGCGTGCCGAGGAACGACGCCTCCTCGGCGTCGATGACGCCGTGGATCTGCGGCGCGTCGGCCTTGAGCTCGGGATACTGCTCGCCCATGACGTCGATCGCGACCCGGGTGAGCTCGTGCATGTAGCGCTCGTCGCCGGAGCCGAGCAGGCGCAGGTTGCGCACACTGCGGCGCAGGATGCGGCGCAGGACGTAGCCGCGGCCCTCGTTGCCGGGCATGACGCCGTCGGCCACGAGCATGGTGCCGGTGCGCACGTGGTCGGCGATGACGCGCAGGCTCACGTCGGCGCGCGCGTCGCGGCCGTAGCGGGTCTTGGTGAGCTCGGCCGCCCGGTCGAGGATCTTGTACGTGGTGTCGATCTCGTAGATGTTGTCGACGCCCTGCAGGATCGCCGCCATGCGCTCCAGGCCCATGCCGGTGTCGATGTTCTTGCTCGGCAGCTCGCCGCTGATGTCGAAGTCGACCTTGCTGCGAACCTGGCTGAGCTGGTACTGCATGAACACGAGGTTCCAGACCTCGAGGTAACGGTCCTCGTCGGCGACGGGGCCGCCGTCCTTGCCGTACTCGGGGCCGCGGTCGTAGTAGATCTCCGAGCAGGGACCGCCGGGGCCGGGCACGCCCATGTGCCAGTAGTTGTCCTCCAGGCCGCGGCGCTGGATGCGCTCGGCGGGCAGGCCGACCTTGTTGTGCCAGATGTCGAACGCCTCGTCGTCCTCGTGGTAGACGGTCGCCCACAGCCGGTCCTCGGGGAAGCCGAAGCCGCCCTCGGACTCGGAGCGGGTGAGCAGCTCCCAGGCGAACGGGATGACCTCGGCCTTGAAGTAGTCGCCGAAGGAGAAGTTGCCCAGCATCTGGAAGAACGTGGCGTGACGGGTGGTCTTGCCCACCTCGTCGATGTCGGGCGTGCGGACGCACTTCTGGGCGGTGGTCAGCCGGGACGCCGGAGGCTTACGCTGCCCCAGGAAGTACGGCTTGAACGGCACCATACCTGCGTTGACCAGGAGAAGCGTCGGGTCCTCTGCGATCAGGCTGGCCGAGGGCACTACCGTGTGCCCACGCTCCTCGAAGAAGCGCAGGAAGCGGCGCGCGATCTCTGCCGACTCCATGGTGGCCATCCTTTGCGTTAGTCGTATGTGGTCGATCCGTTGGCGCTCAGTCGCCCTGACCAGACTGGTCAAGGCCGAACCTGGCCCGCAACTCGGTTTCGCGGTCGGCCGCCTCGCCGAGCGCGTCGGAAGTAAAGTCTCTCACCCGCGCGAGCATGCCCGCCGCGCCGGCGGCCGTGCGACGGGCCACGTGGTCGGGCTGGAGCGCCTGCAGCTTGCGCATCACCCACAGGGCGAGGAACGCGCCGAGCGACAGGTAGAACAGGCGGCGGATCACGGGCGCCTCCCGGCCTGGCGAACCGCCCGACCCGCTGCCTCGCCTGTCGCCTGGCCCGCCGCCCGGCCGCCCGTGGCGCGCGGCTTGCGCGGACGGCGGGCCTCGATGGCCCGGCGCAGCCCGTAGCCGAGCGCCGACACCTTGATCAGGGGGCCGGTGAAGATGGTCTGGGTCACCGCGCTCAGGCGGGCGGCGTGGCCGCTGACCTGCTTGAGGTCCTGCGCGATCGCCTCGACGGCGACAAGCTGCCGGTTGGTCTCGTTGACCGTGACGCTGACGTCGTCGAGCAGCGGCGCCACGCGGCTGCTGAGGTCGGAGACCGCCCGGGTGGTCTCGGTCAGCAGCCTGGCGAGCCTGACGAGGACCATCGTGAGCACGCACACCAGGACTATCCAGCCCGTGGCCGCGATCAGCCCGGCGACCTCTCCAGCGGTAAGCATCCGGTCATCTCCCTCGTACGCTGCGCCGGAAACGCAAGAACCCTATCGCGTTCGGGCACCCAGGTTACTGGGCACAGGGGGCGCCGCCGGATCCGCCGCACCGTGATCACCTGGCCCGTGCCGCCCCGCCCGTGGTCCCCTCCGCCCGCCCCTGAGGTCGCCGGCCTTCCGCGTGAGGGGCCCGGCAGAGCGGTCAGGTGCCCCGGAGGAAGTCGCGGATCTTGGCCCAGCGGTCCGCGACCGGGGCCTCGGCGCCGTGCCGGGTGGGCTCGTAGTAGCGGCGCTGCCGCACCTGCTCCGGCGCGTACTCCTGGCGGACGAGGCCGTGGTCGAAGTCGTGGGGATACTTGTAGCCCTCGCCGCTGCCGAGCTTGGCGGCGCCCGGGTAGTGGGCGTCGCGCAGGTGGACCGGCACCTGGCCGATGAGGCCGCGCCGCACGTCGCCGGCCGCGGCGCCGATGGCCTTGACGACGGCGTTGGACTTGGGGGCCAGCGCGCAGTGGATGACGGCGTGGGCCAGGTTGATCTGCGCCTCGGGCAGGCCGATGAGCTGGACGGCCTGGGCGACGGCCACCGCGGTCTGCAGGCAGGTGGGGTCGGCCATGCCGACGTCCTCGGAGGCGAAGATGACGATGCGCCGGGCGATGAAGCGGGGGTCCTCGCCGGCCTCGACCATGCGGGCGAGGTAGTGGAGCGCGGCGTCGGCGTCGGAGCCGCGCATCGACTTGATGAACGCGCTGATCACGTCGTAGTGCTGGTCGCCCTGCCGGTCGTAGCGGACGGCCGCCTTGTCGACGGCCCGCTCCACCACCTCGACCGTGATCTCGTCCTCCAGCAGGGCCGCCGCCTCCAGGTACGTCAGCGAGCGGCGGGCGTCGCCGCCGGCCAGGCGTACGAGATGGTCGAGCGCCTCGGGGGCCAGGGTGGCGCGGCCGCCGAGCCCGCGCTCCTCGGCCGCGGCGCGCTCCAGCACCGTCCGGATGTCGTCGTCGGACAGCGACTCCAGCGTGAGCAGCAGCGAGCGCGACAGCAGCGGCGAGATGACGGAGAAGAACGGGTTCTCGGTGGTGGCGCCGATGAAGGTGACCCAGCGGTTCTCCACGGCGGGCAGCAGGGCGTCCTGCTGCGCCTTGTTGAAGCGGTGGACCTCGTCGACGAAGAGGACGGTCTGCCGGCCGGTCATGCCCAGCTCGCGGCGGGCCTGCTCGATGGCGGCGCGGACGTCCTTGACCCCGGCCGAGACCGCGGAGACCTCGACGAAGCGGCGCTTGGTGACGTTGGAGACGACGTAGGCCAGCGTGGTCTTGCCGGTGCCGGGCGGCCCCCACAGGAAGAGCGACATGGGGGCCTCGCTCTCGACGAGGCGGCGCAGCGGGGTGCCGGGGCCGAGCAGGTGGCGCTGGCCGATCACCTCGTCGAGCGAGCGCGGGCGCATCCGGACCGCGAGCGGCTGAGGTGTGGCCTGCTCGGCCGCCGAATCGAACAAGCTCTCCACAGCGTGAGATTACACGCTGGTCCGCGCCCGGCGATCCATCACGGGAGGGCCGCCGGGGACTACGAGGCCCCGCCCCACACGGCCCTCGCCCCCGAGTCACCGGCCCGGAAGACGAAGTAGGCGGCCGTGACGGCGAGCACCACGGACAGGGCGGACAGGCCCAGCGTGGCGCCGCGACCGAAGCGGTCGCGAGTGGAGCCGCGCGCGGACGTGGTGGCGTACACGAGCACCAGCGAGGCCGCCGCGAGGCCGGCCACCGACAGCAGGAGCGGCCCGGCGAAGCTCTCGTGCGTCTCGATCCGCTCCCCGAGCGTGCCGCCGGCCGCGGCGAAGCGGGCCTCCCTGAGCCGCTCGCCGCTCTCCTTGGCCGCGAAGACCGCGACGGGCGCCGCCAGGGAGAGCAGCGCGAGGGCCCAGCCCAGCAACGCGCGCCTGCTCGGCAGCACCGCGTACGCGACGGCGACCACGGCCAGCAGCGGCGTCAGGACGACGGCGAAATGAATGATCAACGCGTGCGCCGGCAGCCCCAGGATCTGGTCGAACATGGCTCGCACCTCTTTAGTCCTTATTTCAACCACGTACGGCAGGACGATATGGTTCACGACCTGCCGCGCAACAGTGGCCCGGTTCCTTCACTTACGCCCATCACATTCCGGTGCCGGTAGCATTCGCGGAGTTGTTTGGTCATGTGTAGGCAAAGTGGAGGACATACCGGTGAGCGGCGAAGACCGCCAGAGCCAGCTGGCGCGGGAGCACAAGGAGCGGCAGGCGGAGCGTGCCGCCGCGCAGTCCGCCAAGGCGAGGCGGAACACCTTCATCGGCGCAGGCGTGGCCGTCGTCGTGGTGGCGGGCGGCATCTTCGCCGCGACCACCCTGATCAACCGGGAGCCGGCCAGGACCGTCGCGGCCGAGAGCACGCCGTCCGCCTCGGCCACCCCGTCGGCCGCGCTGCCCACTGCCCCGGCGTCCCCGACGCACGCCGGCCCGGTCACCTGCACCTACAAGCGGGACACCTCGGACGTGCCGCAGAAGTACGTCGGCATGCCGGGCAAGCGACCCAACCTGAAGCTGAAGACGATGACCGTGGTCACCAACCACGGCAACATCGTCATCGACGTCGACCCGAACATCAGCCCGTGTTCGGTCAACTCGATGGCGTTCCTGGCCAAGAAGCACTTCTACGACAACACCAAGTGCCACCGGCTGGTGACGCCCGAGACCTCGGGACTGTTCCTGCTCCAGTGCGGCGACCCCAAGGCCAAGGCCGACGGCAAGAACCCGACCGACGGTCAGGGCACCGCGGGCTACGTCTTCCCGGACGAGGCCGTCGGCGCCGTCCCGTACACGCGGGGCGTGGTGTTCCTGACCCAGCCGCCGGACGCGGCGGGGCAGAACAGCAGCCAGTTCGCCATCTCGGTGTCGGACGAGAACGCGCAGATCGAGCCGCAGTTCTCGGTGCTCGGCATGGTCCGCTCCGGCCTGGAGATCATCGAGAAGGTCGCCAAGGACGGCGTCATCGTCAACGATCAGGACATCACCGGCGACGGCGGCTCCACCGCGCCGAAGAACCCGATCATCATCAAGCGGGTCGTCGTGTCCTGACCGTAGTCAGGCCCGAGCCGGCCGCCTCCCCGGAAGCCCTCCGGGAGGCGGCCGGCTGTGTTTCGGGGCCGGAGAACGCGGGCGCCCCGCCTCCGCGAGGGAGACGGGGCGCCCGGTGCCGCCTGGGACGGCCTGTAACCGGTCTGTGACTACGCCTCGGCCTTGGGCTGTGCGTCGACACCGGCCTCCTTGCGCTGGGCTCCCGTGATGGGCGTGGGGGCTCCGGTGAGCGGGTCGAAGCCGGAGGCCGTCTTCGGGAAGGCGATGACGTCGCGGATGGACTCCCCGTCCGACAGCAGCATGCAGATGCGGTCCCAGCCGTAGGCGATGCCTCCGTGCGGCGGGGGGCCGTACTTGAACGCCTCCAGCAGGAAGCCGAACTTGCTCTCGGCCTCCTCCTTGGAGATGCCCAGCACGTCGAAGACGCGCTGCTGCATCTCGGCGCGGTGGATACGGATGGAGCCGCCGCCGATCTCCATGCCGTTGCACACCATGTCGTAGGCGTAGGCCAGGGCCTCGGCCGGGTGGTCCTGGAAGGAGTCGGCCCACTCGGGCTTGGGGCCGGTGAACGGGTGGTGGACCGCGGTCCAGCCGCCCTCGCCGTCCTCCTCGAACATGGGGGCGTCCACCACCCACAGGAACGACCACTGCGACTCGTCGATCAGCCCGCAGCGGCGGCCGATCTCCAGGCGGGCGGCGCCCAGCAGGTCGCGGGAGGCGTTGCGGGCGCCGGCCGCGAAGAAGATCGCGTCGCCCGGCTCGGCCTTGACCGCGGCGGCCAGGCCGGACAGCTCCTGCTCCGACAGGTTCTTGGCCACGGGGCCGCCGAGCGTGCCGTCGGCCTGCACCAGCACGTACGCCAGGCCCTTGGCGCCGCGCGAGCGGGCCCACTCCTGCCAGCCGTCGAGCTCCTTGCGGGTCTGGGAGGCGCCGCCGGGCATGACGACCGCGCCCACGTAGTCGGCCTGGAAGACGCGGAACGTGGTGGCCGAGAAGTACTCCGTCATGTCCACGAGCTCCTGGCCGAAGCGCAGGTCGGGCTTGTCGGAGCCGAAGCGGGCCATCGCGTCGGCGTAGGTCATGCGCGGCAGCGGCATCGGGATCTCGTAGCCCAGCACCTCACGCCACAGCCGGCCGATCAGCTTCTCGCCGACCGCGATGACGTCCTCCTGGTCGACGAACGACATCTCGACGTCGATCTGGGTGAACTCGGGCTGCCGGTCGGCGCGCAGGTCCTCGTCGCGGTAGCACTTGGCGAGCTGGTAGTAGCGCTCCAGGCCGCCCACCTGGAGGAGCTGCTTGAACAGCTGCGGCGACTGCGGCAGGGCGTACCAGTTGCCGGGCTGGAGGCGGACCGGCACGAGGAAGTCGCGGGCGCCCTCGGGCGTGGAGCGGGTGAGCGTCGGCGTCTCGACGTAGACGAAGCCGAGCTCGTTCATCACCTCGTTGGCCAGGTAGGTGGCCTTGGAGCGGGTGCGCATCGACTGGGCCACCTGCTGGCGGCGGATGTCGAGGTAGCGGTACTTGAGGCGGGCCTCCTCGGAGACGCCGACGTTGCCCTCGATGGGGAACGGCAGCGGCGCCGACTCGCTGAGCACCTCCACCTCCTCGGCCACCACCTCGATGGCGCCGGTGGGCAGGTCGGGGTTCTCGTTGCCCTCGGGGCGCACCCGGACCTGGCCGACGACCTTCACGCAGTACTCGGCGCGCAGGTCGTGGGCGTGGTCCTCCTCGCGGAAGACCACCTGCGCCGAGCCGGAGGCGTCGCGCAGGTCGATGAAGACCACGCCGCCGTGGTCACGGCGCCGGGCCACCCATCCCGCGAGCGTCACCTGCTGCCCGGCGTGCTCCTCACGGAGCGACCCGGCCGTATGCGTGCGAATCACTGCACTTTCCCTTTCAGAACGTCGACGACCTGGGCCAGCGGCACCTCGGTCTGCTCAGCGGTGGTCAGGTCTTTCAGTTGGACGGCCTGCGCGGCCAGGTCGCGCTCGCCGAGGATGAGGGCGAAGCGGGCGCCCGAGCGGTCCGCGCCCTTCATGGCGCCCTTCAGCCCCTTGCCCCCGAAGGCCATGTCGGCGGCGACCCCCGCCGCCCGCAGCTCGCTGAGGAGCCTGAACATGGCGCGCGCCGCCTCCTCGCCCAGCGGCACACCGTACACCTCGCAGCGGGGCGGGGCCGCGGGGGCGACGCCCTCCCGCTCCAGGGCGATGACCGTGCGGTCGAGGCCGAGCCCGAAGCCGATGCCGGGCAGCGCCGGCCCGCCGATGGCCTCGGAGAGCCCGTCGTAGCGGCCGCCGCCGCCGATGCCGGACTGCGCGCCGAGCAGGGGGTGGTCGAACTCGAAGGTGGTGCGGGTGTAATAGTCGAGCCCGCGCACGAGTCTCGGGGCGTCCTCCCACGGGATGCCGAGATCGGCCAGGAGCTGCTTGACGCGGTCGTGGTACGACTTGCAGTCGGCGCACAGGTGGTCGCCGATGAGCGGCGCGTCCTCGACCTGCGCGCGGACCTCCGGACGCTTGTCGTCGAGCACGCGCAGCGGGTTGATCTCGATCCGCTCCCTGGTCGCCTCGTCGAGGTCGAGCCCCCGCAGGAACTCCTGCAGCCGCGCGCGGTAGATCGGCCGGCACTCCTTGCAGCCCAGCGAGTTGAGCAGCAGCCGGACCTGGGTGAGGCCGAGCGTGGAGTACCACTGCCAGGCCAGCGCGATGGTCTCGGCGTCGACCGCCGGGTCCTCGCTGCCGATCGCCTCCAGGTCGAGCTGGTAGAACTGCCGGTAGCGGCCCTCCTGGGGCGCCTCGGCGCGGAACACCGGCCCGTCGGTCCAGACCTTCACCGGGAGCTGGCCGCGGTGCAGACCGTACTCCAGGACCGCGCGCAGCACGCCGGCGGTGAACTCCGGGCGCAGCGTCAGCGACCTGCCGCCGCGGTCGGTGAAGGTGTACATCTCCTTGCTCACGACGTCGGTGGACTCACCGACCCCGCGCGCGAACAGCTGGGTGTCCTCGAAGACCGCCGTCTCCAGGTAGGCGTAGCCCGCGCGCCTGGCCGTCTCCGCGAACGCCGCGCGTATCGCGGAGAACGTCGAGGCCTGCGGCGGGACGTATTCCTTGACCCCTTTGGGTGCTTGGAAGTTCATCAGATCCCTCGTGTGGGACCGGCGTGCGGGGCGGCGTCCTTGAGGTAAGGATTGCTGGCGCGCTCGCGGCCGATCGTGGTCTGTGGTCCGTGGCCCGGCAGGACGACCGTATCGTCAGGCAGCGTCAGGCACTTGGCGGCCAGGCTGCGCAGGATCGTCGGGTAGTCGCCGCCCGGCAGGTCGGTGCGGCCGATGGAGCCGGCGAACAGCAGGTCGCCCGCGAACATGATCGCGTCGCCGGGCAGCCGGAAGCTCACCGACCCCCTGGTATGGCCGGGCGTGTGGTCGACCACGAACTCCAGGCCGGCCAGGGGCAGCGTGGCCCCGTCCGACAGCTCCCGCACGTCGTCGGGCTCGCTCAGCGTGATGCCGCCGAAGATCTGGGAGCTCGTCGGCGACCAGCCGGCGGCCGGGTCGGACAGCAGGTGGCGGTCCTCGGGGTGGATCCAGGCCGGCACGTCCCGCGCGCCGCACACCGGGGCCACCGACCAGACGTGGTCCAGGTGGCCGTGGGTGAGCAGCACCGCGACCGGCTTGAGCCGGTGCTCGCGCAGCAGCTCGTCGACCCCGTCCACGGCGTCCTGACCAGGGTCGACGATCACGCACTCCTCGCCCGCGGCGGGCGCGATGACGTAACAATTGGTCTGGAAGGCCCCTGCGGGGAAGCCTGCGATGAGCATCTGCCTCAGGTGATCTCGTCAAAAAAGCCAATGGGAATGTAACCGAAGGGTACCGGTGCGGGTCGCCGGGCTGCGAATCATCGCCCGTTGGCCGATACGATTCGCCCACCTCAGTTGATTGACTATGGGAGGCAAAGCGGTGGCCACGGGGAAGGACCGGCAGAAGCAGCTGGCACGCGAGCACCACGAGCGGCAGTTGCAGCGCCGCATCGAGCGCGAGCAGCGGGCCAAGCGCACCGCGATCATCGGCTCCACGGTGGGAGTCGTGGTCGTGGTAGGCGGCATCGTCGCCGCGGTCGCCCTGCTGGGCGGCGATCCGAACAACGAGGCCGCGGCGACGCCCACCGCCTCGGCGCAGGACACCTCCACGCCTCAGGACACCACCTCGGCGTCCCCGGCCGCGCAGCCCAAGCCGTACGACCCGGCGACCGGCACGTGCGGCTACGTGGCCGACACCGGCGGCGGCAAGGTCAAGGACGTCGGCATGCCGCCGGCGAAGGTGTCGCCCAAGCCAGCCACGAAGACCATGACGCTGGTGACCAACCTGGGCGACATCAAGGTCGAGCTCGACAACGCCAAGGCGCCCTGCACGGTCAACTCGCTGGCGTTCCTGGCGAAGAAGAACTACTACGACGGCAGCAAGTGCCACCGGCTGGGCAGCGACAAGTTCCCGATGCTCCAGTGCGGTGACCCGACGGCCAAGGCCGACGGCAAGCCGGGGCAGGACGGCTCCGGCGGCCCCGGCTACGTGATGGCCGAGGAGAATCTCAAGGGAGCCACGTACAAGCGCGGCGTGATGGCGATGGCCAAGACGCAGGCGCCGGGCAGCACGGGCAGCCAGTTCTTCCTGGTCTATGGCGATATCGGACTTACGCCCGATTACACCCCGGTGGGTACGATCACGAAGGGGCTCGACATCCTGGACAAGGTCAACAAGGCAGGCGTCGTCGGTGACGCCGGGGACGGCACGGGAGCACCCAAGGAAACCGTCGAAATCAAAGACGTGACAATAGCTGGCAAGAGCTGACGTAATACAACAAGGGACGACATGTCCCGAAGGGTCTGATGGAAAGTGCGGGAGGACACGGTGAGCACCGACCCGTGGGGCCGGGTAGACGACGACGGCACCGTCTACGTGCGTACGGCTGAGGGAGAGCGCGCCGTCGGCTCCTGGCAGGCCGGTGAACCCGAGGAAGCGCTGGCATACTTCCATCGCAAGTACGACGAGCTGGCCGGCCAGGTCCAGCTGCTGGAGCAGCGGGTCAAGGGCACCGACCTGGCGCCCGCCCAGGCCGAGTCCAGCATCGTCAAGCTGCGCGAGGCCGTGGCCGAGGCGCACGCGGTCGGCGACCTGGGCGCGCTGACCGCCCGCCTCGACGGCCTGACCGAGCTCGTCGCGCACCGCCGCGAGGAGGTCAAGGCCGCCCGCGAGAAGGCGCGCGGCGAGGCCAGGGCGGTCAAGGAGCGCATCGTCGCCGAGGCGGAGCGCATCGCCGAGGAGACGACGCACTGGAAGTCCGGCGGCGAGCGGCTGCGCCAGATCGTCGAGGAGTGGAAGGCCGCCGACCGCATCGACCGGGTCACCGAGGCGGCCCTGTGGAAGCGGCTGTCGGCCGCCCGCACCGCGTTCGCCAAGCGCCGCAAGCACTACTTCGCGGGCCTCGACGAGCAGCGTGAGGGCATCCGCGCCACCAAGGAGCGCATCGTCCAGGAGGCCGAGGCCATCGCCGGCTCGACCGACTGGGGCGGCACGGCCGCGGCCTACCGCGACCTGATGCAGCAGTGGAAGAACGCCGGCCGGGCCTCGCGCGAGGTGGAGGACGAGCTGTGGGCCCGCTTCAAGGGCGCCCAGGACGAGTTCTTCCAGGCGCGTTCGGCGGTGTTCGCGGAGCGTGACGCCTCGCTGGCGGCCAACGCCGAGGTCAAGGAGCAACTGCTGGCCGAGGCGGAGAAGATCCTGCCGGTCACCGACGTGCGCGCCGCCCGCGCCGCGCTGCGGCACCTCGTGGAGCGGTGGGAGGCCGCCGGCCCGGTGCCGCGCGACCAGCGCGACCGCCTGGAGGGCGGCCTGCGCAAGGTGGACGACGCCGTCCGCAAGGCCGAGGAGGCCGAGTGGAAGCGGTCCAACCCCGAGGCGCGCGCCCGCGCCCAGAGCACGGTCGACCAGCTCCGCACCTCCATCGAGCAGCTGGAGAAGCGTCTGGCCAAGGCACAGGACGCGGGCCGGGCCAAGGACGTCAAGGAGGCCGAGGAGGCGCTGACCGCCCGCCGCTCGTGGCTGGAGGAGGCCGAGCGCACGCTGGCCGAGTTCAGCTGACCCGCTCCGCGGCCGGTTCGGTCTGACGGCTCATCAAGCGGGCCGCGGGCTTTCGCGGGCGACGGGGGTCGCCTGCGGGTCCGCGCCGCCGTGCCGTACGGCGGGCGTCCCCGTACGGCGGGCGGGATGTCAGCTTCCCGCGCCGCTGACCCGGTAGACGTCGAAGACGCCCTGGATGTTGCGCACGGCCTTGAGCACGTGGCCCAGGTGCTTCGGATCGCCCATCTCGAAGGTGAACTTGCTGACCGCGACCCGGTCGCGTGAGGTGGTCACCGACGCGCTGAGGATGTTGACGTGCTGGTCGGACAGCGTGCGCGTGACGTCCGACAGCAGGCGCGGCCGGTCGAGGGCCTCCACCTGGATCGCCACCAGGAACACCGAGTCGTCGCCCGGCGACCAGCTCACCTCGACCAGGCGGTCCGGCTGCTCCTTGAGCTGCTGCACGTTCGTGCAGTCGGCCCGGTGGACCGAGACGCCGTGGCCGCGCGTGACGAAGCCGACGATCTCGTCCCCGGGCACCGGGGTGCAGCACTTGGACAGGCGCACCCACACGTCGGCGTCGCCCGCGACGACCACCCCGGCGCCGCCACCGCCCCGGGGACGACCGCGCAGCCGCGTCGGCAGCGACGTCTCGGCGATGTCCTCCTCGGCGCTGTCCACCCCGCCGATGGAGCTCACGAGCTTCTGCACCACCGTCTGGGCGGCGACGTGGCCCTCGCCGACGGCCGCGTAGAGCGCCGACACGTCGGGGTAGCGCAGGTCCCGGGCGAGAGCCAGCAGCGACTCGCCGGACATCAGCCGCTGCAGCGGCAGGCCCTGCTTGCGCATGGCCCGGCCGATGGCCTCCTTGCCCGCCTCGATCGCGGTCTCGCGGCGCTCCTTGGAGAACCACTGCCGGATCTTGTTGCGGGCCCGGCCCGACTTGACGAACTTCAGCCAGTCGCGCGACGGCCCGGCGTCGGGCGACTTGGAGGTGAAGATCTCGACCGTGTCGCCGTTGCCGAGGCGCGACTCCAGCGGCACCAGCCGCCCGTTGACCCGCGCGCCGATGCAGCGGTGGCCGACCTCGGTGTGGACGGCATAGGCGAAGTCGACCGGCGTCGCCCCCTCGGGCAGGGCCACCACCTGACCGCGCGGGGTGAAGACGTACACCTCGGAGACCGACAGGTCGAAGCGCAGCGACTCCAGGAACTCACCCGGGTCGGAGGTCTCCTTCTGCCAGTCGAGGAGCTGGCGCAGCCAGGCCATGTCGCTGCCCGGCTTGACCTTGCCCTGGGGCCCGGGAGCGGCGCCGACCTCCTCCTTGTACTTCCAGTGGGCGGCCACGCCGTACTCGGCCCGGTGGTGCATGGCGTGGGTGCGGATCTGCAGCTCCACCGGCTTGCCCTCGGGACCGATGACCGTGGTGTGCAGCGACTGGTACATGTTGAACTTCGGCATCGCGATGTAGTCCTTGAACCGGCCGGGCACCGGGTTCCATCGCGCGTGAATCGTTCCGAGGGCCGCATAGCAGTCGCGCACGCTGTCGACGAGGACCCGGATGCCGACCAGGTCGTAGATGTCGTCGAAGGCGACGTCGCGGGCGATCATCTTCTGGTAGACGGAGTAGTAGTGCTTCGGCCGGCCCTTCACCACCGCGCGGATCTTGGCGTCGCGCAGGTCGCCGGAGACCTTCTCGATGACCTCCTGCAGGAACAGGTCGCGCCGCGGGGCCCGCTCCGACACCATGCGCGCGATCTCGTCGTAGCGCTTGGGGTAGAGCATGGCGAAGGCGAGGTCCTCCAGCTCCCACTTGATCGTGTTCATGCCCAGGCGGTGGGCGAGCGGGGCGAAGATCTCCAGCGTCTCGCGGGACTTCTGGTGGCGCTTGTGCTCGGGCAGGTAGCGCATGGTGCGCATGTTGTGCAGCCGGTCGGCCAGCTTGATGACGAGCACGCGGATGTCGCGCGACATCGCGACGACCATCTTGCGCACGGTCTCGGCCTGGGCCGCGTCGCCGAACTTCACCTTGTCCAGCTTGGTGACGCCGTCGACGAGCGAGCCGATCGTGTCGCCGAAGTCGGCGCGCAGCTCCTCCAGGCCGTAGGAGGTGTCCTCGACGGTGTCGTGCAGCAGGGCCGCGCACAGCGTCTCGTCGTCGGTGCCCAGCTCGGCCAGGATCGTCGCGACGGCCAGCGGGTGCGTGATGTACGGGTCGCCGGACTTGCGCTTCTGGTCGCGGTGGTGGTGCGCGGCGACCTCGTAGGCGCGCTCGATCAGGCGCAGGTCGGCCTTGGGATGGGTGGCACGGACCGTGCGGAACAGCGGTTCCAGCACCGGGTTCATGGCCCCACCCCCAAACCGTCGCCGACGCGTCGCAGGGGCGCCGGCGGGCTCGGCACTACCTGCATCGGTTACGTCGGGTACGACCGCGTCACGGGGCACTCAGACTCCTTTGGTTCGAGTCCAGGTCCCCCAGTGTATCCAGGCGCGAAACCTGGCCTCCCGCGGGTCCGGCTCAGACGATCACCAAGGAGCGCAGGTCGACTCCCTTGAGACGCTCGCGCCCCTGGAGAAAGGCCAGCTCCATGAGCATGGCCACGCCGACGACCTCCGCGCCGGCCCTGCGCACGAGCTCCACGGTCGCCTCGGCCGTGCCGCCGGTGGCGAGCACGTCGTCGACGATGAGCACCCGGTCGCCCTCGGTGAAAGCGTCGCGGTGCACCTCGATGGTCGCGGAGCCGTACTCCAGATCGTAGGACTCCTCGAGGGTTTCGGAGGGGAGTTTGCCCTTTTTCCGTACGGGCACGAATCCCGCTCCCGCGCGGTAGGCCACGGGCGCGGCCAGGATGAAGCCCCGCGCCTCGATGCCGACGATCTTGTCGACGGTGTGCAGCCCGGCCAGCTCGTCCACCACGGCGGCGAACGCCACGTGGTCGGCCAGCAGGGGGCTGATGTCCTTGAACAGCACGCCGGGCTTCGGGTAGTCGGGCACGTCCCTGATCCGGTCGAGGATCAGCGTGCGCAGGTCGGTCATGTCGGGACTCCTTCGGGAGGGGCTCGTCCGGCGGCTGACGGGCTCCATGATGACGCATCGACGACGCGCCGATGACGGGGGTGCGGCCGGGGGTCGCGGGGGGCGGACGCGCGGCGGGGCGGGCCGGCGTGGTGCCGGCCCGCCCCGCGCGTCATGCTCAGCCGTTGGCGACGGCCGCGTTCTCGGAGCCCTTGGCTCCCTTGCCGCTCTTCTTGCCGCCTCCGCTCGCGGCGGCGACGCGCCGGGCGATGGCCTGGTACTTCGGCTCCCGCTCCTTCAGCGTCACCAGCAGCGGCGTGGCGACGCACAGCGAGGAGTAGGTGCCGACGATCATGCCGACGAACAGGGCCAGCGACAGGTCCTTCAGCGTGCCCGCGCCGAGCAGCGTGGTGCCGATGAACAGGATCGCCGCCACCGGCAGGATCGCGACCAGCGACGTGTTCAGCGACCGGATCAGCGTGTGGCTGAGCGCGTTGTTGGCCGCCATCGAGTACGTCTGCTTGGACGTGGTGCCCAGCTTGGCCGTGACTTCCTTGATCATGTCGAACACCACGACCGCGTCGTAGAGCGAGTAACCGAGGATGGTCAGGAAGCCCAGCAGCGTGGCCGGGGTGACCTCGAAGCCGGACCAGGCGTAGATGCCCGCCGTGATGACGAGGTCGTGGACGAGCGCGACGATGGCGGCCAGCGCCATCTTCGGCTCGAACGCCATCGACAGGTACAGGATGATCGCCAGCATGAAGACGCCCAGGCCGATCCAGGCCTTCTGGGAGACCTCACCGCCCCAGGAGGCGCCGATCGACTGCACGTCGATCTCCTCCTTGACGCCGTACTTCTGCTTGATGACCTGCTGCAGCTTGGTCGTGGTGGCCTCGGACAGGTCCTCGCTGGTGATGCGGTAGCGCTCGTTGGTCGTCTGGACGATCGGCTGGTGGACGCCCTGCTCGAGGAAGGTGCCGCGGACGTCCTGGACCGTCGTGGCCACGGCCGGCTTGAACGAGATGACCGAGCCGCCCTTGAACTCCACGCCCAGGTTGAGCCCGTTGAACAGCAGGCCCGCGATGGAGATGATCAGCAGCAAGCCGGACAGGCTGTACCAGAGCTTCCAGCGGCCGACGAAGTCGATATCGATCTCGCCGCGGTAGAGGCGACGCCCCAGTCCCATGTCAGGCCTCCTGCGGGGTGTTCGGACGGCCGGCGGAGCCGGTGTGGTCGGCGCTCATGCGCTCGGAGTCGAGACCGGACAGCGGATGCCCCTTGGCGAAGAACTTCAGCCTCGCCAGCATCGCGATGAACGGCTTCGTGAACATGAACACGACCAGGATGTCGATGAGGGTGGTCAGGCCCATGGCGAACGCGAAGCCCGCCACGCCGCCCACGGCCAGCGCGTAGAGCACGACCGCGGCGATGAACATGACGGCGTCGGCGATCAGGATCGTGCGCCGGGCGCGGACCCAGGCCACCTCCACGGCGGCGCGCAGGGTCCGCCGGCCCTCCTTCATCTCGTCGCGGATGCGTTCGAAGTAGACGATGAAGGAGTCGGCGGTGATGCCGATCGAGACCACCAGGCCGATGATGTGCGGCAGCGAGAGCCGGAAGTTGGCGTTGTGGCCGAGCACGACCACGGCCGTGTAGGTGAGGATCGTGGCGACCACGAGGCTCAGCACGGCGACGATGCCGAGGCCGCGGTAGTACAGCAGGCTGTAGACGACGACGAGGGCCAGGCCGATGATGCCGGCGATCAGGCCGCCCTTGAGCTGGTCCTGGCCGAGGGTCGAGGACACCGTGTCGACCGAGCTGCGCTCGAACTTCAGCGGCAGCGCGCCGTACTTGAGCTGCTCGGCCAGGTCGGTGGCGCTCTTCTGGTCGAAGCCGCCGGTGATCTCCGCGCGGCCGCCGGGGATCGCGCTGATGATGTTCGGGGCGGTGATGACGACGCCGTCGAGGACGACCGCGACCTTGTTGCGGGGCTCGGGCGCGCTGACGGCCTGGCCGGTGAGCGTGGCCCACGCGCTGGCGCCCTTGGACTTGAAGTCGAGCTGGACGAGCCACTCGGTGGTGCCCTGGCGCACGCCCGAGCTGGCGGTGTCGATGTCGGTGCCGACGACCTTGGCCTTGTCGAGGACGTACTTGTAGCTGCCGTCGCTCTCGCAGGCCGCGTACTGCTTGTTGGGGTCGTCCTGGACGCCCTGGCCGCGCTTCTTGGGGTCGCTGCAGTCGAGGGCCTGGAACTGCTTCAGCACCGCCGGGTCGATGCCCGTGGTGTCGACGCCGGAGTCGGCCGGCTGCTGCGTGGTGGCCGGCGTCGGAGCGGCGGTCGGGGTGGCCTTCGCGTTCTGGCCCTTCTTCTGCTGCTGCTCCGTCTGCGCGCCCCGGGTGCTCTGCGGCTTGGCGGAGGCGTCCGTGGGGGCGGGCGTCGGCGCGGTCAACGCCGAGGACAGCGCCTTGCCCGTCGGGGACACCGACGGGCCGGGCGTGCCCGCCGAGCGGGTGGAGGTCGTCTGCGGCTTGGCCGACGGCGACGCCGTACCGGCAGGTGAGGCCGAGCCGGAGGGGGTGGCGCCCGGGGAGGGCGCCTGGGTGGGGAGCTCCTGCGGGAGCTGCGTGGCCTCCATGGCGAGCACCTGGCGGAAGCGCAGCTCCGCGGTGGTGGCGACCAGCTTGATGGCCTCGCTCTGCCCGACGCCCGGGATCGAGATGATGATGTTGTCGCCGGACTTGGCGACCTCCGCGTCGGAGATGCCGGTGCCGTTGACCCGGTCGCGGATGATGTTGACCGCGCGGTCGAGGATCTCCTGGGGCGGAGCCGCGCCGTTCTGGGTCACCGGTGACAGCGTCACCGTCGTGCCGCCGGCGAGGTCGAGTCCGAGCTTCGGCGTGAACGCCTTCTGCAGGAACATCGTCCCGCCCAGGGCGAGGATGAGCGCCAGGAGCAGCAGGAGCGTCCGCCCCGGCTTGCTGTGGCTGCTGGTCGGTCGGGCCACTGGTCGTCAGTTCTTTCGGATAGAAGTTGTCGCAGAAGCCTAGTCAGGACTTCGTGGTGTCCTGGCCGTCGTTGCGCTCGGGGGTGCTGCCGGTGGTGCCGGTGGTGCCGTCCTTGTCCGTTCCGGCGGTGTCGGGCACGTCGTCCGTCAGGGGCTCGTCGGCCACGGGGTCGCCGGCCGTGGGCTCGCCGGGGGTGACGACACGTCCGATCGCGGCCTTCACCCACCGCGTCTCGATGCCAGGGGCCACCTCAAGGACCACATCGTCATTCTCCACCGTCACCACGGTGCCGAACAGGCCCGTCGTGGTCATCACCCGCGCCCCGGGGGTCAGGCTGTTCTGCATCTGAGCCGCTTCCTGCTGACGCTTGCGCTGCGGACGAATCAGCAGGAAGTAGAACACCACCACCAGCAGAATCAGCGGCAGGATACTTGTGAGTTGACCCGTGGTCATAAGGGGCGACCTTCCATTGTCGTACAAGAAGTTGACACCGGCGTTGCGCCGGAAATTCCGGGCGATGCCTCGGGGCCGCGCCGCTCAGCCCGTCAGCCTACACAGCCAGCCAAGCCACGGAGTGTAGGCCGTTGTTGCGAAACGCGGCAACGAGGCAGCGTTTCGCCGCGCGGGGAAGTTCCCAATTCGAAACGGTTGCAACCGTTCTGTAATCAGTCGAAAAGCGTGGCTCCGAAGGCGTCGGGGGGTGGCGTCAAACCCAGGTGCTGCCAGGCCGCGGCGGTCGCGACCCGGCCGCGCGGGGTCCTGGCCAGCAGGCCCTGCCGTACGAGGAACGGCTCGGCGACCACTTCGACGGTCTCGGGCTCCTCCCCCACGGCGACGGCCAGGGTGGACAGGCCCACCGGGCCGCCGCCGAACTTGCGCAGCAGCACCCCGAGCACCGCCCGGTCGAGCCGGTCGAGCCCCTCGGCGTCCACCTCGTACAGGTCGAGGGCGGCGGAGGCGACGTCGCGGTCGATGACGCCGCCGGCGCGCACGTCGGCGAAGTCGCGCACCCGGCGCAGCAGCCGGTTGGCGATGCGGGGCGTGCCGCGTGAGCGGCGGGCGATCTCGTAGGCGCCCTCGGGGGGCAGGGCCACGCCGAGCAGCCGGGACGACCGGTTGAGCACCTGCTCCAGCTCGTCGACCTCGTAGAAGTCCATGTGGGCGGTGAAGCCGAAGCGGTCGCGCAGCGGGGCGGGCAGCAGCCCGGCCCGGGTCGTCGCGCCGACGAGGGTGAACGGCGCGATCTCGAGCGGGATCGCGGTCGCGCCGGGCCCCTTGCCGACGACGATGTCGACCCGGAAGTCCTCCATCGCGAGGTAGAGCATCTCCTCGGCGGGCCGGGCCATCCGGTGGATCTCGTCGATGAACAGCACCTCGCCCTCGGCCAGCGTCGACAGGATGGCCGCGAGGTCACCGGCCCGCTCCAGGGCGGGTCCCGAGGTGATGCGGAGCGGGGCGCTCAGCTCGGCCGCGATGATCATAGCCAGTGTGGTCTTGCCGAGTCCGGGAGATCCGCTCATCAGTACGTGGTCGGGTGGCCGGTTGCGGCGCAGGGCGCTCTCCAGCACCAGCGAGAGCTGCTCGCGGACGCGGCCCTGGCCGATGAACTCGCTGAGCTTCTTGGGGCGCAGCGCCGCCTCGATCTGCAGCTCGTCGCCCTCGGCGTCGGGCGACACGAGGTCCCGATCCAGGCTCACTTCCCCGTCCCCCTCACCATCCGCGTCACGCTCGGCCTCGCGCGCTCTGCCCCGCCGCGTCCGGTGCGGGGGCCCTGCGAGAGTACGGCACCCACGCCGTTCACGCCTCTCCGGAAGCAGCGTCCCGGGGGCGGCGGGGCCGGGGACGACGCTGTCGGGCGCGGTGCCGTCAGGGACAGGATCGGAGGCGGTGGGGTCATCGGACGCTCAGGGCGCGGAGGGCGGACTTGAGGAGCGCGGCGACCTGCGGCTCGCGGCCGTCGGCGGCGTCGGCTTCGGCCTGCGGCTCGACGGCGAGGATCGCCTCGTCGGCGTCCTTGGCGGAGTAGCCGAGGCCCACCAGCCCGGAGTGGACCTGCTCGCGCCACAGCGGGGCGGGGCGGTCGCCGTTGAGCGCGGCGTCGACGGCGGCGTCGGGCGTGCCGAGGCGGTCCTTGAGCTCCAGCACGATGCGCTGGGCGCCCTTCTGGCCGATGCCGGGCACCTTGGTGAGGGCCTTGAGGTCGGCGGCGGCGACGGCGGCGCGCAGCGCGCCGGGCGTGTGGACGGCGAGCATGGCCAGGGCCAGCTTGGGTCCGACGCCACTGGCCGTCTGGAGCAGCTCGAACACGGCCCGCTCGTCGTCGGTGGCGAACCCGTACAGGGTGAGGGACTCCTCGCGCACCACCAGCGACGTGGACAGCCGCGCCTCCTCCCCGACCTTGAGCCGGGCCAGCGTGCCGGGCGTGCAGTGAGTGAGGATGCCGACGCCGCCGACCTCGATGACCGCGCCGTCGGGCGCGATGGCGGCGACCCGGCCGGCCACTGAGGCGATCACGGCGCCACGTCCTTCTCACGGCCGGCGCCGGTACGGCCTGCCGCGCCGGTACGGCCTGTCGTCCCGGTACGGCTTGCCGTCCCGGTACGGCCGGCGGTGGCCAGGGCCTGGGCCAGGCGGTGCTGGGCGCCGCCGCGCCACACGTGGCAGATGGCCAGGGCGAGGGCGTCGGCGGCGTCGGCGGGCCTCGGCATCTCCTTGAGCCGCAGCAGCCGGGTCACCATGGCGCCGATCTGCTTCTTGTCGGCCGTGCCGCTGCCGGTGATGGCGGCCTTGACCTCGGACGGCGTGTGCAGGGCGACCGGCAGGCCGCGCCGGGCGGCGCAGAGGACGGCGATGCCGGCGGCCTGGGCGGTGCCCATGACGGTGCGGACGTTGTTCTGGCTGAAGACCCGCTCGACCGCGACGGCGTCGGGCCGCACCTCGTCGAGCCACTGCTCGATGCCGGCCTCGATGCCGACCAGGCGGGCGCCCAGCTCCTCGTCGGCTCCGGTGCGCACCACCCCGACGGCCACCAGGGACAGCGGCGCGCCCGGACGACCCTCGACCGCTCCCACGCCGCACCGGGTCAGTCCCGGGTCGACGCCCATCACTCGCACCGTCGCGCCTCCCGCTCGTTCTCGCCCGCCGGCCTGCCCGCACCACGACCGCCAGTCACGGCGATCGTCACGTCCGCCTGTCACAGCGCCCGCTCGCGCCCGCCGAACACGTGTTCGGCACGAGACTCTACCCCGGCTGACGTGCCCGCGCACCGGGAAACGCCCGCGCGCCGAGGGAGGACGGCCGCGCGGCGGGGGAGGACGGCCGCGCGGCGGGGCGACGACCGGACGCCCGTCCGCGCGGGCGGGCGTCCGGTCGCACGAGGGGGCACGCCGGCGGGGTCCGTCAGAAGTAGTCCAGCATGTACGGCTGGGCGGCGAAGGCGGTGTCCAGGGCCTCGTCGTGCGAGTTGTCCCCGGACAGGAGGCCGGTGCGGCGCAGCGTCGCCGTGGGGATCCCGGCGTAGAGCGCGGACAGGCCGTTGATGCGGAGAGCGGGCCCGGCGCCGGCGCCCGCGTCGGCGGACAGGGCCTTGGCCTCGCCCCGGCCGCCGGAGACCGTGAGCCGCCAGCGTCCGGTGTTGCCGGGGCGTACCGGGTCCTCGACCTCGACCGTCGTGTCCAGCGTCGCCCCGGCCGGGAAGCCCCTTCGCTCCACCGCGGCCGCCACGTCGATCACCCGGAACATCCACCGCACCATCGTGACCTCCTCGACCGACCGCTCGCGCAGCAGCCAGCGGACGGGGTCGTCGGGCGCCAGCACGGCTGTGACGGTCTTGGCGACCGAGGAGGCGGAGCCGACCAGCGACCACAGGGCGCGGGCGGTCTCCTGGGAGCCGGCGACGAGGTTGTCGACGCGCATGCGGTCGCCGTCCCAGCGGTACACGGCATAGCCGTCGGGGGCCAGGTAGAGGAAGTCGTCCTCGCGGGCCAGCCGGCGGGCCCAGGTGCGCTCGTCCCAGGAGATCGGGCCGGAGGCTCGGGCCTGGCCGTGCAGGCGGTGCAGCAGGGCGACGACCTCGGCCGCGTCGCCGGCGTCCATGCGCCGCACCGGTACGTCGCCCGCCGGTTTGATCGCGCGCAGCGCCTCGGTGGGGATGGTGACCAGGTGCTGGGCGCCCGCGTGCTCGTACCCCGTCGCCCGGTAGAGGGGGGTGGTGGCCGGATACAGCGCGGAGACCGCGTCGCCCAGGTCGGTGGCCCTGCCCACGGCGGCCCGCATGACCGCGGTGCCGACGCCCCTGCCCCGGTACTCGGGGTTGACCGTGACGCCCGCGACGCCCGCGAGAGGCTGCGGCCTGCCGTGCCACCACTGGGTGAAGCCCCGCACCCGGGCCGAGCCGGCCAGCCTGCCGCCGTCGAACACGCCCAGGTAGCGGCCTTCGTTCAGGTCGGGGACGGCGAGGGCTCGCCAGCTCTCCACCTCGGCGGGCGGGACCGGTCCGAACGAGCGCCTGCGCACGTCGAGCAGGGCATCCTGGTCATCGGGGGTGAGGTCGCGAATCTCCACGAGGCAACACCCTACGCAGCGGGCGCGGGGTTTCCCGAACCGGCCCGTGGCGTCCCCGCGCCGATGGCCAGGCGGTGCAGGTACAGCACCTGGGCGGCGCCCGCGGTGAGCAGCGCGAGCAGCATGACGGGCAGCGGCGTGGACAGGCTTGCGTCGGCCGCGGCGCCGTACTCGCTGATGCGGAGGAACTGGGCGGCGGGAGCGGTGGCCAGGCCGGGGTCGTGGGCGACGAGGAGCGGCCAGAGGAGGTCCTGGCCGTTGAGGAGGGTGACGACGCCGACGAGGACGGCGGCCATGGGCAGCGACGGCCTCACCACGCCGCCGGCGAAGTCGCCGCCGGAGCGCTCGGCCAGCCCCCTGCACAGCAGCGTGAGCACGAACAGGCACGGGACGCTGACCAGCACCGGCGGTACGAGCGAGACGAAGGTGTCGATCAGGCCCAGGTTGCGGATGTCGTTCCAGCCGGCCACGCTGAGCGGCCCGACGCCGACGAACAGCCAGGGCGCGAACAGGAGCAGCAGCCACTCGCTGCGCCGGCCGAGGGGCCGCAGCCCGCCGATGCCCAGAGCGCCCAGGTAGGCGACGCCCACGGAGACCACGGCGCCGACGAGAGCGGGAACCCACGTGTTGACCTGGGTGGCGATGCCGCCGTCCCGCCCGCCGGAGGGTCCGGTGAGGGCCGTGAGCCAGGGCCAGGTGAGGGCGAGGGTGACGGCGGCGTAGACGACGACGGCGGCGATGCCGGCGGCCCTCCCCGCGGCGGAGACGCTCCGCCCGCCGCTCTCCGGCCGCCCGCCACTCTGCGCCTGCTCGCCGCCTGGCGCCCGCTCGGAGGGATCGCCGTGTGCGCCGTACGGGAACGCGCCCGTGGCGGACGCGGGGCCGTGCCCGGCCGCAGGCCCGGGGCCGGCGGCGGGACCGGAGGAGACGTGGGCGCCGGACGGGGCGGAAGCGCCGGAGGTCCCGGCCGGTACGGCGAAGGCGCCGGAGCCCGCCGGGGCGTCCTCCGGCTCGTACGGCAGGGAGCTCTTCGGAGTGACCCACAGGCGGACGCCGGCCGCCACCACGATGATCGCCGCCGCGAGGCCGAGCACGCCCAGGATGACCCCCGTCAGCGTGGCGACGGCCGCGCCCATGCCCGGCCGGGCCTGGACGAACGCCTCGGTGTACTGGAGGCCGGCGAGGGTCTGCGTGGGGCGGGAGCCCCGCGTCAGGACCGTCGTGAGGGTGAACGTCTGGAGGCCCGCCGCGACCGTGGCGAGCGCGACGACGGCGCCCACCGCGAGCATGCTCCGGGTCACGGCGCCGCCGCGCAGCGCCGGCAGGAACGCCATCACGGCCAGCGCGCAAACGGCGCCGAACGTGGCGGCGCCGAGGATCAGCCGCAGCCCTCCGGGGGCCGTGGCGGGGTCGCGGAGCGTGGTGGCGAGCGTGACCAGCCCGGAGGCGCCCGAGGTGAGGCCGTGCATCCACGCGACGGCGACGGCGGCCGGGGAGAACGCCACGGGGGCGAGTGACAGCACGACCAGTCCGGCGCGCCGCGGCCCGGTGCCGGCCCGGTCGAGCGCCAGCGCGAGCAGCGGCCCGGCGATCAGCGCGACCAGCAGGGGCACGAGCACCAGCGACAGGCTGAACCCCAGGGCGCCCCAGAACCCGCCACCCGAGCCGAGAAGGCGCGTGTAGTTGTCCAGGCCCACGAAGGTGAGAGGGGTGAGCGTGCCGCCGGACTCCAGGCTGAGCCGGATCGTCTGGACGGTGGGCAGCAGCAGCGTGATCAGCATCCCGAGCCCGGCGGGCATGAGGAGCACCCAGCCGAGCGGGGAGGACGGGGGTCGGGGAAGGCTGTCGGAGGTCACGTCCCCCGACCCTACGCCGATCTCGGAGCGCCCTGCACGCCGTGGACGCCGGGGATGCGACGCCCGGCGCGCGCTACCCGCCGGGAACGGCGTGGAGGGCGCCTGGGAGGGCCGGAAAGCGGTCCAGGGCGTCCCGGAAGGCGCTCCCCGGCTTCCGGTGAGCAGGGCACCCCGTTGCGTCCCGGAGAGCCGCCCGTGTGAAGGGCGGCTCCGGGGCAGAGGGAAGCGGGAGGCTCAGGCCTCCAGCTTCTCCATGATGTCGTCGGAGACGTCGAAGTTGGCGAAGACGTTCTGCACGTCGTCGCTGTCCTCCAGCGCGTCGATGAGGCGGAACACCTTGCGGGCGCCGTCCTCGTCGAGCGGCACCGTCATGGTCGGCATGAAGCCCGACTCGGCCGAGTCGTAGTCGATGCCCGCCTCCTGCAGCGCCTTGCGCACGGGGACGAGGTCGCCGGCCTCGGAGACGACCTCGAAGGAGTCGCCCAGGTCGTTGACCTCCTCGGCGCCGGCTTCGAGGACGGCCATGAGGACGGTGTCCTCGTCGAGGCCGTTCTTGGGCACGATCACGACGCCCTTGCGGTTGAACATGTACGACACCGAGCCCGGGTCGGCCAGGGAGCCGCCGTTGCGGGTCAGCGCGACGCGCACCTCGGAGGCGGCGCGGTTGCGGTTGTCGGTGAGGCACTCGATGAGCACCGCGACGCCGCCGGGCGCGTAGCCCTCGTACATGATGGTCTGCCAGTCGGCGCCGCCGGCCTCCAGGCCGCCGCCCCGCTTGCGGGCCCGCTCGATGTTGTCGTTGGGCACGGAGTTCTTCTTCGCCTTGAAGATGGCGTCGAAGAGGGTGGGGTTGGCGTCGGGGTCAGGGCCACCGGTCCGGGCCGCCACCTCGATGTTCTTGATGAGCTTCGCGAACAGCTTGCCGCGCTTGGCGTCGAGCGCGGCCTTCTTGTGCTTCGTCGTCGCCCATTTGGAGTGGCCGGACATTACCTAGAGCTCCCTCACCATGTCTACGAAGTATCGGTGCACCCGCGTGTCCCCCGTGAGCTCCGGGTGGAACGAGGTCGCGAGCAGCGGCCCTTGACGGACCGCGACGATCCTATCCCCAGGCTCGGCCATGCCCAGCACCTTGACGTCCGGTCCGATGGATTCGACCCAGGGAGCGCGGATGAACACCGCGTGCACGGGCTCGCCCGCGAAGTCGAGGTCGGCCTCGAAGGAGTCGATCTGGCGGCCGAACGCGTTGCGCCGGACGACCATGTCGATGCCGCCGATCGTCTGCTGGCCGGACACGCCGTCCTCGATGCGGTCGGCGAGCATGATCATGCCGGCGCAGGAGCCGTAGGCCGGCATGCCGGCCTTGACGCGACCGCGCAGGGGCTCGAGCAGCTCGAACGTGTCGGCGAGCTTCCACATCGTGGTGGACTCCCCGCCGGGGATGACGAGCCCGTCGACGGCCGCCAGCTCGGCCGGCCTGCGCACGGCGACGGCCGTCGCGCCGGCCTCGGTGAGCATCCGCAGGTGCTCGCGCACGTCGCCCTGCAGGGCGAGCACCCCGATGGTGGGCGGGCGGCTCGCGGGCGCTCCGGCGGGCTCGCTGGCGGGCACGGTGGCGGGCACGGTCGTCCTTCCGTCGGGGTGCGGGGTCCGGTTCATTCAACACCACCGCGGGGCGGTGTCTTCCGCCGGGGATCAGGCGGGCGCCTGATCACACGGGACGCCGGGTTCAGGCGGGCGCCACGTCGTGGACGGTGTGGTCGAGGTCCACGCGCGCCAGGGACCGCAGGTGGTGGCGGCGGGTGTACAGGACGGTCATGCCGGCCGCGCAGCAGACTGCGCCGAGGACGTACGGCACGGCGACGCCGATCTCCTCGCCCAGCTTGGTGGCGATGAACGGGGCGAGCGCGCCGCCCATCCAGCGGACGAAGTTGTAGCCGGCGGAGGCGACGGGCCGGGGCGCGTCGGAGACCTCCATGGCCGACTCCGTGAAGACGGTGTTGTTGAGGCCGATCGGGATGCCGGACAGGATCGTGCAGACGATGATCCCGGTGCGGGCGCCGGCGCCGGCCGACACGGCGATGCCGATCTGGAGCACGGCGAGCAGGGCGAGCGCGAGATGCAGCACGTTCACGGAGCCGAGGCGGCGCTGGAGCGGTGGCGCGCCGAAGACCGAGGCGAGCGCCACGCAGACGCCCCAGCCGAAGAAGACGGCGCCGATGCCGTACGGCGACATGCCGAGGATGAACGGCGTGAAGGCGAGGACGGTGAAGAAGGCGAAGTTGTAGAACAGCGCGGTGAAGGCGGTGGTGGACAGGCCGCCGTGGGCGAGGGCGCGGATGGGCGCGCTCAGCCGGGTCTTGACGGCCGGCCGGGAGGTGGCCTTGAGCAGCACGACGATGAGCACGAAGCCGGCGGCCATGAGGGTGGCGGTGCCGAAGAACGGCGCGCGCCAGTTCCAGTCGCCGAGCAGCGCTCCCACCAGGGGGCCGGCGGAGATGCCGAGGCCGAGCGCGGCCTCGTACAGGATGATGGCCGACTCGGCGCCGCCGCTGGCCGCGCCGACGATGACGGCGAGGGCGGTGGCCACGAACAGCGCGTTGCCGAGTCCCCAGCCGGCGCGGAAGCCGACGAGCTCGGCGACGCTCGTGGAGGTGCCGGCGAGCGCGGCGAAGACGATGACCAGGGCCAGGCCCACGAGCAGGGTGCGCTTGCCGCCGATGCGGCTGGACACCCAGCCGGTGGCGAGCATGGCCACGGCGGTCACCAGGAAGTAGCTGGTGAACAGCAGGGACACCTCGCTGGGTGTGGCCTTCAGCCCTTGGGCGATGGACGGGAGGATCGGGTCGACGAGGCCGATGCCCATGAAGGCCACGACCGCGGCGAACGCGGTGGCCCAGACGGACATCGGCTGACGCAGGATTCCGCCACCGGATGACATGGTGCTCCTTCTCCGGGTCGTACGGGTGTTTCTGGATGTGTCGGCTAGAGGCGGCCGAACTTGGCCAGTACCGGCAGGGCGGCGGCGAGTGTCTCGCGCTCCTGCTCGCTGAGCGCCGCGAGGTCGCGGCCGAGGCGGGTGATCCGCGCCTCCCGTACGGCGAGCAGCCGGGTGCGGCCCTCTCCGGTGAGCTCGACCGTCCTGACGCGGGCGTCGGCGGGGTCGGCTCCGCGGGCGACCAGCCCCGCGTCCTCCAGCCGGTTGATCTGCACGGTCATGGTGGGCAGCTGGACGGCGTGCTCCTCGGCCAGCTCGGTCATCCGCCGCGGCCCGTGTTCGAGGGAGCCGAGGATGGCGTACTGCTGGGTGGTGACGGGCTGGCCCGCGGTGGTCCGTCTCAGGAGGAGGACCAGGTGGCGCAGGACCGCCGACACCTGCTCGGCGAGCACGTCCGGATCGCTGGACTCTTCTCTGTCGCCGGAGTGCGTGTCGCTGGGGTGGGCGCTCATACTTAGCCCAACTAACTTAGCTGAGCTAATATTCCGGGCCCGTCCCGGAAACGCGAGGAGCGGCGCCCGCATCAGCGGCGCCGCTCCTCCGGGGGTCACGGGGTCAGGGGCGTTCGGTCTCCAGGCGGACCGTCTCCTCGATCGACGGGGCGCCGAGGGTGCGCGCCGCCGGGTCGAGCGGCCGCAGGTAGGTCTGCTGGACGCCGGGCACCCGGTCCTCGACCACGAACGTGGCCTTGGTGTGGACCTCGGCGCCGGGCTGGCGGACCTGCGGCACGACCTTGAAGTCGGCGGTGAGGGCGTCCCGCTCGATCCTCGTCAGGACGTAGCCGCGCTGGTTGTTGTAGAACTTCAGGTGCGGATTGCTCTTGAGGAACGGCTGCGAGGCGGGGTCGGAGTCGGCGCCGTCGCCGCCGGTGGTGATCGAGGTGGTGACCAGCTCGGAGCCGACCGAGGGCCCGGTCGGGTCGTCGTAGTCGAGCTTGAGGTCGCTGGCCCAGTGGGCGTGCACGTCGCCGGTCAGGACGACCGCGTTGCGCACGTCGGCGTCGACCCAGCCCTGGGTGATGCGGCGGCGGGAGGCGACGTAGCCGTCCCACGCGTCCTGGCTGGTGATCTTGGCGGGGCCGGCATTGTTGTCGCGCTGGGCGAAGAACACCTGCTGGCCGATGATGTCCCACTGGGCGCGGGACTTGTGGAAGCCGTCGATCAGCCACGCCTCCTGCGCGGAGCCGGTGATCGACCGGTTGGGGTCGACGGCCTCGGGGCAGTCGCGGTAGCCGTCGCCGCAGCCCTGGTCGTCGCGGTACTGGCGGGTGTCGAGCATGTGGAACGTGGCCGTGCGGCCCCAGCGGATCCGCCGGTAGAGCTGCATGTCGATGCCGCGCGGGATCGAGGTGCGGCGCAGCGGCATGTTCTCGTAATAGGCGCGGAAGGCGGCCTCGCGGCGGGCGAGGAAGTTCGGCTGCGGCACCTCGGGCTTCTCGGGGACCTCGTCGGCCCAGTTGTTGTCCAGCTCGTGGTCGTCCCACACGACCAGCCACGGCGCGGCGGCGTGCGCGGCCTGGAGGTCGGGGTCGGCCTTGTACTGGGCGTGGCGCTGGCGGTAGCCGGCCAGGGTCTCGGTCTCCGGGCCCTCGTGGTCGCGGACGTTGCCGCCGGGGATGGTGTAGGTGTCGCGGGCGTACTCGTACTGGTAGTCGCCCAGGTGCAGCACCAGGTCGGGGCGCTCCTCGGCCAGGCGCAGGTACGAGGTGAACAGGCCGTGCTCGTACTGGGCGCACGAGACGAACGCCATGGTGAGCGGCACGCCGTACGCCAGCGGGTGGGGCGCGGTGCGGGCGCGGCCGACCGGCGAGACGTACGGGCCGACGCGGAAGCGGTACCAGTAGTCGCGGTCGGAGCTCAGGTCGTCCACCTCGACGTGGACGCTGTGTCCCCACTCGGGCGCGGCCACGGCGACGCCGGTGCGCACGACGCGGCGGCCCTTCTCGTCGGCGTAGACCTGCCACTGCACGGTGAACGGCCGCTGCGGCATGCCGCCGAGACCGTCCTCGGCCAGCGGCTCCTGGGCCAGGCGGGTCCACAGCACGAAGCCGGAGTGGTCGGGGTCGCCCGAGGCGACGCCCAGGGTGAACGGGTCTGTCCGCAGGCCGCGCGAGGCCGGCGACTGGGCGGTCTCGGCGGCGGGGCCGGAGGTGGGGCCAGGGGTGGGATCGGCGTGCGCGGCTCCGGCGGGGAGCGCCGCGGCGGCTCCGGCCGCTAACCCGGTGACGAGGAAGTGCCGCCGGTTGAGCTGGGACATGCGTGGCTCCTGGGACGATCAAGGGTGGAGGACGTCCCGTAGCCTGACTGAGCACCGTGACGCCCCGGTGAACGCCACACAACACGAAAAAGGCGACATCCTTCGCGGATATCGCCTTTTCGGAACTTTCCCTCATGGAGGCCGGCGCCCGCCGTGCAGGATCATGCCTTATGACGGCGGTGCGACCTGCTGCGACGCGCCGATGATGATCGACGCGTCGCGTCCGGCCACCCGTTCACCGAACGGCAGCGGCCTCCGGGCGGGTCACCAGCCGCGCTCGGCCAGGCGGTGCGGCTGCGGGATCTCGTCGACGTTGATGCCGACCATGGCCTCGCCCAGGCCGCGCGAGACCTTGGCGACGACGTCGGGGTCGTCGTAGAACGTCGTGGCCTTGACGATGGCGGCGGCGCGCTTGGCCGGGTCGCCCGACTTGAAGATGCCGGAGCCGACGAACACGCCCTCGGCGCCGAGCTGCATCATCATCGCGGCGTCGGCCGGGGTGGCGATGCCGCCCGCGGTGAACAGCACGACCGGCAGCTTGCCGGTGCGGGCCACCTCGGCGACCAGCTCGTACGGCGCCTGGAGCTCCTTGGCGGCGACGTACAGCTCGTCCTCGGGCAGCGAGGTGAGGCGCTTGATCTCGCCGCGGATCGTCCGCATGTGGGTGACGGCGTTGGAGACGTCACCGGTGCCGGCCTCGCCCTTGGAGCGGATCATGGCCGCGCCCTCGGTGATGCGGCGCATCGCCTCGCCGAGGTTGGTCGCCCCGCACACGAAGGGCACGGTGAACTGCCACTTGTCGATGTGGTTGGCGTAGTCGGCCGGGGTGAGCACCTCGGACTCGTCGACGTAGTCGACGCCCAGCGACTGGAGCAGCTGGGCCTCGACGAAGTGCCCGATGCGGGCCTTGGCCATCACCGGGATCGACACCGCGGAGATGATGCCGTCGATCATGTCGGGGTCGCTCATCCGGGAGACGCCGCCCTGCGCGCGGATGTCGGCGGGCACGCGCTCCAGGGCCATCACGGCGACCGCCCCGGCGTCCTCGGCGATCTTCGCCTGCTCGGGGGTGACGACGTCCATGATGACGCCGCCCTTGAGCATCTCGGCCATGCCGCGCTTGACGCGGGCCGTTCCGGTGACGGGGCCGGTGGCCGGCCCGGGGGTGGACGGGGCTTCGGGCGTGCTGCTGGACACGGTCTTCCTCACGAACTCTCTGGTCGGGTGTGCCGCGCCCGTCGTCCCGTCGCCGGGGGTCGGGGCCGGCTGCCTCTCCTGCGCCTACAGTCAGTTATCAAACCCATGGTAGGTCCTGAAGGGGCCCGCCCCCGACACACCACAATGTCACGATATTTCGGGATATTTGTACGTCACGGAGTGACGGGCTTGCGGCTCGCCAGCGCGACCCACACCTGACCCGGGGAGAAGTTCATCGGCTCGCCGTTGTCGGTCGTGAACGTCGTGCCCTCCTCCTCGGACTTCCGCTCCCACCGCGCCTTGTACGCCTTGCCGTCGCGCAGCACGATCGCCGAGCCCTTGCCGACGGAGTGGACGAGCGGCGTGTAGCTCTGGTTCTTGTCGTGGAACTCGGAGCGCTCGGTCTTGGTGTACTGCACCACCACCGTGGGCGCGCCGAGCTGGCCGCCCTCGGCCGCCATGTCCTTCTTGCCGTCCTGCCAGATCAGCCACTGCTTCTTCTCCTCCGACCAGGCGAAGGTGAAGCGCGCGCCGGGCCAGCGGACCGTGTACGACGACTTGTCCACGCCGCCCTCGGCCGGGGCGTCGCCGAAGGTGAATCCGATGTCCTTGGCCTTGCTCGCCTTGGGCGCCTTGGCCAGGAGCTCCTTGGTGTTGGCGAACAGGTTGTACGGGGCGAAGCGGCCCGGCTGGCGGAAGTACGCCCCGGGGGCGCGGCTGTCGGAGACGTCCCACAGCGACGCCTGCGCGATGAAGGGCAGCATCTTGGTCTGCGCGCCCGAGTAGGCGAAGGCCGGCTTGCCGAACTGCGGCACGATGTGCAGGTCGGAGATGCGGGCGCTGCGGACCGGGCCGACCTTCGGCGGGAGCTTGGACGAGAAGATCGCCATGAGCCGGGTCAGGCCGGCCTCGACCTGCTCGACGTAGACGATGTCGGCGCTCTTGAGGCCGAGCTGCGGCTTGCCCGCGGCGGTGTTCTCGATCTTCACGGCGAGGACCGGCTTGAGCGCGCCGGTCGGCTTCCCGGTGAAGGGGTGCAGGTCCGGCTCGGCCGTCGGCTCCTCGGCGGCCGGCGAGGAGGTGGCGGCCTGCGGGACCTTGCCGGGCGCGGGCTCCTCCGACGAGCAGGCCGCCAGGGGCGGCACGACGGCCGCTCCCGCCAGCGTCACGGCGATCAACCGGGATAGGCGCACCTGTACGACTCCTCCGCTTAGGCCCGGAAAATGGAAGAAGCTTACCGGCCGGGCCAAATCGGGGTCATTCAGTTGCCATGGCCGCCGGAGGATCGTCGTCTATCTCGAAGAACTCGGGGAACTCGGTGTGCCCGGCCAGCCGCAGGGTCCTGGCCAGCCAGCGCCGCTGGGCCGTGCGCGTGACGCCCACGGCGTTGTTGTAGAAACGGCGGGAGTAGACGACCTTGGCCACGGCCGCGTCGAGCTCCTCCAGCAGGTCGGGGCCGCCCGGCGCCTCCGACAGCTTCTCGCGGAACCGCTCCTGGTCCACGGCCGCGCGCAGCGCGCGGGACAGGTCGCTCTCGGCGTGCTCGCGCTCCTCCGGCCCGGCGATGCGGGCCTCGTGGGCCGCCGCGGCGAGCACCAGCGAGGTGGCGGGGTCGAGCAGCCGCGAGCCCGCCAGCTCCAGCACGACCGCCCGGCGCCGCACCAGCGCCGCGTCCAGCGCCTCGCGGGCCAGCTCCAGCCGGATGTGCAGCCGGTCCAGGCGGCCCGCCCGCCAGGAGACGTAGACGGCGGTGAGCACCACGACGATGCCCACGACCAGCACGATCAGGGTGGACGTCACAGATCTTCCTCCACGCGGCCGAGCACGGCCGGGACGTCTCGTGTCACAGGTCCTCCTCGACGCGGCCCGCGCCGGCCGTGGTCACCGTCTCGTACACCCGGACCACGTCGCGCGCCACCGTCGACCAGTCGTACTTGCGGACCGCGACCAGCGCCTCCTCGGCCAGCTTGGCCCGCCGCTCGGGGGCGTCGAGGAGCGCCGCGGCCTCGCGCGCCAGCGACGAGGGGTCGCCGTTGGCGAACAGCGCCCCGGCCTGCCCCTCCCCCAGCACCTTGCGGAACGCCGGGATGTCACTGGCCAGCACGGTCGCCCCGGACGCCATCGCCTCGGCCAGCACGATCCCGAAGCTCTCTCCGCGCGTGTTGGGCGCGCAGAAGACGTCGACCGAGTGGTAGGCGCGGATCTTGTCGGCCTCGCTGACCATGCCGAGCACGGTCACCCGGTCGTGGAAGTCCTTCGGCACCCGGTCGTAGACGTCCTTGGCGTCGCCCGGCCCGGCGAGCAGCAGCTTGAGGCCGGGCCGGGCGGGGGCCAGCTCGGCGAAGGCGTCCAGCAGGATCGGCAGGCCCTTGCGCTCCTCGTCCATGCGGCCGAGGAAGCCGATCGTGGACCCGTCGGGCCCCCACCCCTCCAGCGGCTCGGCGTCGGCGTAGCGCGCCACCGTCACCCCGTTGGGGATGAGCACGGTGTCGCCGCCGAACTGCTCGACCAGGCTCTTGCGCGCCGCGTCGGACACCGCGATGCGGCCGCTCAGCTTCTCCAGCGCGCTGCGCAGCAGCGGCTCGGCCACGGCGATCGCCCGCGAGCGGGAGAACGACGCGTGGAAGGTCGCCACGATCGGCCCCCTGGCCGCCCAGCACGCCAGCACGCCGAGGCTGGGGATCAGCGGCTCGTGGATGTGCAGCACGTCGAACTCGCCCGTGCGCACCCAGCGGCGCACGCGCGCCGCCGACAGGAACCCGAACGACATCCGCGCCACCGACCCGTTGTACGGCACGGGCACCGCCCGGCCCGCGCCCGCCACGTACGGCGGCAGATCCTCGTCGTCGGCGGCCGGCGCGATGACCGACACCTCGTGGCCCTGGGCGATGAGCGCCTGCGCCAGGTCGTCGATGTGCTGCTTGACCCCGCCCGGCATGTCCCAGGAGTAGGGACACACGATGCCGACTCTCATGGCGCGGCTCTCATCGCGGGAGGTCCTCCAGCCAGAGGCGTTGCAGCATGTGCCAGTCCTCCGGGTGGGCGGTGATGCCCTTCTCGAAGACGTGGGCGAGGCTCTGCGCCATCGCCGCCACCTTCTCCTGCCGGGTGCCCTCGGCGGGCACCGGGATCTCCTCGTGGATGTCGATGCCCCAGTCGTCGCCGTGGAAGTAGACGGTCGCCGGCAGCAGGGCCGCCCCGGTCTGCACCGACAGCAGCGGCGGTCCGGCCGGCATCTTGGTGTGGGCGCCGAAGAACTCGACCTCGACGCCGCTCCTGGTCAGGTCGCGCTCGGCGGGCAGGCAGACGATGCCGCCCCGCCGTACGCGGATGGCGAGGGTGGCGAAGTTGTGGCCGTCGCCGCCCGTGAGCGGCAGCACCTCCATGCCGAGGCCCTCGCGGAAGGCGACGTAGCGGCGGAACAGCGACTCGGGCCGCAGCCGCTCGGCGACCGTGGCGAACGGGTGGCCGACGCCGACCAGCCAGGCGCCCGCCTGGTCCCAGTTGCCCATGTGCGGCAGGGCCAGCACGACCCCGCGGCCGGCGGCGACGGTGTCGAAGATGTGCTCGCCCCCGGTCACGTGGGTGCGCCGCACGATCTCCTCGACCGGCATGGACGGCAGCCGGAAGATCTCCTCGAAGTAGCGGAAGTAGGAGCGCATGCCCGCCCTGCTCAGCTCGCGCAGCTCGGTGCTGCCCGGGGCGAGCCCGGTCACCCGCGCCAGGTTGGACTCCAGGCGGAGCACGGACCTGCCCCGCCGTGCCCACAGCCGGTCGGCGGCGAACCGGAACGCGCCCCTGGTCAGCCGGCGCGGCAGCAGCGGGACGAGCCGCCAGCCCGCCGCGAACCCCGCGGCGACGGCCCTGTCGGTGACGGACGCCTTCTCGCTCATCGCTCCCTCGTCTGCCGGTGGACGTGGACCACGCGCTGCACCACGGTGACAGCGCTGGCCGCCGCGAGCAACCACATGCCGGCCGCCAGCACGTACGGCACGCCGAGCCCGGCGAGGAAGCTGGCCACCAGCGCCACCACGAGCCGTTCGGGCCGCTCGGCCACGCCCACGTCGCAGGTCAGGCCCAGCCCCTCGGCGCGGGCCTTGGCGTAGGACACCAGGGTGCCCGCGACCAGGCAGAACAGTGTGACCGACGTCATCAGCAGGTCGTCGAGCGAGATGAAGTAGAGGATCAGCCCGCAGAAGATCGCGGCGTCGGCCACCCGGTCGAGCGTGGAGTCGAGGAAGGCGCCCCAGGTGCTGCCGCCCCCGCCGCCGAGCCGCGCCACCACGCCGTCGAGCAGGTCGAACAGCACGAAAACGGTGATCACCAGCGCGCCGGCGGCCAGCAGGCCCAGGGGATAGAACAGCAGGGCCGCGACGACGGTGCCGAGAGTGCCGATCGCCGTGACGGTGTTGGGCCCGATCCCATGGCGGACCAGGGCCCTGCCGAGCGGGGTGAGTATCCGGGTGACGGCCGGACGCAGGAGTTTCAGCATCGCGGTCCGATCGTAGGCCATCCCGGGCCCGGCCACTTTCTTTGCCTCCTCCCCCTTGTGATATCCGCCACACGGGTATTTGGTGAACACACCGCGTCTGTCCATGCGGTCCTGTTCACCCTCCGCGCGGGCGCGGCGTTGGAACTCAACCGACGACACGGGAGAGGAAGCCCGGCCGGGTGCCTGGCCCCAGGTCAGGCCGACGGAGCGGGCCGGCTCGTCCCACGAGACCGGAGGCGATGTGGCGGACAAGAATCCCGGCGCGGCCATGGGAGCCGCGGGCAGGGCACCATCGGCCGACAGGGCGGACGCGATACGCAACGTCGTCCTGGTCGGCCATTCGGGAGCGGGAAAGACGACCCTCACGGAGCAGCTTCTGACCGCCACCGGCACCATTCAGCGGGCGGGCCGGGTCGAGGACGGCAGCACGGTCAGCGACTTCGACGAGGTGGAGGTGCGCCAGCAGCGGTCGGTGAACCTGGCGCTGGCGCCGCTGACGCACAACGGTGTGAAGATCAACCTGCTGGACACCCCCGGTTACGCCGACTTCGTGGGCGACCTGCGCGCCGGCCTGCGCGCCGCGGACGCCGCGCTGTTCGTCGTCTCGGCGGCGGAGGGCGTCGACGGGCTCACCCAGATGCTGTGGCAGGAGTGCGCCCGGGTCGGCATGCCCCGCGCCGTCGTGATCACCAAGATCGACCACCAGCGGGCCGACTTCGACGAGGTGCTCGCCGCCTGCCAGGACGCCTTCGGTGACGGCGTCGCCCCCCTCTACCTGCCGGTCATCACGAACGGGCACGTGAACGGCCTGATCGGGCTGCTGTCACAGAAGTTCTACAACTACGCCACCGGCGCCCGCACGGAGAAGGACCCCGGAGCCGAGTACGAGAGCCGGATCGAGGAGCACCGGGGTGTCCTCATCGAGGGGATCATCCAGGAGAGCGAGGACGAGTCGCTCATGGACCGCTACCTCCAGGGCGACCCGATCGACACCAAGGTGCTCATCGAGGACCTGGAGAAGGCCGTCGCGCGCGGCAGCTTCTACCCCGTGCTCTGCTCCGGCATCGGCGTCGGCGCCATGGAGGTGCTGGAGCTGATCACCCAGGGGTTCCCCTCGCCGCTGGAGCACCCGCTGCCCGAGATCACCACGGTCGACGGCAAGCCGGTCAAGGACGTCTCCTGCGATCCCGACGGGCCGCTGGTCGGCGAGGTCGTCAAGACCACGAGCGACCCGTACGTCGGCCGCATCAGCCTCGTGCGGATCTTCTCCGGCACGCTGCGCCCCGACATGACCGTGCACGTCTCCGGGCACGGCCTGGCCGAGCGCGGCCACGAGGACCACGACGTGGACGAGCGCATCGGCACCCTCACCTGCCCGCTCGGCAAGCAGCAGCGGCCCGTCCCCAAGGCCGTCGCGGGCGACATCGTCGCCGTCGCCAAGCTGTCGCGGGCCGAGACCGGCGACACGCTGTCGGAGGTGGAGCGGCCGCTGCTCATGACCGCCTGGCAGATGCCCGACCCGCTGCTGCCCGTGGCGATCCAGGCCAGGTCCAAGGCCGACGAGGACAAGCTGTCGCAGGCGCTGGCCCGGCTCGTCGCCGAGGACCCGACGCTGCGGCTGGAGAACAACCCCGAGACCAAGCAGCTCGTCCTGTGGTGCATGGGCGAGGCCCACACCGACGTCCTGCTCGACCGGCTGTCCAAGCGGCACGGCGTCGAGGTGGAGCGGGTCGAGCTGCGGGTGCCGCTGCGCGAGACGTTCGGCGGCAGGTGCCAGGCCATGGGCCGCAACGTCAAGCAGACGGGCGGCCACGGCCAGTACGCCATCTGCCACATCGAGGTCGAGCCCCTGCCCTCCGGCGGGGGCTTCGAGTTCGTGGACAAGATCGTGGGCGGGGTGGTGCCGCGGCAGTTCATCCCGTCGGTGGAGAAGGGCGTGCGCTCCCAGATGGAGCGCGGCGTCGTGGCCGGCTACCCGATGGTGGACGTGCGGGTGACGCTGTACGACGGCAAGGCGCACTCGGTGGACTCCTCCGACATGGCCTTCCAGATCGCGGGGCAGCTCGCGCTGAAGGAGGCCGCCGCCAAGGTGTCGACGCTGCTGCTGGAGCCGGTGGACGAGCTGTCGGTGCTGGTCGCCGACGACCACGTCGGCTCGGTGATGTCCGACCTGTCGTCACGGCGCGGCCGGGTGCTCGGCACCGAGCCGGTCGGCACGGGCCACACGCTGGTCAAGGCGGAGGTGCCCCAGCTGGAGATCATCCGGTACGCCATCGACCTGCGGTCCATTTCCCACGGGACGGGGACGTTCACGCGCACGTTCCTGCGCTACGAGCCGCTGCCGTCGCACCTGGCGGGCAAGGTCGCCGCCGAGTGAGGGCAGGAGAGGCGTGCCTCCCGGGGGCACGCCTCTGACCCCTCACATGCGCTTCCTTCACTCCGGCATCACGAATCGATTTCTCTTTTCGGGCCGGAGCATCCGGGAGGCGATGCGAGACTGGGGACATTATGCGAACCGGACGCCCTCTGCTCGCCGCCGCCGCGCTGGCCGTCCTCACCACCGGCGCCGCCTTCCTGTTCGGCCCCGGCCCCGGTGAGCCGCCCGCGGCGGGATCCGCCAAGAAGAAGACGACCGGCGCGCCCGCCGCGGCCTGCACGGCCGACGCCCGCTACCCGAAGCGGCAGCTGCGCGGCCTCTGGATCGCGACGGTCAAGAACATCGACTGGCCCTCCCGTACGGGGCTGACGCCCGAGCGGCAGCGCGCCGAGTACGTGAAGATCCTCGACGGGGCGGTCAAGCTCCGGTTCAACGCCGTCTTCGTCCAGGTGCGCCCGGCCTCCGACGCGCTCTACCGCTCCTCCATGGAGCCGTGGTCGCAGTACCTGACCGGCACCGCGGGCAAGGACCCGGGCTGGGACCCGCTGCCGTTCCTGGTCGAGGAGGCGCACAAGCGGGGGCTGGAGTTCCACGCCTGGTTCAACCCGTACCGCGTCGCCGACGACACCGACCTGGCCAAGCTGCCCGCCTCCCACCCGGCGCGGCGCCACCCCGGCTGGACGGTCACCTACGACGGCCGCCGCTACTACAACCCGGGCCTGCCGCAGGTGCGCGAGCACGTCGTCAAGGTCGTCACGGACGTGACCAAGCGCTACGACGTCGACGGGATCCACTTCGACGACTACTTCTACCCGTACCCCGGCTCCGGCGGCACGTTCGACGACAAGGCGGCCTTCGCCAAGTACGGCAAGGGCCAGAGCCTGGCCGACTGGCGGCGCCAGAACGTCAACACGCTGGTCGCCGAGGTCGACGCGGCCGTCCACGCGACCAAGGGGTACGTCAAGTTCGGCATCAGCCCGTTCGGCATCTGGCGTAACAAGGCCCAGGACCCGGCCGGCTCCGACACGACGGGCATGTCGGCTTACGACAGCATCTACGCCGACGCCCGTGCCTGGATCAAGGCGGGCACGGTCGACTACGTGCTCCCGCAGCTGTACTGGCCGCGCGGCTTCAAGGCGGCCGACTACCGGGTGCTGGCGCCGTGGTGGGCGCGCCAGGTCAAGGGCACCGGCGTCGACCTGTACATCGGCCAGGCCGTCTACCGGGTCGGGGCGCGCGACGACAAGGCGTGGACCCGGCCGGGCGAGTTGTCGGCGCACCTGACGCTCAACCGCAAGTACAAGCAGATCGAGGGCGACGTCTACTTCAGCGCCAAGAACGTCATGGACGACCCCCTCGGGGCCATGAGCCGCCTGGCGGCCGACCACTACGCGCGGCCCGCGCTGCTGCCGCTGATCAAGGAGCGCGGCGGCGCCGCCCCGGCCAGGCCGGCGGGCCTCAAGGCGGCGGGCGCCGCGCTGACGTGGACGCCGGCGCAGGGGGCGCGGTCCTACGCGGTCTACCGGCTGCCCGGCTCGGGCGCCGACTGCCACAATACGGACGCCCGCGACCTGGTGGCCGTGGTCACCGCGCCGTCGTTCACCGCGCCCAAGCCGGGCACGTACCTGGTGACGGCGCTGGACCGGCTCCAGCACGAGAGCGACGCGGCCACGGTCACGGTGCGCTGAGGGCCACCGCTGAGGACGTGGGTCAGCCCCAGGCGCTCGCGAGGACGTCGCGGGTGTCGCGCAGGAGCTGAGGGAGCACCTTGGTGCGGGCCACCACCGGCATGAAGTTGGTGTCGCCGCCCCAGCGCGGCACCACGTGCTGGTGCAGGTGCGCGGCGATGCCCGCGCCGGCGACGTCGCCGAGGTTGAGCCCGACGTTGAATCCCTGCGCGCCCGACGCCTTGCGCAGCGCCCGCAGCGCCCGCTGGGTGAACTCCCCCAGCTCCAGCACCTCGGCCCGGTCCAGCTCGTCGTAGTCGGACACGTGGCGGTAGGGCACGATCATGAGGTGACCCGAGTTGTACGGGTAGAGGTTGAGCACCGCGTAGACGACCTCGCCGCGGGCCACGACCAGGCCCTCCTCGTCGCTCATCCGCGGGATGGCGTCGAAGGGGCACCCGTCGCCGGGGCCCGTGCCGGTCGGCTTGCCCTCGCCCTTGATGTAGGCCATGCGGTGCGGCGTCCACAGCCGCTCGAAGTTGTCGGGGTCCCCCGCTCCAGGCTGATCGTGCATATCTAGCAGCATAGGGCTCCCCCCGGGATGCGCCCCTTCCCGTGGTCGCCGAACACCCCGGCTCGCCGCGTCGTCGCTATTGCGGAGGGTGGACCCGGATGACGACCAGCCTGTCGCCGGCCTGGAGCGTGGCGGCGCGCGGGTCGGCGTAGGTCATGGTCTCGCGGCCCCGCACCACGGCCAGCACGATCTCGCCCGCCGCCTGCGTGGGCCGGCCCGTCTCGCCGGCGCGCACGTCCCGCTCGTAGAGGTCGAGGCCCTTGCCGTAGACGAGGAAGTCCTCGATCAGCGAGCTGACCGCCGGGCTCTGGGTGGCCACGCCCAGCATGCGGCCGGCCGCGTCGGAGGAGGTGATCACCACGTCGGCGCCGCTCTGCCGCACCAGGGGGTCGTTCTCCGCCTCGCGCACGGCGGCCACGATCGTGGCGGTCTCGTTGAGGCTGCGGGCGGTCAGGGTCACCAGCGCCGTGGTGTCGTCGCGCTGGGTGGCGATGATGACCTCCCTGGCCGTGCCGAGGCTCGCGCGCCTGAGCACCTCACCGCGCGTGCCGTCGCCCACGACACCGGTGAAGCCGTCACCCGCGGCCTCCTCGATCGCCGCCCGGCTCGGGTCGACCACGACGATCGAGTCCTTGGACCGCTCGCTCTCCAGCAGGGTGCGGATGGCGGCCCGGCCCTTGGTGCCGTAGCCGACGATCACCGTGTGGTCTCGCAATCTGGCTCTCCATCGCTGGATTCTGATGGCGTCGCGCGTGCGCTTGGTGAGCACCTCCAGCGTGGTGCCGACCAGCACCACGAGGAACGCGATGCGCAGCGGCGTGACCGCCACGATGTTGACGACCCGCGCCTCGGTGGTGATCGGCGTGATGTCCCCGTAGCCGGTCGTGGAGAGCGACACCGTGACGTAGTAGAGGGCGTCCAGCGGGGACACCGCTCCGTCGGCGTTGTCGCGGTAGCCTTCGAGGTCGATCAGGACCAGCGCGTACATCGCCAGCAGGATGAGCAGCGCGACGGCCATCCGGCGCAGCACCGCCCGCAACGGGCTCAGGGCGGGCGAAGCCAGCCGCACCCCGAGTTCCGTCTCGTCCTCCCGCATACGGATGATCGTAGTGGCCGGCGGCGGGACGCCCGGCTGGATGACTCCGGCCGGGCGTCCCGTCACACTGCTCGCCGCACCCGCTCGTGCGGATCAGACCTGGATCCGGCGCTCCACCGCGGAGACGATCTCGTCGACCGCGTCGTCCACCGGCACGCCGTTCTTCTGCTCGCCGTTGCGGTAGCGGAACGAGACCGCGCCGTTGGCGATGTCGTCGTCACCGGCCAGCAGCATGAACGGCACCTTGGCCTTCTGCGCGTTGCGGATCTTCTTCTGCATGCGGTCGTCGGCCGTGTCGACCTCGATCCGGATGCCCCGCTCGCGCAGCCGCTTGGCGAGGTCCTGCAGGTAGGGGGCGTGGGCGTCGGCGATCGGGATGCCGACCACCTGGACCGGGGCCAGCCAGGGCGGGAAGGCGCCCGCGTAGTGCTCGGTCAGCACGCCCAGGAAGCGCTCGATCGACCCGAACAGCGCCCGGTGGATCATGACGGGCGTCTGCCGGCTGCCGTCGGCCGCCTGATACTCCAGGCCGAAGCGCTTGGGCTGGTTCAGGTCGAGCTGGATGGTCGACAGCTGCCAGGTGCGGCCGATCGCGTCCCTGGCCTGCACGGAGATCTTCGGGCCGTAGAAGGCCGCGCCACCCGGGTCGTCCACCAGCTCCAGCCCGGACTCGCTGGCCACCTGGTGCAGCGCCTGGGTGGCCTCCTCCCACTCGGCCGGGTCGCCGATGAACTTGTCGGAGTCGTCGCGGGTGGACAGCTCCAGGTAGAACTCGTCCAGGCCGAAGTCGCGCAGCACGCTCAGCACGAACCGCAGCAGCGACTTGATCTCATCCGCCATCTGCTCGCGGGTGGTGTAGATGTGCGCGTCGTCCTGCGTCATGCCGCGCACCCGGGTCAGGCCGTGGACCACGCCCGACTTCTCGTAGCGGTAGACCGAGCCGAACTCGCACAGCCGCAGCGGCAGCTCACGGTAGGACCGCCCGCGCGCCCGGAAGATCAGGTTGTGCATCGGGCAGTTCATCGGCTTGACGCGGTACTCGATGCCCTCCAGCTCGAAGGCCGGGAACATGTCGTCGGCGTACCACGGCAGGTGGCCGGAGGTCTCGAACAGCGACGACTTGGTGATGTGCGGGGTGTTGACGAACTCGTAGCCGGCCTCGGCCTGCCGGCGGCGCATGTAGTCCTCCATCTCCTTGCGGATGATCCCGCCCTTGGGATGGAAGAGCGGCAGGCCGCTGCCCAGCTCCGGCGGGAAGCTGAACAGGTCGAGCTCCGCGCCGAGCTTGCGGTGGTCGCGCTTCTCGGCCTCCTCCAGCAGCTTGAGGTACTCGTCCTGCTTGTCGCGGGACTCCCAGGCGGTGCCGTAGATGCGCTGGAGCTGCGGGTTCTTCTCGCTGCCGCGCCAGTAGGCGCCGCCGGAGCGCATGAGCTTGAACGCGGGGATGGACCGGGTGGACGGCACGTGCGGGCCGCGGCACAGGTCCTTCCAGCGCAGGTCGCCGCTCTTGGCGTCGAGGTTGTCGTAGATGGTGAGCTGGCCCGCGCCGACCTCGACGGACTCCTCGTCGGCGGCGCCGCCCTTGAGCCCGATGAGCTCCAGCTTGTACGGCTCGCCGGCGAGCTCCTGCCGCGCCTCGTCGTCGCCGACGGGGCGGCGGGAGAACAGCTGCCCCTCCTTGACGATCTCCCGCATGCGCTTCTCGATGCGCTTGAGGTCGTCGGGCTGGAAGGCGTGCTCGACGTCGAAGTCGTAGTAGAAGCCGTTCTCGACCGGCGGGCCGATGCCCAGCTTGGCGTCGGGGAACAGCTCCTGGACCGCCTGCGCCATGACGTGGGCGGTGGAGTGGCGGACGATGGCCCGGCCCTCGTCGCTGGAGATGTCGATCGGCTCGACCACGTCGCCGTCGGCGAGCACCCAGGCGAGGTCGCGCTGCTCGCCGTTGACCCGGGCGGCGATGACGGTGCGGCCGTCGGCCTCGAGCGCGTCACCCGCCGTCGTGCCGGCCGCCACCACACGCTCGGCTCCGGCGCGGGTGATGTGCAACTCGGCTGACACGGTGGCTCCCTGATGCTAGGCGCCGGGTGGCCCGGATGGCGTCCGGCGGTGATGGACACCGATGCTATCGCGGGTGATACCCCAGCCTGGTCAGTGCTTGGCGGCTGCCGTCGAACACGTTGCGGTCCACCGGCCGGCTGGAGTACTGGTGGATCGTCCACGCAGCCCACGGCGACGGCACCTGCGGCGCTCCGCGCGGATGGCTGGGGCTGGCGATCCACAGCGGGTAGTCGCCGAGCCCGGCGCAGTGGCCGCCGTGCGCGAAGTTCGGGAACGTGTAGATGAACGGGCGTATGCCCGCGTGCCGCTCGACGTAGCGGCACCAGCGGCGGGCGTGCCGGGCGACCTGTTCGGGCCGCAGGCCGTCGCTGGTCTCCAGGTCGATCGCGATGAGGTCGCCGCGGCGCAGCCCGCCGGCCTCGCGCAGGGTCGCGAGGAAGTGGCGGGCGTGCTCGGCGGGGTCGCCCTTGGGCCGGGCGAAGTGGTAGGCGCCGCAGACGACCCAGTTCTCGCGCATGCCCTGCCAGTTGCGGCCGAAGAACTTGTCGGTGAAGTCGCCGCCCTCGGTGGCCTTGGCGAAGGCGAAGGCGACGCCCTCACCGGCGTGGTGGGCCCAGTCGACCCGGCCCTGCCAGTTGGACACGTCGATGCCATGCAGCAAGCGCTTCACCTTGCGGAAGTCTAGGCGGGCGCCTCCCGGCGGGGCCCTCGACGCGCCGTCAGAGGAGCTGGCGGAGCAGGGCGAGGGTGCGGTCGCGCCTGGAGTACGGCGAGGCCACGAAGTCCGTCACGCCGGCCCGGCGCAGCTCCTCGATCTGGCCGCGCACGGAGTCCTCGTCGCCCACGATGGCCACCTCGCCCGGCCCGGACACGCCCTCCTTGTCGAGCATCGCCCGGTAGGACGGGAGCTGGCCGTACGTGGCGAAGACCTCGTCGGCGCGGGCCCGCGCGGCGTCCGCGTCGTCGGTGACGCAGACCGGCAGCATGCAGACGACGCGCGGCCGGGAGCGGCCCGCCTCCTCGGCGGCGGCGGTGATGGCGGGCACGACGTGCTCGGTCACGGTCTTGGGGCCGGTCATCCACAGCACGGTGCCGTCGGCGCGGGAGCCGGCCAGCTTGAGCATGCGCGGCGCGAGGGCGGCGATGAGGACCGGCAGGCCGGCTCCGGGCGTGCTCAGCCGGATGTCGGCCTTCAGCGTCTCCCCCTCGGCGCGGACGTGCTCGCCGCGGACGGCGGGCAGCAGGATGTCGAGGTACTCGGCCATGTGGCGGGCCGGGCGCTCGAAGCTGTAGCCGAACATGTTCTCGATGACGACCTGGTGGGACAGGCCGATGCCGAGCGCCAGCCGCCCGCCGAGCGCGGCGTTGGCGGTCATCGCCTGCTGGGCGAGCGCGGCCGGGTGGCGCGGGTAGGTCGGCACGACGGCGGTGCCGAGCTCGATGCCGGGGGTGCGGGCGCCCGCGACGGCCAGGGCGGTGAGCGCGTCGAGGCCGAAGATGTGCGAGAGCCACGCCGAGGCGAAGCCGTCGTCGCGCGCCGCGGCGATGCTGTCGCCCAGGTCCTTGAGCGGATCCGGTCCCGTGGTCTCGTTCAGCAACAATCCGATGCGCATGGCCACCGAGCTCCATTCTGTTCTGGTGATCGCGAGTCTAACCGCGGGGGCCGGGACGGTCCGCCACGCGACACGGGAGATCGCCGGGGGTGCGCGCGGGAGGCGTTTGTAAGGTGGGAACATGACCCACGATCGCGCCGGACAGCCCGCTCAGCCCGCCGACCTCGTCGACGTCGCCCGGCTGGTCACCGCCTACTACGCGCTGCACCCGGACCCCGGAGAGGTGGGGCAGCGGGTGGCGTTCGGCACGTCCGGTCATCGCGGGTCGGCGCTCAACACCGCCTTCAACGAGGACCACATCGTGGCCACGACCCAGGCGATCTGCGAGTACCGCGCGGCGCAGGGCACCGACGGGCCGCTGTACCTCGGCGCGGACACGCACGCGCTGTCCGAGCCGGCCCAGGTGTCGGCGCTGGAGGTGCTGGTGGCCAACGGGGTGGACGTGCTGGTGGACTCCCGCGACGGCTACACGCCGACGCCGGCCGTCTCGCACGCGATCCTCACCCACAACCGGGGCCGCTCGTCCGGCCTGGCCGACGGCATCGTGGTCACGCCGTCGCACAACCCGCCGGCCGACGGCGGCTTCAAGTACAACCCGCCGAACGGCGGACCGGCCGACACCGGCGCCACCTCGTGGATCCAGGACCGGGCCAACGAGCTGCTGGCCGGCGGCCTGGCCGGGGTGCGCCGCGTGCCGTACGCCAGGGCGCGGCGGGAGGCGGGCCGCCACGACTTCCTCGGCGCGTACGTGGACGACCTGCCGTCGGTGGTGGACCTCGACGCGATCCGGGCGGCCGGGGTGCGGATCGGCGCCGACCCGCTGGGCGGGGCGAGCGTGGCCTACTGGGGCGAGATCGCCGAGCGGCACCGGCTGGACCTGACCGTGGTCAACCCGCTGGTGGACCCGACGTGGCGGTTCATGACGCTCGACTGGGACGGCAAGATCCGCATGGACTGCTCGTCGCCGTACGCGATGGCGTCGCTGATCGACGCCCGCGACCGCTTCGACATCGCCACCGGCAACGACGCCGACTCCGACCGGCACGGCGTCGTGACGCCCGACGGCGGGCTGCTGAACCCCAACCACTACCTCGCGGTCGCGATCTCCTACCTGTACACCCACCGGGACGGCTGGCCGCAGGGCGCCGGGGTGGGCAAGACGATGGTGAGCAGCTCGATCATCGACCGGGTGGCCGAGTCGCTGGGGCGGCGGCTGTACGAGGTGCCGGTCGGGTTCAAGTGGTTCGTGCCGGGGCTGCTGGACGGGTCGCTCGGGTTCGGCGGCGAGGAGAGCGCGGGGGCGTCGTTCCTGCGCCGCGACGGCTCGGTGTGGACGACCGACAAGGACGGCATCATCCTGGCGCTGCTGGCCTCGGAGATCGCGGCCGTCACGGGCGAGTCGCCGAGCGCCCGCTACCGCGAGCTGACCTCCCGGTACGGCGAGCCCGCCTACGCCCGGGTGGACGCGCCGGCCACGCGCGAGGAGAAGGCGGTGCTGGGCAGGCTGTCGGCCGACCAGGTGACGGCGACGGCCCTGGCCGGGGAGCCGATCACGTCGGTGCTGACGCGGGCTCCGGGCAACGACGCCGCGCTCGGCGGGGTGAAGGTGTCCACGGAGAGCGCCTGGTTCGCGGCGCGGCCGTCGGGCACCGAGGACGTCTACAAGATCTACGCGGAGTCGTTCAAGGGGCCGGAGCATCTGGCCGAGGTCCAGCAGGAGGCGCGGGCGCTCGTCTCGGAGACGCTCGCCGGGGCCTGAGGCTGACGGGATGCATGACAACCTGCGATAAGGGTGGGCAAAATGGGGCGGCAGCGGCTGTTTGGCGTACAAGATGGCGACATTCTGCAATGATCTCGTCGTTGGACAGCCGGAGTATGTAGCCCCCCACGGACAGTGACTGATGCCCACATTCGAGGAAATAGCCGCCTTCGTCACGGAAAAGCCGTTCGCCACCGCTGTCATCGCGCTGCTGGTCCTGGCCGCCCTGGGCCTGGCGTTCCTGCTGGTCCGCGTGGCGTGGCGAGCCGGCGCGTTCCTGGTCGCCCGCTACGTCGCGCCGCGTCCCGTCGAGGACATCTTGACGGTCGTGGCCGCGTCCATCGCCACCGGCGTGTCGGCGCAGGGCATGTGGCGCTTCTCCGGTGACGTGCTCGGCCTCGACGGGCCGCTGCGGCTGCTGCTGTTCGCGTTCATCGAGGTGGCCATCATCACCTCGGCCGTGCGCGCCCGCCGCAACATGCGCGAGAACTTCTCCGCCGGCATCGACGGCATCGCCGTGTGGGCGCTGACGTGCCTGACGGCCGTGCTGTCCAGCATGGACGCCCGCAGCCTGCCCGAGGCGCTCTTCCGGCTCGCCGCGCCGCTGGTCGCCGCCTGGCTGTGGGAGCGCGGCATGGCCATCGAGCGGCACCGCATCCGCGGCACCGGCCGCATCAACTGGCGGCTCACCCCCGAGCGGCTGCTGGTCCGCATGGGGCTGGCCGAGGTGAGCGACCGCACCGCGAGCGAGGTGGACGCGCACCGGCGGCTGACCCGCGTCGCGCTGGCCGCCAAGAAGGCCAAGGCGCTGCGCGAGGGCGGGGCGTCCGAGCGCAAGCTGCGCGCCGCGCTCGCCCGGCTCGACAAGGCCATGGACCAGGCCGTCGAGCACACCGGCCTGGCCGTCGACCCGGCCCGCCAGGAGGCGCTGCTCGCCCAGATCGCCGCGCTCTACAACACCACCGCGCTCATCGACGCCGACCCGCGCGTGCCCTGGGAGCCGAACGCCGACCACCACCCCGTCCCGGCCCGTCCGGCCCTGCCGCCCGCGCTGGCCGAGCTGGTCGAGGACGAGGACGAGGACGTCACGGTGCTCGACACCACCCCGCAGGTCGTCGACACCGCCCAGCGCGCCGCGCTCATGCGGGCCGCCCGCGACTACTGGGACCGGCAGATCGCCAAGGGCATCGTGCCGCGCACCATCGACATCGCGCAGCAGATCGGCATCTCGCTGGCCACCGCGCGCCAGTATCGTGCCCTGTGGAAGCTGGAGCCGGAGGCGCACGCCCTCATCGAGGCTCTGTACCAGCAGCACGGCATCGTCGACACAGGAGCCTTCCCGGCCCTCGGCGCCGACGGGCGGGTGCTGGCCAAGTCCTGACGGCGCGGGAGGCCGGTTGAGGGAGCGCACGCTGGAGCGGGTCAGGAAGCTCCTGGCCAAGGCCGAAGGCACCGACAACGAGCACGAGCGCGCCACGTTCATGGCGGCGGCCTCGGCGCTCATGGCCAAGTACGGCATCGACGCCCTCGACCCCGGCGAGCCGCGCCAGGCGCCCGGCGACCGGATCGTCACCCTGCCCGCCCCGTGGGCGCGGGAGAAGGCGCGCCTCGTCGGGCTGGTGGCCCAGGCCGTGCGCTGCCGGCCGCTGCTCATCGGGCGCGGTGACGGCGGGCACCAGGTTCACATCTTCGGCTTCGCCGCCGATCTGGAGCGGGCCGACCTGCTGGCCACGTCGCTGCTGCTGCAGATGGCCTCCGGCCTGGGGCGTACCCGTCCGCCGGCCGAGGCCGCCGCGGCCCGCGCCTACCGCCGCTCGTGGATGCTGGGCTTCGCCGACGAGGTGTACCGGCTGCTGCGCGAGGCAGAGGAGCGGGCGGAGGCCGACCATCTCGACGGGAACCCGGCGGGCGCCGGCACGGCCCTGGTGCTGGCTGACCGGCGGGCGGAGGTGGAGCGGGCGGTCGCGGCGCGGTACCCCCGGATCCGGGTGACGGTGCCGCGGATGAGCGGCACCGGCTACCACGACGGGGCCGCCGCCGGTCGCCGCGCCGACCTGGGCCGCACCCGCGTGCCCGGCGCCCCCTCCGCCGAGCTGACCCGCTGACGGCCGCGCTGCGGCGGCAGCGGGACGGGCGCTCTAGGGTGAGGCGCATGGACGACGGCTGGACGAAGCTCGCGGGCCGCTCCCCCGCGTCGCTGGCGACCCGGGCGGAGCTGGTGGCCCGCTGGAGCGAGCCGCACCGCCGCTACCACACGCTCGACCACCTGGCCGCCGTCCTGGCCGCCGCCGACCGGCTAGCGGGCGCGGCGGACGATCCCGGCGCCGTGCGCCTGGCCCTGTGGTTCCACGACGCCGTGTACGACGGCCGGCCCGGCCGGGACGAGGAGCGCAGCGCCCAGCTCGCCCAGGTCCGGCTGCCCCGGTGCGGGGTGCCGCCCGCGCGCGTCGCCGAGGTGGCCCGGCTGGTACGGCTGACGGCCGCCCACGACCGGGTGGCGCCGGGCGACGCGAACGGGGAGGTGCTGTGCGACGCCGACCTGGCCGTGCTGGGCTCCCCGAGCCGGGAGGCGTACGACGACTACGCGGCGCGCGTCCGGCAGGAGTACGCGCACGTGGCCGACGAGCCGTTCAGGGCGGGCCGGGCGGCCGTGCTGGGGCGGCTGCTGGCGGCTCCGCGGCTGTACCGGACTCCCGTGGCGTACGAGCTGTGGGAGGAGCGGGCGCGCGCGAACCTGCGCGCCGAGCTGCGCTCCCTCACGGCGGGCACCCGGCCGTAGCGCCGGCGGGGGTACTTCACGCCGGCGGGGGCGCCCCCCCCCGGGCGGGGGGCTTCCTCCGGGCGGGCGGCGAGCGCCTCAGCTCACCGGGGCGCCCGGTGTGTGGCGCTTGCGGCGGCGCAGGCCGGCGGCGATGAGGCGGCGCAGCAGCCCCCGCGAGCTGCCCGCCTGGGCGCCCAGCTCGACGGCCCGCCGGTGGACCGTCTCCGGCACGTCGTAGTGGTCGCGGTCGAAGGCGCGCCCCGGCACCCCGAGCAGCGCGGCGAAGGCGTGCAGCTCCTCCAGGGAGTGGTCGCTGACGAGGTGCGACCACATGAGGCCGCGCGGGCCGGGCCAGTTCGGGGGGTCGATGAGCACGGTCACGTGGTCAAGGGTAGGACCCTGCCGCGTACCGTGAGCTCGCCGAGGTCGGCCACGACCACGTCGGCGCCGTGCTCGCGCAGCTCCACGCCGTACGCCGCCGCGCGTTCCGGGTCCGTGTGCTCGGCGGCCCCCTGCGCGTCGGGGCGGCCGACCGCGACGACCAGGCCGAATCCGGCCTTGCGGGCCGCCTCCACGCCCGGCAGCGCCGCCTCGGCCACGGCGGTGCGCGCCGGAGGCACGGCCAGCCGGCGGGCGGCCTCCAGGAACAGGGCCGGGTCGGGCGGGCCGGGCACGTTCATCAGGGCGGCGTCGTGGCCGTCGACGAGCACGTCGAACAGGTGGGTGACGGCCGCCGAGGTGATCAGCTTGCGGCCGTGCAAGCCGGCCGAGACGGCCGCGGTGCGCGCGCCCCTGTGGCGCAGTTCGTGCAGCAGCGCCACCGTGGAGGGGAAGGCGGCGACGCCGTACTTGTCCACCTGGGCGACGAACAGCCGGTCCTTGGCCCGGCCGAGCCCGTGGATGGTCGGCTCGCCCGGCTCGTCGTCGGGCGAGCCCTCCTCCACCTCCAGGCCGCGGGAGGCGAGGAACGTGCGGATGCCGTCGAGCCGCGGCCGGCCGTCGACGTGGCGCAGGTAGTCGTCCCTGATGTCGAACGGGGCCGAGCGGCCGCGCAGGAAGGCGTCGAAGACGTGTTTCCAGGCGGCCGCGTGGCTCTGTGCGGTGTCGGTGACCACGCCGTCCGTGTCGAACACGACGGCGCTCACCGCGGTCAGGTCGATGGCGGGCTCGTTCACACTTGTGAACGTAACCCGATTACCAGGCGACGGGTAGCTTCTCCACGCCGTGGACGATGGACAGCGCCCTGAACGGCACCTCGCCGGCCACGTGCAGGCCGGGGAAGCGGCGCAGCAGCGCGGGGAAGGCGATGCGCATCTCCATCTGGGCGAGCGGCGCGCCGATGCAGCGGTGGATGCCGTGGCCGAAGGCCAGGTGGGAGCCGGCCGTGTCGCGGTACGGCTTGACCTCGTCCATGTCGTCGCCGAGGCTCGGGTCGCGGTTGGCGGCGGTCAGGGAGCAGAGGACCATCTCCCCCTTCTTGACCGTGTGGCCGGACAGCTCCAGGTCCTCGCGGGCGAAGCGCGGGAAGGCGACCTGCACGACCGTCATGTAGCGCAGCAGCTCCTCGACCACCTCGTTGACGTGGCCGTCCACCTCGCGCACCTTGGCGGCCTGCTCGGGGTTCTCCAGCAGCCAGAGGGTGCCGAGCGACAGCATGCTGGTGCTGGTGTCGTGGCCGCCGGTGAGCAGGCCGTCGGCCATGCTGGCGAGTGTGCGGTCGTCGAGCTCGTCGCCGTGCTCGCGCAGCAGTCGGCCGAGCAGGCCGTCGCCGGGATCGAGCCGCTCGCGGGCGACCAGGTCGGTGAGGTACGTCATCGCGTCGTTGACGGCCTGCAGGGACGCCTCGGGGCCGGCGGTGAGGTCGAAGCGGTTGGTGCTGATCCGCAGGAAGTCGGCGCGCTCCTCGTACGGCACGCCGAGCAGCTCGCACACCACCAGCGACGGGATGGGCAGCGCGAACGACTCGACCAGGTCGGCCGGGGAGCCCGCAGCCTCCATCTTGTCGAGGTACTCCTCGACCATGGCCTCGATGCGGGGCTCCAGCCGGCGCAGGCGGCGCATCGTGAACTCCGGCGTGAGATAGCGGCGCAGCCGCGTGTGCTCGGGCGGGTCGCGGAAGCCGAGGCCGCCCGGGTCCTCCTGGTTGGAGCCGAGCCCGATCACGTTGCCGAAGTCGTTGCTGAACCGCTCGTGGTCCCCCAGCACGGACCGCACGTCGTGATAGCGGGTGACCAGGTACACGGTCTGGCCGCCCGGGATCTCCATGGGGAAGATCGGATGCTCGGTACGGATGCGGGCAAGCTCCGCTACCGGATCGAAACCCTCCCTCATGAACTGGACGAGGGGGAACTCTGAATCTGACATCGAATCCGTCCTGTACGGGGCGTTCGCATCTGGAGGGGGTGGGCCGCACCCCGTCCCCTTGGTCCGGGTCGAGGCGGCCTGCTCCATTCTGCGCCACCGGCTCCGGCGATGCGATGACGGTCTTGAGCGGCCGCCCCGGTGTCCCGTCGTGGGGTGCCGCCAGGATCGGTCCGATGCCGGGTGGGGTCAGAGCTTGCCGAGGGCCCGGACGAGGACGGTGGCGGTGTCGGCGACGACCTTGTCGTTCACCGCCGCGTCGGCGGCCTCGCGGTTGGTGTAGACGGCCAGGATGATCGGAGCGGCGGACTTCTCGGGCCAGACGATCGCGATGTCGTTGCCGGCGCCGTACCGGGAGTTCGTGCCCGTCTTGTCGCCGATCTTCCAGGTCTTCGGCAGGCCCGCCCGGATGCGGGCGTCACCGGTCCTGTTGGCGGTCAGCCAGCCGATGAGCCGCTGCCGGTCCCTGACGTGCAGCGCGTTCCCGGCCGTGACCGCGCGCAGGTCACGGGCGACGGAGGCGGGCGTCGTGGTGTCACGCCGCTCCTTCGGGCTCCAGTCGTTGAGCTCGGTCTCCCAGCGGTCCAGCCGGGAGATCGGGTCCTTCAGCGTGCGGAAGTAGCGGGTCAGCCCGGCGGGGCCGCCGATCTGCTTGAGCACCATGTTGCCGGCGGTGTTGTCGCTCAGGGTGATGGCCGCCTCGCACAACCGGGCGACGGTCAGGCCGTCCTTGACGTGCTTCTCGGTGGTCGGCGAGTTGGGCTTGAGGTCGGCGGCGGTCCACGTGACGACCTTGTCCATCAGGCCGGGCTCGGAGGTGCGCGCCTTGTGCAGCGCGGCCGCGCAGCCCATCGCCTTGAAGGTGGACAGCAGCGGGAACCGCTCACCCGACCGGTAGGCGACGGTCCTGCCGGTGGCGGTGTCGATGGCGTAGGCGCCGATGCGCCCCTGGAAGGACTTCTCCAGGGCCCGCAGCTCCTTGCTGACGCCGGTCCCCGTGGTCACCGGCTTCGTGGTCACCGGCTGCGCCCCGGCCGTGGTGGAGGCCGCGGCCGCCGGGGCGGCGGCGGCCGGGACGGTGAGAAGGGAGAGTGTCAGGGTGGTGGTGCCGAGCGCGTGCAGGTGTCGCATGTGGGGTCCTCACGGCGGTGCGTCATGGGTCGGTCAGACGCAGGAGCAAATCAGAGGCGATCACCTGATGTCCAATATCGATATCGGGCCGAGGGTCATATCGATACTGGTATGCCCGCATGTCAGGAGTTCCGGGGAGCCGCCCCCGTGGACCAGGGGCGGCTCCGCTCGGCGGTGTCTACGCCCAGGGCTGGCCGACGAGCCAGCTCACGTCGGCGGCCCACGACGTGGCGCTGTCGAAGGCGTTCGAGCCGCCGTTGGCGGCGATGTAGACGGTGTTGTTGTAGTGGCGGAGGAACCGGTCCGGGAAGTTGGCGGAGGCGAACGAGGTGCCCTGGCCGCTCTTGCCGGACTGCGGGCAGAAGGTGGCGTCGGCGGCGAACAGCGAGCTGTCGTCGTTGTGCTGCCGGTACAGCTGGTAGTTCTGGTGCCGCAGGTAGTCGCCGGGGTAGTTCTTCGACTCGAACGACACGCAGGAGCTGTTGGCCAGGCCGCTGCGCACGATCCAGGTGGCGTCGTTCCTGTCCAGAGCCGGGCTGGACGAGGTGATCACCGACGTGACGGCCTGGTCGTTCTGGTGACGGATGGAGCGGTCGGCGCAGCAGGACGTCGTCGCGCGCAGCGAGATCGAGGAGCCGGGCGTCAGCGTTCCGTTCTGGCCGCCGGCGGACGTCGCGTATCCGGCGGCCACGATGCTCGCCTGCACGGAGTTCTCCGTGGCGTCCGACGGATAGCCGGACGTCATCACGCCCTCGTAGAAGGTGCCGGCGGAGCCGTGGCTGTTGTCGCCGCCGATGCCGAGGATGATGGCCCCTTCCTTCTTCATCGGGTTGTAGCCCGCGACGTTGGGGCGCTTCCCGTTGTAGAAGGTGGACAGGCTGCCCGACTGCGCGTTGCCCGCCCGGATCGCCCAGTGGTTCGGCTCGCCCTTGATGATGGCGGTCAGGAACCGGTGGTTCACGCTCGGGTCGTTCGCGTTGTAACCCGCGTTCACCCCGGAGAACAGGCCGTTCTCGAGGTCGGCCATGACCCAGGGACCGTTGCCCGTGCCGTAGCCCCAGACCTTGATGTTGCCGAAGTAGATGGCCTCCATGGTGCCGTTGCCGTTGTCACGGCTGTTGGTCTCGGCGTTGCCGTAGTCGAAGCAGCAGCCGCCGTTGTAGTGGGTGCCGTCGAAGACCGCGTACATCCCCTCCGGCTGGTCCCCCTTCGCGACGCCGTTGGTGTTGTTGTTGCGGTAGCCGGTGCCGGGAGCCACGTAGACGCCGTAGGCCTTGTGGCCGTTGATCACGATCGGCGCGGCGGTCGCGTTCGCCAGGTTGTCGTACCCGCCCGGAGCCGGGCCCTGGAACCCGCCGGGGGGCGCCTGGGTGAGGTGGTTTCCGCGGCCGGACTGGTCGTAGATGACGGTGATGAGGCAGGTCGTGCCGGCGCAGAAGGAGTCCTGCGCGGCGGCGTCGGCGTATCCGCCCGCGCTCAGGACGCCGATGTTCCGGGTGGCGTTGTCCGAGGCACGGCGCACCTGGTACAGCGAGCCGTTGTAGGAGGCGTACAGGGCCCGGGTCGTGCTGTGCGCCGCCACGCACGGCGTGCCGCCCGAGGCGTAGAGGTCACACGGCGGCGACGTCGCGGCCTGTGACGACGTGGGGAGGCCGGTCAGCAGGCCGGCGGCGAGCGCGACGACCGCGCCCGCGGACAGCAGTGCCTTGGCGAGACGCCGGAATCCGGACCTGACAATCATCATGGAATCTGCCTTTCAGGGGGGACCCGCCGCGAGGGCCGGAGATTTCAGGCATGGGTCGTCGATCGAAAAGATCGAACCCGCCACCGCACTTCTGCGCGCGCAGCGATATGCCCTCTGACCTGCGGTGTCGCGGCCAGAACGGAAAGGGGATTTGCGTTGTTAGCGCTAACATTCGTAGGTGCTATATGACCTCCGGGGGAAATTCTCATGGGGTTGACGGGCTCACTATGAACCGAAGCCAATGGTGCGTCAAGGTTTCGGGCGCATGACGGAACACGGGTGCCGCACGGCCCCGCCATGGACGACTACGCGACGGGGCCCAGATCCCCTTCGAGGACGGTCCGGGTGATCGGGACGGTCCCAGACGGGGGCCTCCGGAGTCGTTGCGATGATCGTGGCAGTGACGATTATCGTCCCGTTCAGCGGCCGAGCCGCCACAGCGCCGCCCGCCCCTCCCGCAGGGGGTCCCGGACGACCGCGCCGAGCGCGTAGACCGTGCCGTCGCGCGCCGCCAGGTCGTACACCCGCGCCTGGCCGCCGTCCCGCACGGGGAGGGACTCCCGCGTCCACCGCCCGCCCGCCCGATGCCACAGGACGCTGCGCGGACCGTCGTCCCAGTCCGTGACGGCCCACAGGCCACCGCTTCCGTCGGGCACCGCGTCGCTGAAGCCTGGCTCTCCCGTCGGTCCCCACAAGCACGTCCACACGCCGGAGACGTTGCGCATCGCCACGGGCCGGGCCGGGAAGACGTCCTCCAGGTCCTCGCGGTCATGCTCCAGCCACCGGAAGCTCCCGAGCACCCAGAACTCGGCGGAACCGGTCCGCACCGCCACCCGCGGGAAGCGGTCGCCGTCGTCCCCGTGCTGCGGCTCGGCGTCCGGTGGCAGCCTCAGCTCCGGCAGCGGCACGTCCTGCCAGGCGCTCCCGGTCCACCGGGCGACGCGCGACTTGTCGCTGTCCGTGTCGTCGGGGGGCAGCTCGCCCACCACCCAGGGCTCGTCGTCGGTGCCGCCCAGCGAGTGGGCGGGCGCGGGCAGCGGGGCCGGCTGCCACCGGGTGCCGTTCCACCGCATCGACCGATCCCCGGCCACCACCCACGGCCCGCGGGCCGAGGTCCGCACGTCGTCCGGGGCCGGGCGCAGGTCGAGCGGCGCCGTCTGCCACGCCGCGCCGTTCCAGGCCCACAGCGTCCTGGGGCCGCGGGCGCCGTCCTCCTTGCCCGGCGCACGGGTCACGATCCAGGCCGCGTCGCGGGAGACGGCCGACAGCGCCTGGTCCGCGCCACGGGCACCCGGAACCTGCGGCAGCCGGGTCCACGCCCGGCCGTCCCAGCGGCGGGCCGCCACGTGGTCGCCCATGGCGCCGGGCGTGCCGTGGAGTGCCCAGAGGGCTCCGTCGGAGGTGACGCTGCCGTCGGTGAGGTGGCCGGGCGAGTCGTCGAGCGAGATCAACCGCCACCCGGAGCCGCGAACCTCGACCGGCCGCAGCTGGTCGGCCGCCCGGGGCGTCCCGGGGCAGGAGCCGGGCGTGACGGCGGCGGGCTCGGCGACCCTGCCGGCCGGCGCGGACGTGCCCGCCGGCGCCGGAGAGCTCGCACGGGATTCTCCGGCCGGGCGCGAGCCGGCGCAGGCGCTCGCCCCCAGCGCCAGTGCGGCCAGCGCGGCAGTCGTTCGCCTCACGTGCGATCCTCACCCGGGGAGACGTAGCGAGAGATCACATTATCCACGCGGCGTCCCGTGCTGTCGCTGCCCGCTCGCCGCGCCGTCCTCCCCGGCCGCCCCGGATCTCCGCCCGAGGAGCGAGACTGGCCTGACCGGCGCGGGAGCCGCCAGGCGCCCGCTCGTGACCGCCAGGAGGAGAGAGTTGAGCGTCGTTCTTCCCGAAGACCCGTTCCACCGCAGGCTGCACCACGTGGCGCCCGCGGGCCTGACCTCGGAGACCGCGCAGACCGGCGGCATGCGCAGGCGCGCCGCCATCAGCGGCGCCACCGTCGGGTCGAGGCGGTTGTGGATGGGCCAGACCCACGTGGCGCCCGCGACCGCGTCCCTCAACCATCACCACGGCGATTCGGAGACCGCGATCTACGTGGTCAGCGGCACCCCGTCGTTCGTGTTCCTCGACCTGGACGCCGAGGAGCCGCACGAGGTGCGGATCGACGCGAAGCCGGGCGACTACATCTTCGTGCCGCCGTTCGTCCCCCACCGTGAGGAGAACCCGGACCCCGACCTGGAGGCGATCGTGGTGATCGCCCGGAGCTCGCAGGAGGCGATCGTGGTCAACCTGCCGGACCTCAGGTGGCGCGGCCCGGTCCGGCCGGCGGAGTGACGAGCGGCCGCGGCCGGGTGGTCTCAGCCCGCTCCGGAGGCCTCCGCATCGGCGGGCACCCGTAGCGCGGCGAAGACCACCCGGCGGCGGAGCCGGAACCCGATCGACTCGTACAGACGGATCGCGTTGACGTTGCCGGCCACCGCGTGCAGGAACGGGATCTCCCCTCGCTCCCGGATCCCGGCCGCCACGGCCAGCACCAGCCGGCTCGCCAGCCCCTGGCCGCGGAAGGCGGCGTCGGTGCACACCGCGCTGATCTCCGTCCAGCCCTGGGGGTGCAGCCGCTCCCCCGCCATCGCCACGAGTGCGGGGGAGCCGTCCGCGTGGCCTGCGGCCGTGTCGCGGCGGATGCCGAGGTAGGTGCCCATCTCGACGGTGCGGTCGAGCAGGGGGCCCGGCTGCGTGCGCTGGACCAGGTCCAGCATCTCGGGCACGTCCTTCGTCCCCAGCCGGACGGTCTCGCCGTCATACGCCGCCGCGACGTCGTCGCCGACCATCTGGACTCCTTCCAGCGACATCACGACCTCCCACCCGTCCGGCGGCGCGATCGCCGGACCGGTGAGCGTGACGACGGCGCCCGGGCCGGCGAGCGCGGCCAGGTCGGCCCAGTCGGCGGGGCCCGGCTCGTCCGGCAGCGCGGCGAACGGGGCGACGTCGGCCGGGTATCGCAGCGCGGCACCGCGTCGTCCGGCGAGGTGCGCGTGGGGGCCGGCCAGGGACCACCGGACGGGGTTGTCCAGCGGGTGACGCTCGGGGCGTCCCCGCGGACCCTGCCGGTCATCGACTTCCTCCCGGATCGGACCCTTCACCCCAGCACCACTCCCTTCCTGGACTTTCTGGACTTCCTGGACGACAGGGATCACGGACATCATTGACGATATACCCCTCTTTTCCTACTATGTTTATAGGTTATTACCCCGTCAGGAGCCCCGATGACCAAGCAGATCCATCTCGCCGCGCACTTCCCCGGCGTGAACAACACGACTGTCTGGTCCGACCCCGGATCGGGCAGTCAACTCGACTTCGACTCGTTCCGCCACCTTGCCCAGACGGCCGAACGGGGCAAGTTCGACTTCTTCTTCCTGGCGGAAGGACTGCGGCTGCGCGAGGCGAAGGGTCGCATCCACGACCTGGACGTCGTGGGCCGCCCCGAATCGCTCACCGTCCTTTCCGCCCTGGCCTCCGTCACCACCCACCTGGGCCTCGCCGCGACGGTCAACTCGACCTTCAACGAGCCGTACGAGGTGGCCAGAAGGCTCGCCACACTCGACCACCTGAGCGGCGGCCGGGCCGCGTGGAACGTGGTGACCAGCTTCGACGCCTTCACCGGCGAGAACTTCCGCCGGGGCGGCTTCCTCCACGAGTCCGACCGGTACACCCGGGCGGAGGAGTTCCTGCGGACCGCGAGGGAGCTGTGGGACTCCTGGGCTCCCGACGCGGTGGTCGCGGACCCGGAGTCGGGGCGGTTCCTCCGGCCGGACGGCGTCACCCCCTTCCGGCACCGGGACCGGCACTTCGACATCTCCGGCCTGTTCAACGTGCCGCGGGGCCCGCAGGGCCACCCGGTGATCATCCAGGCCGGGGACTCCGAGGACGGCCGCGAGTTCGCCGCGTCCTCGGCGGATGTGATCTTCAGCCGGCACAGCAGGCTGGAGGAGGGCCGCGCCTTCTACCGTGACGTCAAACGCAGGCTCGCCGCGTACGGCCGGCGGCACGAGGACCTGAAGATCCTTCCCGCTGTCACGTACGTGCTCGGCGACACCGATGCCGAAGCCGCGGAACGGGCCGCCGAGATCCGCCGCGCGCAGGTCAGCCCGCAGACCGCGCTCTACTTCCTGGAAGGCGTGTGGGGCCGCGACCTGACGGGATACGACCCGGACGGCCCCCTGCCCGACCTCGAACCGAACCTGGACGAGGGCGTGTCCAAGGGCGACGCGCAGTTCCGCCGCGACCGTGGCGCCGTGGCGGCCAAGTGGCGCGCCATCGCCGAGGAGAAGAACCTGTCGATCCGCGAGCTGGTCATCGAGGTCGGCGTGCCGCAGACCTTCATCGGCACACCGCGGTCGGTCGCCGACGAGATCGACCACTTCGTGCAGACCGACGCCGCCGACGGCTTCATCTTCGTGCCGCACCTCACCCCGGGCGGGCTGGACGACCTGGTCGACAAGGTCGTCCCACTGTTGCAGGAGAAGGGCGTCTTCCGCGCCGACTACACGGGGCCCACCCTGCGCGACCACCTGGGCCTCGCCGCCCGCCCTCTCGCCCCCCGCCCTCTCGCCGCCCGTACCGAGGAGATCTCATGACCCTGCATCTCGCCGTCGCGCTCGACGGGGCGGGCTGGCACCCGGCCGCGTGGCGGGCCGAGGGCGCGCAGCCGGACCGGCTGTTCACCGCCGGCTACTGGGCCGACCTCGTCGCGGAGGCCGAGCGCGGCCTGCTCGACTTCGTCACCTTCGAGGACGCGCTCGGCCTCCAGTCGACCCGGCTCAACGAGCCCGACGAGCGCCTGGACCAGGTGCGCGGACGCCTCGACGCGGTGCTGATCGCGTCCAACGTCGCGCCGCTGACCTCGCGGATCGGCCTCGTGCCGACCACCAGCACGACCCATACGGAGCCGTTCCACGTCGCGACCGGCATCGCCTCGCTCGACCACGTCACCCGCGGCAGGGGCGGGTGGCGGCCCCAGGTCTCGGGCCGCCCCGACCACGCCCTCCATTTCGGCCGCCGCGTCCTCCCGCCGCTCGACCTCTCCGGCCACCCCGATCCGGCTTTCACCAGGCACGTGGAGCGCCTGTTCGCCGAGGCGGCCGACGCGGTCGAGGTGGTCCGCCGGCTGTGGGACAGCTGGGAGGACGACGCGGAGATCCGCGACGTCGCGACCGGCCGGTTCATCGACCGCGACAAGCTGCACTACGTCGACTTCAGCGGCGAGTGGTTCAGCGTGAAGGGGCCCTCGATCACGCCGCGGTCCCCCCAGGGGCAGCCGCTGGTCACCGCCCTGGCCCACGACACGCTGCCGTACGAGTTCGCGGCCCGGACCTCCGACGTCGTGTACGTCACGCCGCGCGAGCGGGACGAGGCCACGGCCGTCGTCGAGCGGGTCCGGGCGGCGGAGTCCGCCGTCGGCCGTGCCGGACCGCCCTTGAAGATCTTCGCGGACCTGGTGACCTTCCTCGACCCCGGCGGCGCGGCCGACCGCAAGGCGCGGCTGGACGACCTCGACGGAGACGAGCTCGTCTCGGACGCGCACGTCTTCACCGGCACGCCGGAGGAGCTCGCCGATCTGCTGCTGAGCTGGCGGGAGGCCGGGCTGGACGGATTCCGCCTCCGGCCGGGCGAGCTGCCCCGCGACCTGACGTCGATCACCAGGGGCCTGGTGCCCGAGCTCCAGGCCCGGGGCGCGTTCCGGACGGCGTACGACACAGCGGACCTGCGCGGGCGACTCGGCCTGCCCCGCCCGGCGAGCCGCTACGCCAAGGCCGCCCTGTGACAGACCGGCCTGCCCTTTCCGGCGCCGCCCTTCGCCCGCTTCAGTCCAGCCAACCGAGGCGGGCCGCCCGCACTCCGGCCTGGAAGCGGCTGGTCGCGCCCAGGATCGTGGTCAGCTCGCCGACGGTGCGGGTCACCATACGGACGGAAACGCCCAGGCCGCGGGCGATGGCGGTGTCCTTGGCGCCGGAGGCGAGCAGCCGCAGGACGGCCCGCTGCGCCTCGGTGAGGGTCACGCCGTCCGCGGTGCGGGGCACGTCCTCGGGTTCGGAGGCGGTCATCCAGCAGTAGTCGTAGAGCGCCGAGAGCGAGCGGACCACGCCATCGCCCTGGATGAGCACCGCGCCGGCGTCGAGGTCCTCGGGGTCGGCCTGGACGATCACGGTGTGCCGGTCGTAGATGAGCATGCGCGTGGGGATCAGCGGGGCGGCCCGCACTTCGACGCCCACCTCCGCGAGGGTGTTGACGTACTCGCGCATCATCGGGTCGGCGAAAGTGATCTGTGCGTGCAGGCTGCGCACCCGGAGGCCGTTGCCGATGGAGACGCGGTTGCGGGCCAGCCCTTTCTCCAGCACCTCCGAGGTCCACGGCGCCGCGGGATGCATGCTCGCGATCTCGTGCCTGGTCAGCTCGGTCAGCTCGTCGATGCGCTGGTACAGCCGCTCTTGGTGGTGGGTGCGGGCGAAGAACTCGATGTGCGTGTCGTCGGTCCGGCGGCCGGGCAGGCCCAGATAACGCTGGGCCAGCAGGGCGGCCCTGACATGCTGCTCGACCAGGCGATCGAGAGCTCGGTGGCTGTCCCGCAGGCTACGGGCGAGCGCCGCGGCGGCGTCGACGGCGGTGCCGGTCTCGGAGTCGATCAGGTGGAGGCGGATCAGGTGCTCGCACGCCTGGGCGAGCTCGGCCGGACCGAGTTCGAGGGCGGCGCCGGCCTCGGACCATGACTCGCCGCGCTCGTGCATCTGCCGGTAGAGGGCCTGCGCGAGATGATCGTCATCCTGATGCGGCAAGCTGCCCTCCATCCTCTCGTGCGCCTCCCGAAACGATGACAGATCTCCCTATACCGCCGCAAAGCTGGCTTCCTGTTCGCGCCATGGCGTGTTCGCGACGCCCGCCCGGACTCCCCGCGCCGGGTCCGGTGCTCCACGATCGGAGGCAGGGGCAGACGTAGCCTCGAAGCGTCCTGAGAGGAAGAGGACACCATGATCACTGTGGCGTACAGCCTGGTCGCCTACCAGCTCACCGGCTTGTCCTCGGAAACGTGCGACCACTGCCTGGCGACCATCAGGACCGAACTCATCCAGGTGCCCGGCGTGGTGGGAGTGGAGGTGACACCGGCCACCTCGCGCGTCAGCATCCTGACGGACGGGCCGGTCGACGAGCGGTCGGTCCGGGCCGCCATAGAGGCGGCGGGATGCGTGGTCGTCGAGTAGGGCGCCGGCGCGAAGGCCGGGCCATGGCCCGGTACGGCCGGGCGGGCTGTCGGCCAGGGCGTGGGTGAGCGCTGGTCGCAGGGTCCAATCAGGGTCCAGACATGAAGAAGGCCAGACCCGCGACATGCGGTCTGGCCTTCGACCTGGTGAATTCCGGTGGGCGATACTGGGATCGAACCAGTGACCTCTTCGGTGTGAACGAAGCGCTCTCCCGCTGAGCTAATCGCCCGCCCTGGCGGCCCCTTGCGGCGCCGACGGGAAAACCATACCGCACTCCAGGACCACCTGGCGAAGCGGCGGCGCGCCGGGAGGCGGACTGGGACGGAGATTCGAGGGAAAGGGGGTGGTTGCCCATCGGCGGAGCGGGTCGGTGGCATACCATCGACGTGTTCCGGTAGGAGCCGATCGTGATCTTTTCTCCGGAAACGTTCATGAAGGATTACGCCGGAGCCGACCGGAGGGCGCGCAAAGCCCTCGCAAATACCAGCCAACAGATGCCGTTTGGCCAGATAGATGCCCGAATGTCCAGCTGTGAGGTGCGTTACAGAAGGCCCTGGAAGCGGAATCTTTCCTACAGGTTTCTTCGTTCCGCGTCATAGCTCAGGACGAAGTCCGTCAGAGCAGCGAAAGCCCCGAAGAGGGGACCTACGACGAAAAGGTTTGGCTGACGATGAACAGCACCACCGTCTCCGCCGAGCTTGGCCTTCGGCTTGTGGTCCCCGACCGAACGACCGTCCCCCTGCTCGCCGGACTCAGCTACACCGCCGACGACCCGTACGCCATCCGCATGGCCTTCCACGTGGGGAACGACGAACCGGTCGAGTGGATCTTCGCCAGGGAGCTGCTGACCGTCGGCATCGTGCGCCGCGTCGGCGACGGCGACGTGCAGGTGTGGCCGGCGCGCTCCGACGGCGAGCGCACCCTGCACATCAGCCTGACCTCCCCGTTCGGCCAGGCACTGTTCGAGGTGCCGCTGACGCCCCTCACCGAGTTCCTGCACCGCACGTACGAGAAGGTGCCGGCCGGTCGCGAGACCGACTTCATGGACCTCGACGCCGAGCTGACCAACATGCTCTGGCCCTCCTGAACCCCCCAGGATTCCCTAGCGGCCGGGTAGCGCCTGCAGCGTCCTCCTCATACGGGCGATCTCGATGCTCTGGCCCGCGTACACGTCTCGCGCCATGCGCCGCATGCCCACGTCGCGCCCGCCGGAGAGCTGCTCCCCCGCCATCCTCAGCGCGCCCTCGTGGTGCCTGATCATCAGGCGCAGGAACAGCCGGTCGAAGGCGGCGTCGCGGGCGGCGCGCAGCGCGTTCATCTCCTCCAGCGTCGCCATCCCGTAGCCCACCTGGCCGTGCTCGTGCCCGGCAGGGACGGAGCGGCCGAGGCCGGCGAGCCAGCGGGTCATCACGCTGATCTCGGGCTGCTGGGCCGCGGCGATCTGCGCGGCGAAGCCCCGCACGGTCACGTTCCCCGTGCGCTCCGCCACCAGGGCGGTCATCTCCAGGGCCTGGCGATGGTGCGGGATCATGCCCTCGGCGAAGCGGACGTCCGCCGCGCCCGGCTCCCTGTCGGCCTGGCCGACACGCTCCCCAGGCGTCGCCGTACGGGCCGGAGCCCCCGGTTCGTCCGGGACGATCACCGGGGCGCCCGTGCCCACGGCCGAGGGTCCCTCCGGCCGCTCGGCACACGCGGCTACCGCCAATACCGCCATAATTGCGACAAGGTGCGGTACGAACCGGGATCGTACTGACATAGCTTCCATACTGGGACACAAGACGAGGGGTGCGTGCGTGTTCTCTGCCAGGGCTCGGGGGGCGGTGTTGTGCGCGGTCGCCCTGTTCGTGTCCGCGTGCAGTTCGGGATCGGACCCCGGCGGGTCCGCGCCGCGCTCGGGAGGCACCTCACGGGGGTCGGGTGACGACACCGTGATGACCAGCCCCAACGTCAAGCTCGTGGCCAACGTCCCGCGTTCGGCGCCGCTGAACAACGAGATGGACTGGAACACCGACCTGGCCTTCCAGGGGGACTACGCGTTCGTCGGCAACTTCGGCGGGTTCTCCGTCTACGACATCAGCGATCCGGCCAGGCCGAGGACGGTCAGCCAGGTGGCCTGCCCGGCCCAGCAGAACGACGTCTCCGTCTACGGCGACCTGCTGATCCTGTCGGTGGACGAGCCCCGCAGCGACGCGGGCTGCGGCTCCGACGAGGACACGCGCGCCTGGGAGGGCCTGCGCATCTTCGACATCAGCGACAAGGCCCGCCCCACGTACGTCTCGTCCGTGGCGACCGAGTGCGGGTCGCACACGCACACCATGGTGCCGCAGGGCGAGACGCTCTACGTGTACGTCTCCTCCCCGGGCGGTGAGGCGGACTCGGCGACCTGCACGCCGGAGCACCAGGTCATCCAGGTCGTGGAGATCCCGGTCAAGGACCCCCGCTCCGCGAGGGTCGTCGCCAAGCCGAACATCTTCCCGGAGCGCCAGAAGGGCAGCGGCGGCTGCCACGACATCACCGCCTTCCCCGAGAAGAAGCTCGCCGCCGCCGCCTGCTTCGGCGACGGCGTGCTGCTCGACATCTCCGACCCCGTCAACCCGACGGTGCTCCAGCAGGTACGCGACGAGGCGAACTTCCAGATCTGGCACTCGGCCACGTTCAACAACGACGCCACCAAGGTCGTCTTCAGCGACGAGCTCGGCGGCGGCAACGCCCCCACCTGCGACAGGAACACCCCGCAGACCAAGGGCGCGAACGCGATCTACGACATCGTCGACGGCCGGATGGAGCGCCGCGGCTACTTCAAGATCCCCCGCGAGCAGGAGAAGGACGAGAACTGCGTCGCCCACAACGGCTCCCTGGTGCCGGTGCCGGGCAAGGACGTCATGGTGCAGGCGTGGTACCAGGGCGGCGTGTCGATCTGGGACTTCACCGACTCCTCCGCCCCCAGGGAGATCGGCTTCTTCGAGCGCGGACCGTTCCCGGACGGCGGCGACGATCCCGTGGCGGGCTCGTGGTCGGCGTACTACTACAACGGCTACATCTACTCCAGCGACATCCGCGAGGGGCTGGACGTCATCTCCGTCGACGACCCGCTGACGGACCCCGCCAAGAAGGTCACGATGGACGACTTCAACGTGCAGACGCAGAAGACGTACTGACGCCGTCCGCGGCGCGGACGGCCCGTGCCCGATAATCGCCTCGTGACGATTCCCCCTCAGATGGCCGATGCCTTCGACGAGCTGGCCGGCGACTACGACAACGACCACCACGACGAGATCGCCCGCCTGCTTCTCGACCTGGTCCGACCGGCCGCGGGCGACAGGATCGCCGACGTGGCCTGCGGCAACGGCGCCGTCGCGCTCGCGCTGGCCCGGGCGGGTGCCACCGTCCCCGTCGTGGCCGTGGACATCTCCCCCGGCATGATCGCCGTCGGCCGTGAGCGCGCCGAAGCGGCCGGCCTGGCCACGGCGATCGACTGGCGGGTGGGGCAGGCCGTCCCCCTGCCCGTGCCCGACGCCTCGCTCGACCTGGTCCTCTGCTCGTCCTCGCTGCACTTCCTCGGCTCGACGGCGCTGGCCGACTGGCGCCGCGCGCTGCGCCCCGGCGGCCGGGCCGGGTTCACCCTGCCGGTGGCCGGGCAGTTCCGGCCCAGCGGCGCGTTCGCCGCGCTGGTCGCCTCGGACGTGCCCGTCCCCGGCACCGCCGGCGAGGCGTCGGAGTTCGCCCGTACGGCGGGCTTCGTTCAGGCGGAGTCGCGCCTGGCGCACGTCGGCTCCCGCGCGGTGATCCTCACCGTGGCGACCAATCCCTGACGTCCTGCCGGGAAGGCGTCAGCGTAGGCGTGATCGCGCCCGGACCGGTATGGTCGCGCACGCCGTCGACCGTGTCGCGGTGGCAGGCCCGGGCGGCCGGTCGGTGCCGCCCGGGTGCGGGGTGTCAGGGGTCGAGGTCGCCGGCCGAGCGCTCGGCGAAGACCCGCATGGCCTTGGCCGTGATCGGGCCGGGCGCGACCGGCAGCTCGGTGTCGTCGACGAGCCTGATCGGCTGGATGTCGCGGGTGGTCGAGGTCAGGAACGCCTCCTCGGCCTCGTACAGGGCCGACAGCGGCACGTCGGCCTCCTCGCCGCCGCACCACTGGAGCGTCAGTGCCCGCGTGACGCCCGCCAGGCACCCGGACTGGAGAGTGGGGGTGAGCAGGCGGCCGTCGCGGACGATGAAGATGTTGGAGCCGGTGCCCTCGCACAGGTCGCCGGCGAGGTTGCCGAAGATCGCCTCGCCGCCACCGCGCGCCTTGGCGTAGGCCAGGGCCTTGGCGTTGTCGCCGTAGGAGGTGCTCTTGACGCCGGCCAGCGCGCCGCGCTCGTTGCGCGGCCAGGGGACGACGGTGACGTTGGCCGTGACGGGGAACGGCTTCTGCTCGTCCACGATCACCACGGAGGTGGTGCCCTGGTCGCCGCGGTCGGAGCCGAGCGGGCCCGGGCCGCTGGTGTAGGTGATGCGGATGCGGCCGAGCGCCCACGCGGGGGCGGCGGCCAGGCACTTGCCGATGCCCTCGGCGATGGCCTCGACGTCGGGCTCGGGCAGGTCCATGCGCTGGGCCGAGAGCCTGAGCCGGTCGAGGTGCCGGGTGAGGGCGAACGCGCGACCGTGAACGATCTTCACGGTCTCGAACACGCCGTCGCCGACCATGAGCCCGTGGTCGAACACCGAGACGGTCGCCCGCTGCGGGTCGATCAGCTCCCCGTTGACCCAGACAGGGATGTTCATGCAGTGCCTCCTGAGGATGCCAGTGAGATGAGCCTGGACGCCTTCAGCTCGGTCTCGAGCCACTCACGCCGGGGATCGCTCTCCCAGGTTATGCCCGCGCCCGTGCCGAACCGGATCTCGCCGGCGGCGATCCAGAACGTGCGGATGCCCACGGCCAGCGCCGCCCTGCGTCGGGAGGCGTCGACCCAGCCCACCGCCCCACAGTACGGCCCCCGGGGTTCGGGTTCGAGCCGATTGATGATCCGCAGCGCCGACGACTTGGGGGCCCCGGTGACCGAGCCGGGCGGGAACGTGGCCGCGAACAGCTCGGCCCAGCCCGCGCCGGGCCGCAGCCGGGCGCGGACCGCCGAGACGAGGTGGACGAGGCCGGGGTGCTCCTCGACGGCGCACAACGACGGCACCTCGACGGAGCCGACCTCGGCGACCCGGCCGAGGTCGTTGCGGACCAGGTCGACGATCATGATGTTCTCGGCGCGGTCCTTGTCGAGGAGGTCGGCCGCGGTGGCGCCGGTGCCCTTGATGGGGCGGGACTCGACGACGTCGCCCTCGCGCGACAGGTACAGCTCCGGCGAGGCGGATACGACGGTCGCGCCCGGCACGTCGATCACCGCGCTGTACGGGGCCGGGTTGCCCGCGGCCAGCCGGGCGGCCAGGGCGAGCGGGTCGGCGTCGTGCGGCACCGGTGCGGTCAGGACGCGGCACAGGTTGGCCTGGTAGACCTCGCCCCGCTCGATGTGGTCGCGGATGGCCTGGACGCCGCGCTCGTAGGCGGCCCGGTCGAGCGAGCTGCGCCACCGGCCGGGCGGCGGGCCGTGCCAGGGGCGGCGGGGCGGCGGCAGCGGCGCGGGGCGGACGTGGTCGAAGCGGGCGCACGTCGCCTTGCCCTCGTAGTCGGCGACGACCGCCCACCAGCCGTCGCCGTCGAGGGCGGCGAGGTCGGTGGTCAGGTCGCGCAGGCCGGTGGCGAGGACACCGCCTACGTGGGCGAAGGAGTCGTGCACGGCTCCCATTGTCCCAGCAGCCGGAGGAACTCCAGCGCCGCGGGCAGCGGCGTCCTGGGCAGGGCCGCGTACACCTTCCGCGCGGGGGCGGGGCCGCGCAGGGGGCGCAGCACGACGGTTGGCGGCACGCCGCGGGCCGCCAGCTCCGGTACGAGGGTGACGCCGAGCCCGGCGGCGACGAACCCGAACTTCCCCGTCCACTCCGCCACCCGCAGGCCGCCGCGCGGGGTGAACCCGGCGGCGGCGCAGGCCGCGGCCAGCAGCGTCGGCTGGCCGCGGGGCGCGGCCTCGATCCACGGCTCGCCCGCCAGCTCGCGCAGTTCCACGGTGTCCTCGCGGGCCAGCCGGTGCTCGCGCGGCAGGGCGACGAACAGCCGGTCCTCGCGCAGCAGCACGGCCCTCCCGGGACCGGCGTCGTCCCCACGCGCGCCCCGGGGCTGCTCCGGTGGTGACTCGCGGAGGGTGAAACCGGCGGGCAGGCCAGCCGGGTAGTCGCTGATGACCGCGATGTCCAGCGCGCCCGCCTGGAGGCGTTCGACCAGCCGGGAGGTCAGCCCCTCCAGCACGCGCGGCTCGACGCGCGGCCGGGCACGGGCGAACCGCCTGAGCGTGCCCGGCACGAGGTCCACGTTGGCCGTGGCGAACGCGCCGACGCGCAGCGTGCCGCCGCTGCCCCCGTGGATCGCGGTCAGCTCCTCCCCCGCGCGTTCGAGCCGGTCGAGGACGGCGCCGGCATGGGCGTGCAGCGCATGCCCCGCCGGGGTGAGCCGTACGCCCCGGGCCAGGCGCTCGAACAGCGGGCCGCCGGCGGCGCGCTCCAGGGCGGCGATCCGGCGGGAGACCGCGGACTGGGTGTAGCCGAGCAGCTCGGCCGCCGCGGTGAACGAGCCGTTGCGCGCCACCTCGTCGAACAGCCGGAGGGTGGCGGTGTCGAAGGCATTCGTGTCAGTCATGGCTGCCATGCAATGTAGTCGGTGGTGGAATCTCTCGCCACCCGGTTCACTGGGCCCATGACTGCTTTCGAGGGAAAGATCGCTTTTCTTGGACAGGGCCGGATGGGCGTCCCCATGGCGCGGCGGCTCGTGGACGCCGGCCACCAGGTGACGGTGTGGCGGCGCGGGACGGATGTCACGGCCGCCGAGGCGGTGCGCGGAGCCGCGCTCGTCGTCACGATGCTGCGCGACCCGGCCGCGGTCCGGGAGGTGCTGACCGCCGCGCTGCCGGGGCTGGCTCCCGGGGCGACGGTGGTGGAGATGTCCACGATCGGCCCCGAGGCGGTGCGGGAGCTGCGGGCGCTGCTGCCCGCGTCCGCCGGGCTGGTCGACGCGCCCGTGCTGGGCAGCGTCGGGCCGGCGGCGGAGGGGACGCTGACCGTGCTCGCCGGAGGGCTGGACGGCCCTCGGGAAGGGGACGGGGCAGTGGCCGCCGGGCTGCGGGAGGTGCTGTCGGTGTTCGGGACCGTGCGCGCGTGCGGTCCCCTGGGCGCGGGCGCGGCCGTGAAGGTCGCCGTCATGAGCGCGATCGTCCCGGCCCAGGTGCTGGTCGCCGAGACGTTCGCGTACGGCGAGGCGCACGGGGTGCCGCGTGAGGAGCTGGCGGACGTGCTCGCGGGCACCCCGCTCGGCGCGGTGTCCGAGCGGCTGCGCGTCCCCTCACGGGAGACCCGGTACGCGCTCGGGCTGGCGGCCAAGGACCTGGCGCTGGCGGCGTGGCCCGAGGCGTCGCTGGCCACGGCGGCCCGCCGGCGGCTGCAGGAGGCGGAGGCCGCGGGCCTGGGCGGGCGTGACCTCACCGCGATCGCCGGCCACGTCACGGGCGGCCGGAAGGGGCGGCGGGCCGTGCCGCTGAACCCGCCGACCGTCCCGCCCACGAACGGCATGTACTCCCACGCCGTCCGGGCCGGCGACACCCTCTACGTCTCCGGGCAGGCCGCCCTCGACGAGCGGCACCGCGTGGTGGGCGAGGACGACATGACCGCCCAGTCCGAGCACGTCTTCCGGAACCTGGAGCGCATCCTGGCCGACCAGGGCGCGACGTTCGACGACGTGACCTTCATCAGGACGTACCTGACGGACATGGACCGACGGGCCGAGTACGGCGCGGTGCGGCGGAAGTACCTCACCGGGACGCCGCCGGCGAGCACCACCGTGGAGGTGCCGAAGCTGTTCATGCCGGGGCTGCTGCTGGAGGTCGACGTCGTCGTGGCCCTGCCCTGACCCCGGGCCGCGGGGGTCAGTCGAGCGGGCCCGTGACCGACTCCACGGCCGCGATCACCGAGCCGTCCGCCACCAGGCGGACCGCGGCGTCGATCTCCGGCGCCAGGAACCGGTCCGGCCCCGGGCCGGGGACCGTCTCGCGCAGCGCCTCGACCACGGCGGCCGTGGCCGGCGCGGGACGGAGCGGGGCGCGCAGGTCGAGCGCGCGGGCGGCGGTCAGCACCTCGACCGCGAGCACGCGCGTGAGACCGTCGACGGACCGGCGGAGCTTGCGCGCCGCCGACCAGCCCATCGAGACGTGGTCCTCCTGCATGGCCGAGCTGGGGATCGAGTCGACGCTGGCGGGCACGGCCAGCCGCTTGAGCTCGGAGACGATGGCGGCCTGCGTGTACTGGGCGATCATGTGGCCGGAGTCGACCCCGGGGTCGTCGGCCAGGAACGCGGGCAGGCCGTGGTTGCGCGCGACGTCGAGGAAGCGGTCCGTGCGGCGTTCGGACATGGAGGCGAGGTCGGCGGCGACGATCGCCAGGAAGTCCAGCACGTACGCGACGGGGGCGCCGTGGAAGTTGCCGTTGGACTCGACGCGGCCGTCGGCGAGCACGGCCGGGTTGTCGACGGCGCTGGCCAGCTCCCAGGTGGCGACGTTGGCGGCGTGGGCGATCGTGTCGCGGGCCGCGCCGGCGACCTGGGGGGCGCAGCGCAGGGAGTAGGCGTCCTGGACGCGGGTGCAGGCGTTGGGGTCGCGGTGGCTCTCCATGATGGCCGAGCCGGCCAGGATCCTGGTCATGTTGGCGGCGGCGCGTGCCTGGCCGGGGTGCGGGCGCAGCGCCTGCAGCTCGGGGGCGAAGACGCGGTCGGTGCCGAGCAGGGCCTCGACGCTCATCGCGGCGCTGACGTCGGCGGTCCTGACCAGGCGGGTGAGGTCGTCGATGGCCAGGATCAGCATGCCGAGCATGCCGTCGGTGCCGTTGATCAGCGCGAGCCCCTCCTTGGCCGCCAGCTCGACGGGCTCCACGCCGGCCTGCTTGAGCGCCTCGGCCGCCGAGGTGAGCCGGCCGGAGGCGTCGCGGACCGGGCCCTCGCCCATGAGGGCCAGCGCCACGTGCGCCAGGGGTGCAAGGTCGCCGGAGCAGCCGAGGCTGCCGTACTCGTGGACGACGGGCGTGATGCCCGCGCTGACCAGCCCGGCCAGCGCCTTCGCGGTGGTCGGCCTGATGCCGGTGTGGCCGGTGGCCAGCGTGTGCAGGCGCAGCAGCATGAGCGCGCGCACTACCTCGGGCTCGACCTCGGGTCCGCTGCCCGCCGCGTGCGAGCGGACCAGGGAGCGCTGGAGCTGGGCGCGCAGCGCCGGGTCGATGTGGCGGGTGGCGAGCGCGCCGAAGCCGGTGGAGACGCCGTAGGCGGGGACGGGACTCTCGGCCAGCTCGTCCACGCGCTGCCGCGCGGCCGACACCGCGGCGACGGCGTCGTCGGTGAGCTGGACGGCGGCGCCGTGGCGGGCCACCCGGATGACGTCGTCGAAGGTCAGGGGCTCCGGGCCGACGTTCACGACTCCGTTGTCGCGCATGGTGTTCTCTCTCGTTCAGGTAACTGGCGTATGCGATGTTAGCTCCTTACCGGAGAACAGCGCCGTCAGCCCTTCCCTGCCCGCTTCGGTCACGCTCACCGCTCGGGGGACCGGCCCCCGGGCGTACCAGCCGCGCTCGAACAGCACGGCGGTGATGGCGGCGCCCAGGGAGCCGCCGAGGTGGGCCCGCCGCTCGGTCCAGTCGAGGCATTCGGGGGCGAAGCGGCGCCTGGTCCGGCGCGCTCCCTCGACGTCCACGCCCAGGAGGCCCAGGAGGCGCTCGCCCTCGGGCGTCACCTCTCCCCCGGTCAGGCAGCCGGCGGCCCGCAGGCCGTCGAGCAGGCCGACCCCGGCCCGGCCGGCCAGATGGTCGTAGCAGGTGCGGGCCTCCTCCAGCATGCGGGCCTGGCGCGACTGGCGCAGGGACCGCACGGGCGGCCGCCCGCCGAACCTGGCCAGCACCTCCAGCACCTCGGCGATCTCGTGCCCGGCCAGCCGGTAGTAGCGGTGGCGGCCCTGCCGTACGACGTCGACGAGCCCGCCCTCCAGCAGGCGGGACAGGTGCGCGCTCGCCGTGGCGGCGCTCACGCCCGACATGCGCGCCAGCTCCCCGGCGGCCAGGGCCTGGCCTCCCAGCAGGGCCGTGAGGATGGCGGCCCTGGTCGGGTCGGCGATGAGCGCCGCGACGGGCGCGATGTCGGCGTCGGCCGCGACGTGCTCCATTGCTGCCATGTCCACGACCCTAGCGCCGGAATGTTTCGCCGCCGGCCGAAGGATGCCGCCGCGGAGACCCGGCGGCTAGGCTCGAAGATCGTACGGCGAGTTCGGAGGTGTTCTCCTTGACGGCAGCGAACGGCGGGCGGGTGGCCCTCGTCACCGGCGCGTCCCGAGGGCTGGGCGGCGTGATCGCGCGGCGGCTGGCCGCCGACGGGTGGGCCGTGGCGGTCAACCACCGCTCCAGCGCCGGCGAGGCGGGCGCGGTCGTGGAGCGGATCCGGGCGGACGGCGGCGCCGCCGAGGCGTTCGCGGCGGACGTCACGGACGACACGGAGGCCCCCGCCCTGGTGGAGCGCGTCGCCGACCGGCTCGGGCCCGTGACGGCGCTGGTGCTCAACGCGACCGGCCCCCAGCCCGCCGTGCCCGTCGAGGACCTCACCTGGGAGGCGCACCTCGACCAGCTCCGGTTCTTCGTCAAGAGCCCCACCCTGCTCGTACGGGCGGCGCTGCCCGGCATGCGCGCGGCGGGCGGCGGCCGGGTGATCCAGATCGGCTCCGACATCGTCGACCGGGCCCCGCCCGGCATGTCCGCCTACACGGCGGCGAAGGCGGCGCAGTTCGGGCTCACCCGGACATGGGCCCGCGAGCTGGGCCCGTACGGCATCACGGTCAACCTGGTCGCGCCCGGCTGGATCCCCGTCGAACGGCACGCCCACCACGGCCCCGAGGACATCGCCGCCTACCGGGACGACGTGCCCCTGGGCCGGATGGGCACGCCGGAGGACGTGGCCGCCACGGTGGCGTTCCTCGCCTCGGACGCGGCCTCGTTCGTCACCGGCGAGCGCGTGACGGTGAACGGCGGCCACACCTGAGCCGGTGACGGTCAGATCTGGTTCATGCCGCCGTCGACGTACAGCTCGGCGCCCGTGATGAAGCTGCTCTCGTCGGAGGCCAGGAACAGGGCGGCCGAGGCGGCCTCCTCGGGCGTGCCCATCCGGCCGAGCGGCACCAGGTCCACCAGGGCGTTCCTGAGGCGGTCGGCCTCGGCCGGGTCGGGCGCCAGACCGGTGACGCCGGGTGTGTCGATGGGGCCGGGGCTGAGGGTGTTGACCCTGATCGCCCGGCCCCTGAGCTCGTTGGCCCAGGTGCGGGCGAAGGAGCGGATGGCCGCCTTGGAGGCGCTGTACACGCCGAACGCCTCCACGCCCTTGGCGCCGGCGGTGGAGCCGGTCAGGATCACCGAGGCGCCGTCGTTGAGCAGGGGCAGCGCCTTCTGGACGGTGAACAGCGTGCCCCTGACGTTGCTGCCGAAGGTCTGGTCGAAGTGCTCCTCGGTGACCTGCTCCAGCGGCCGGAGCTCCCCGCCGCCGGCGTTGGCGAACAGCACGTCGACGCCCCGGCCGCGCTCGGCGACGGCGGCGTAGAGCCGGTCGAGGTCGCCCAGGTCGGCCACGTCGCCCCGGACGCCGGTGACGTTGCCGCCGATCTCGGTCACCGCGGCGTCCAGCGCCTCCTGGCGGCGGCCGGTGACTAACACGTGCGCCCCCTCGGCCGCGAACCGCCGGGCCGCCGCCAGCCCGATCCCGCTGGTGGCGCCGGTGACGACGGCCGTCCTGCCGTCGAGCTGTCCCATGATCGTCTCCTGTCACGCGGCGGACCCGGTCGTCAGCTCAAGGATGTCCCGGAAGCCGTTCCGCCCGGGTATGCGCCACGGCCGGTACGGGCAAAGAAGACGTCGCCGTGTGGTGACCCCGGACCAGGTCAGGCGCCGCTGGGGATCCGCCCGCCCGAGACCGACTCGACGAGCCGCCCCCACTCCGGGTACGTCTCCACCTTCTTCAGGTGCAGCGCCATGACCTTGCCGGCCAGCTCGGGGTCGAGGTCGTCCGACAGGCGCGCCGGCGCCAGTCTCTCCACCCGCGGGATGATCGTGTAGTCGCCCTCGATGTGCACCGGGTCGTGCATGTACCGCTCCAGCGCCTCCAGGTCCGCGATGCCGACGCAGTAGGCGTGGGTGTAGCCCTCGGCGGGGTCGCCCAGGTCCTGGCCGACCGTCGAGAACGACACCGACTCGACGGACGCCGTCCGCCGCATGGCCGCCAGGACCTCGGCCCTCTCCTCCTCCGTCGTCCCGCTCCTGAAGCTGAAGCGCAGGATGTTGACGATCATTTCTCTCCTCATTGGTCTTTTCTTCTAAACTCGTCGGTTCACCGTAACGACTTATCCGGTCCATCAGCAAGAGTGAACCCGCGAGTTCACTCGCGACCCGGTCGAGGGGTACCCTGCGGACGTGACGGAAACGACGGCTGCCACCGCCCGCAAGGGAGCGCGAGGACGCATCGACAAGCGGCAGGCCATCCTCGACGCCGCCTTCACCGTCTTCGCCCGGCGGGGCTACTCGCAGGCGTGCGTGCAGGAGATCGCCGAGGAGGCCGGCGTCGCCAAGCTCACCGTGTACAACCACCTGAGCGACAAGGAGAACCTGTTCCGGCAGGCGCTGACCGCCGCCGCCGAGACGGTGTCGGAGGAGTGCCTGGCCGTGGCTGACCGGCTGCGCGACCCGGGCGACGACCTCCGGCCGGCGTTGGAGGAGGTCGCGTACCGGCTGCTCCACGTGTGCCGGGGGGAGCGCGCCCACGCGCTGCGCTGGCTCACCTACGCGCAGATCGCCCGCTTCCCCGACCTGGTCGACACCGTCCAGAGCCGCACGTCGCACCGGCTCGGCGAGGGCCTGGCCGACCGGTTCGCGCGGCTCTCCCTGTCCGGACGGCTGCGCCCGTGCGACCCCGCGGTGGCGGCCGAGCAGTTCCTGGCGCTGCTCACGGGGCCGCTGGAGGCGCGCGGCCGGCTCGGCACACAGGAGGTCACCGACGCCGAGGCGGGTGGGATGGCGGGGTCCGCGGTCGACACCTTCCTGCGGGCGTACGGCCCGGAGACCCCGCCCCCCTGAGTCGGCCACTCCTTCCCACCCGAACTGCCCCCGGAGAACGGCTTGCCCGGAGAACGGCTTGCCCGCGGACACTTCCCGCGACCGGGACGCTTCGACAGCCGTTTGAATGCTTCGGGTACACGATCGGCGTCATGACCACCGAGAACCCCGCGCTCCTCGTAGCCGCCTCCGTCGACCGCTGCCTCGCTCTGGCCGAGACCTGGCTCGCCTGGGACGGCAGGCCCATCCTGACCGAAGCCGACAACCTGTGGACCCCCTCCAAGGCCGCCCGCCGCATCCAGGACCACCTCATCGACCACCTCGCCGAGGTGGAAGCCCTGCTCGCCGGCGCCACTCCGGCACCCGACACCTGGCACGGCCGCACGGTGACGCTGGACGCCGACTGGGCCCGCTTCACCGAGCTCGACCTCGCCGAGGCACGCGCCCGCTGGCCCCGCCTCGCCCAGGCGTACGTGAACCGCTACGCGACCGTCCCCGACGCCTGGGACGTCCCCCGCGACCCCAACTGGACGCTGCGCCAGATCGCCGAGCACGTCGCCGACGTCATCTGGTACGCGGAGCAGGTCGGCGACCTCCGGTTTGGGGACTCGGCGAGGATTCGCTAGAGTTCTCTCGTCACCGCGACACAGCGGCGGCGACGCGGAAGTGGCTCAGTGGTAGAGCATCACCTTGCCAAGGTGAGGGTCGCGGGTTCGAATCCCGTCTTCCGCTCGGAGCTTCCGGCTCGGTGGAGTGGCCGAGAGGCGAGGCAGCGGCCTGCAAAGCCGTCTACACGGGTTCAAATCCCGTCTCCACCTCGGCAACGGACGATTAGCTCAGCGGGAGAGCGCTTCCCTGACACGGAAGAGGTCACTGGTTCAATCCCAGTATCGTCCACCACACCTCACCCCAGGTCTCACGATCTGGGGTTTCGTGTTTCAGGACCCTTGGCGCGGGCGCCTGACCGATGCGCCTGCTTGGAGCGATCCCCCCGTATCCCCCGGCGGCGCGGTACCGGAGCGGCGGCGCCCGCCGGGACACGCGAGAAAAGCGGTGGGAATCTGTCGGTGGGCGGTGATAGAAAACAGGTTCGATATACGTCCACCCGCCGCCGCCTCGGGGAGCTTCGCCTTTGACATCCTCCCTCGCCTGAAGGCGGGGGATTCCAACGGCCGCTACCCCACGAGGAGGAGGTCGCGTTGAGGTTCGCGGTGCACCGGCCCGGCAACCCGTGGCCCTTCCCGCGCAGACACGGCATGCCCTGCCGCCAGCTTGATGTTCCTGGCCGCGTTCACATCAGCGTTGCAGGCGTATCCGCAGGACCGGCAACGGAAGTCGGCTTGGCTCTCGCGCGACTTCGCATCCACGATCCCGCACGCCGAGCACCGCTGGCTCGTGAACGCGGGGTTGACCTTGGCGACCCGCTCAGGTGCCTTGTGTTCCAGTCGTTGGACGAGTTGGCCCCATGCGGCGGCCATGATCAACCGATTGCGGCCCGCTTTCTGACGGACGTTCCGGCCGCGCGCTTCGATGGTGCCTTTGGCCGACGTGGTCATGTTGCGGATCTTCAGGTCTTCGACAGCGATCACGTCGAACCGGCGTGCCAGATCGGTGGAGGTCTTCTCCACCCAGTCCTTGCGTCGGTCGGTCTCCCGCGCCTTCAGCTTGGCGATGGCCCGCTTGACCTTGCCGCGCCGGTTCGACCCCCGCTTGGCCCGCGCCAGCTTGCGCAGGAGCCGCAGCAGGCGCACCTTCTCGGGATCGCGCAGGCCGGGAGCGTTCAGCATCTCCCCGGTGGACAGGGCGGCCGACACGGCCACACCCCTGTCCACGCCCACAGCCTCGCCCGTGCCGGGTACGGGGATCGGGTCCGGGATCGCGGCGAACGCCACATGCCAGCGTCCCGCCCGGTCGCGGGTGATGCGGTAGGACTTAACGCCGTCGGGGACAGCACGCGACCAGCGAAACCGGACCCAGCCGACCTTGGGAACCTTCACCGCGCCGACATTGCCGGACAGGCGGCGTACGTCGCCCGCCTTGACCGCGACGATCCGGAACCCCTCGCCCTGGCCGCGCTTACGCCACGTCGGGCGGCGGTGCGTCCCGCCGAAGAAGTTCGCCATCGCTTGGGCGAAGTCCTTGAGTGCCTGCTGCTGCACGACTATCGACCCCGCCCGCAGCCACTCGGATTCCACTCGAGCCTCGGTCAGCTGGCGGCACTACTCGGCGAACCTGGGCGCGCTCTTGCGTCCCGGCCGCCAGTGCGCGTGCTGCTCACACGCCAGATTCCACACGTACCGGGCGTGCCCACAATGCTCGGCCAGCGCCTGCTCCTGGGCAGGCGTCGGCGTCAGGCGGTAGCGGGACATGCCGATCAACCTACCGACCCTCACCGACAAAACCCGGAGATCAGAGTGTCCGACCGTTCCGACTTTCCTGCCCGCTCTGAAGGACGGGGCCTCCAGTCTGTAGGTATTCGGTGACCGCCGTCAGCACACCGGAGTTCTCCGTCTCCGGCACCCGCCACGACCACCGCGGTCCGATCCGCTGGCTGTGGTCGCATCTGCGCCGCCATGCCGTCCACCTGATGGGGTTCCTCGGCGGGTCGCTCGTGATGGTGGTGCTCAACTCCACCGTTCCTTCGCTGACCGGCGGTGCGTTCGACGCCGTGCTGGGCGAGCGGGGCGACCCCGCGGAGGCGCTGCGGCTGATCGCGCTGGCGCTGCTGGCCATCGTGCTGGCGCGCGGCGTGTTCGACCTCGTCGCCCGGCTGTCCAGCGAGGTGCTGGCCAAGCGGCTGGAGCGCGACGCCCGTGACGAGCTCTACGTGAGCCTGCTGGGCAAGAGCCAGACGTTCCACAACCGGCAGCGGGTGGGCGACCTGATGGCCCGGGCCGCCAACGACATCCGGCAGCTGTCCACCATGGTCTCTCCCGGCCTCGACCTCATCGTCGACTCCGGGCTCAGCGGGATCGTGCCCCTGTTCTTCATCGGCGCGATCAACCCGCGGCTGCTGCTCGTGCCGGGGATCTTCGCCGTGGTGTTCGCAGCGGCGCTCTGGCACTACATGCGGCGGCTCAACCCGGTGGCGACCCGCATGCGGGAGGAGTTCGGCGATCTCAACGCCGCGCTCAACCAGGCGGTGCGCGGCATCGAGGTGATCAAGGTGACGGCGCAGGAGGAGCAGGAGCGGCGGCGCTTCCGGTCGCACGCGCGCCGCTACCGCGACTCCTTCGCCCGCAACGGCCTGGTGCAGGCCCGCTACCTGCCGACGCTGCTGTTCGCTTTCGCGATGGCGGGAGCGCTGTGGCACGGGCTGGCGCTGCACGGGTCCGGGGTGATCAGCCTCGGGGAGCTGGTCGCGTTCATGGGCCTCATGGGCATGCTCGGCTTTCCCACGCAGATGTCCATCTTCACGTTCTCGCTGGTGCAGATCGGCATCGTCTCCTCGCGCCGGATCCTCGCCATCATGACGTCCGAGAGCGAGCTGGCGCAGCCCGCCGACGGCCACGCCGCGCCCGTCACCGGCGAGATCGTCTTCGAGGACGTGAGCTTCGGCTACGACGAGGACGAGAACCAGGGCGAGGGCAAGGGCGGGCCGGCGCTGCGGGGCGTGTCGTTCACCGTGCGGCCGGGCGAGACGGTCGCCATCGTGGGCGAGACCGGCTCCGGCAAGAGCACGCTCACCAAGCTCGTCCCCCGCATCTACGACGTCACCGCGGGCCGCATCCTCATCGACGGCGTCGACGTCCGCGACTGGGACCTCGACTCGCTGCGCTCGCAGATCTCCACCATCGAGCAGGACATCGTGCTCTTCTCGCGGTCGGTCGCCGAGAACATCGCCTTCAGCCTGGGCCAGCGGGCCGACCGCGAGGCCGTGGTACGGGCGGCGGAGGACGCGCAGGCGGCCGAGTTCATCTCCGAGCTGTCCGACGGCTACGACACGGTGATCGGCGAGCGCGGCGTCACGCTGTCGGGCGGGCAGCGGCAGCGCCTGGCCATCGCACGGGCCCTGCTGACCGACCCGGCGATCCTCGTGCTCGACGACTCCACCAGCGCCATCGACTCCGCCACCGAGGACCGGATCCAGCAGGCGATCGGCCGCATCCAGGAGGGACGCACCACGCTGCTCATCACGCACCGCCTCTCCCAGATCCGCTGGGCGGACAAGGTGCTGCTGCTGAGACGCGGCGAGCTGGCCGACTACGGCACGCACGACGAGCTGATCGCCCGCAGCCGCCTCTACCGCCGGATCTTCTCCCACTACGACGAGGTGGAGCTGGACGGCGAAGACCTGAACTCCGGAGGGCTGGACGGCGGAGGGGTGGACGGCGAAGGGCTGGAGCTCCACGCCGGAGGGGTGCTGGAGGAGAACGGCCAGGCGATGGCCGGCGAGCAGGGAGGGGTGCGCTGATGGGGTTCATCATGGACGGCCTCGACGCCGAGGACTACGACCGCACCTACGGCGACCGCGAGCTGCTGCGCCGGATCCTGTCGTACTTCCGGCCGAAGCTCGGGGCGATGGCGCTGGTCGCCGCCATGATCGTCCTGGGCTCGGCGAGCCAGGCCGCCATGCCGCTGGTGGCGAGCTGGGGTCTCGACGCCATCGAGGACGGCACCATCGCCGAGACCGGCTGGCGGCTCACGCTCGGCCTGCTGCTGGCGGGCGGGCTCGGCTGGGTGTTCAACTTCGTCCGCCAGTGGCACAGCTCGCGGGTCACCGGCGACGTCGTGCTGCGCCTGCGCGAGGACGCGTTCGACGCCGTGCTCCAGCGCGACCTGTCGTTCTACGACGAGACGCCGTCGGGCCGGATCGTCAGCCGCGTCACCTCCGACACCGACGACTTCGCCACGGTCTCCACGCTGACGATGGACCTGATCAGCCAGGTGCTGATGGTCGGGCTCGTGACGGTCATGCTGTTCCTGCGGAGCGTCGAGCTGGCGCTGCTGACGCTGCTCGTGGTGCCCGTCGTGGTGGGCGTCGCACTGCTGTTCCGGCGAATCGCCCGGACCAGCACGCGCCGGGCGCAGCGGTCGCTGAGCCGCGTCAACGCCAACCTGCAGGAGACCATGGGCGGCATCGCCGTGGCCAAGAACTTCCGGCAGGAGCGGCAGGTCTACGACGAGTTCCAGCCGATCAACCAGCAGAGCTACCGGGTGACGCTGGGGCAGGGCTTCGTGTTCTCGTCGATCTTCCCGGTGCTGTTCCTCGTGGCGGGGCTGGCGACGGTCGCGCTGGTGCAGCTGGGCGGCACGGCGGTGCTGGGCGGGCGGCTGTCGGCCGGCGACTGGTACCTGTTCCTGCAGGGCGTGGCGCTGTTCTGGTTCCCGCTGACGTCCATCGCCGCGTTCTGGTCGCAGTTCCAGCAGGGGCTGTCTGCGTCGGAGCGGGTGTTCGCCCTCATCGACGCGCCGCCGCGGGTGGTGCAGAGCGACGCGCGCGAGGTCGGCCGTTTGGCGGGGCGCATCGAGTTCGAGCGGCTCACCTTCGGGTACGACGCGGCCACTCCGGTGCTGCGGGACTTCGACCTGGTGATCGAGGCCGGTGAGACGGTCGCGCTGGTCGGTCACACGGGCGCCGGCAAGTCCACGCTCAGCAAGCTGATCACCCGGTTCTACGAGTTCCAGGAGGGCCGCCTGCTGATCGACGGCCAGGACATCCGCACCCTGGAGCTCGGCGCGTACCGCAGGCAGATCGGCGCGGTCCCGCAGGCGCCGTTCCTGTTCAGCGGCACGGTCGCCGACAACATCCGCTACCCGAGACCCGAGGCGACCGACGAAGAGGTGCTGGCCGCCGCGGCGGCGGTCGGCGGCGGCGACTGGGTAGAGGCCCTGCCCCACGGGCTGGGCACCGACGTGGGCGAGCACGGCCGCGCCCTGTCCATGGGGCAGCGGCAGCTCGTGGCGCTGGCCCGGCTCCTCGTCCAGGACCCGGCCATCGTGGTGCTCGACGAGGCCACGGCCAGCGTCGACCCGCTCACGGAGGCGCAGATCCAGGAAGGTCTGGACGTGGTGCTGGCCGGCCGCACCTCGATCGTCATCGCGCACCGGCTGTCCACGATCGAGCACGTGGACCGCATCATCGTCCTGGACCACGGCCGGATCGTGGAGGAGGGGGACCACGCGACGCTGCTGGCGCGCGGGGGGCGGTACTGCGACGTGTACAACACGTACTTCCGCCACCAGTCCCCCCACTATCGCGCCGGCGAGGGCTTCGTCCCCGTCACGGCCCAGTGACGACGCGGCCCGGTGACGACGCGGCCCACCCGTCCGCGTCGTGAGCGCCGTGACTGTCGGCGAGCGCGACCGGAGCCTGCTTGCGATGCGCTCCCGGCGAGGTGAAGACCAGCACGGCCGCCAACCGTAGAATCCGGCTTCGTGGATCTTGTCTCGCACGCAGGCTTACTGGCGCAGGTCATTCCTGCCGTACTGATCGCGATGGTCGTCGAGTTCCGCGCGGTGCACGACACCTGGCGCAGTGTGGCTCAGGAGCAGGCCAAGAATCGGCCGCAGGCCGAGCGGCAGGAGCTGGCGCGGCTGATACCACGACAGATAGCCGTACAGCTGGGCGTCATGCTCGTGCTCACCCTGCTCGAAGTGGCGGCGCTCGTGGTCGCCGGGGGACGGTCCGGACCCCTCAAGCTGGCCGAGTGGATCGTGCGGGAGCGGGTCGCGGTGTTCGTGCTGGCCGCGGGACTGGCCCTCATCCTGCAATGGGGGGCGCTGGCGCTCATGCAGAGCTACCAGCGGGCGGGGCTCATCCTTGACGAGGATCGGCGCAGCTTCCACTGGGTGCTGCGCATGCTGCTGTACGCGACCATATTCGGGGCGGCCTGGCTGACGTTCGGTTGAGCCGCCAAGCACGTCTCCCGCCGCGAAACCGGCGGTGCGGGAGCGGGCACCCCGGATGCGGCGGTTCGAGGCCGGCATCCCAGGTGCGGCGGTTTGAGGTCGGCATCCCAGGTGTGGCGGTTTGAGGTCGGCGCCCCGGGTGCGGCGGTTCGAGGCCGGCGCACCCGAATTCGTGGGCTCAGCGGACGGTTTCGCCGTCCTCCAGGGTGAGCAGGGTGAGCTCCGAGCGGTCGGGCAGGCCGTGCCAGTCGCCGTCGGACGCCACCGCGAACGCCCCCACCGTCACCCCGCGCCGCACCCGCTCCCCCAGCGGCAGGCCGTCCAGCAGGCCCGACAGGTAGCCCGCCACGAACGCGTCGCCCGCGCCGACCGTGTTCACCGCGGGGACCCGCAGCGCCCCGGAGGCGGCGTGCTCGTCGCCCGCCCATGCCTCCGCGCCCGCCGCGCCGTGCTTGACGACCACCTCGCCGATCCCGGCCGCCAGCAGCGCGGCCGGGCCCCCTTCGCTGACCAGGGGCAGCTCGTCGGCCGAGGCCACCAGCACGTCCACGTACGGCAGCAGGTCCGCCAGCGCCCGCGACGCCGTTTCGCGGTCCCACAGCCTGGCCCGGTGGTTGACGTCCAGGCACACCCGGACGCCGAGCTCGCGGGCCTGCCGTACGGCGTGCGTGACCGTGGCCGCGGCATCGGCGCCGAGGGCCGGGGTGATGCCGGTGACGTGCAGCATCCTCGGCCGCTCCGCCAGAGCGGCCGAGGCGTCGGCGGGCGTCAGGCGGGAGCCCGCCGAGCCGGCGCGGTAGTAGTGGACCCGCGTGATGGCCGCCACCCTGCGCTCCTGGATGAGCAGGCCGGTCGGGTGGTCGGGGTCGGTCCTGGCGGTGTCGACGTTGACGCCCTCGGCGCGCAGCGTGCGCAGGACAAGGCGGCCGAGCTCGTCGTCGCCCACGACCCCGGCCCACCGGACGGTGTGGCCGAGCCGGGCCAGGCCGATCGCCACGTTCGCCTCGGCACCGGCCATCGAGAGCTCCAGGCTGCCTCCCAGCCGCAACGGCCCGCCCCCGTGCAGCGACGCCATCGCCTCCCCCAGCGTGAGGAGGTCGATGACCGGAGGTGGGCCCACGTCGGCGTGTGTGCCCTCCCCCTCCGCGCAGACCGCCTCTACGTCCCGGCCCATGCGCACAACCTCAGCGTCCCGGCCCACGGGCACAACCGCGGTGTCCCGGCCCACGGGCACAGCCTCGGCGTCCTGGCGCTCGTGAGCCGTCATGGCGTCTCCGTCCGCGGGGCCGTCATGGCGTCGCCGTCTCTTGCAGGAAGTGGCGGGCGCGGGTGCGGAGGGCGTGCAGGTCGCCGCCGTGCGGGGCGTCGCCTGTGAGGGGCGAGCCGACGCCCACCGCAGGTGCCCCCGCCTCCAGGTACGGGCGGATCTGGTCGGCCGTCACCCCGCCCACCGGCACCAGAGGGATCGACGGGTACGGGTCGCGCAGCGCCGACAGGTAGCTGGGGCCGCCCAGCGAGGCGGGGAAGACCTTGACACCCGTGGCGCCCGCCTCCCATGCCTGCCAGACCTCCGTGGGCGTCAGCGCTCCGACCAGGGCGGGCACTCCCAGGGACAGGGCGCGGGCCGCTCCCGCGCTCAGTGCGGGCGTCACCACGAAGCGCGCCCCCGCCGCCAGGGCCGCGTCCGCCTCCGCCTCCGTCAGTACCGTGCCCGCCCCCAGCGTGACGGACGGGCCCAGCTCGGCGTGGACGCGGGCGATGACCTCCAGCGCCCCGGCGCCGCTCAGCGACACCTCCAGGACGTCGATCCCCTCCTCCACGAGGACGTGCGCGGTGCGGACCGCGGCCTCCGGGTCCCGGCCGCGCACGATGGCCAGCAACCGCCGCGCGCGCAGAACACCCAAGAGATCCAGGACGTCCGGAGCCGCGGAAGGAGTCCGGTGGATGCCGGGGGTGTCGTGGATGCCGATGGTGTCGTCGTTGTCGGGGATGTTGGGGTTGTCGGGGATGTCGGGGTTGTCGGGGATGTCGGGGTCGGTCATGTCACCACTCCGCCATTGAGCCGTCTTCGTGCCGCCACACCGGGTTGCGCCAGGCGTGCGGGTGCCGGTCCGCGTCCCGTACGGCCCGCTCGTCCACCACCACCCCGAGCCCCGGCAGCGACGTGCGGTGGGCGTGGCCCGCGGTGAAGGTGAACGGCGCCGGGTCGAGCACGTAGTCGAGGAACTCGGTGTCCTGGTGGTAGTGGATGCCGGCGCTCTGCTCCTGGATGAGGAAGTTGGGCGTGGCGAAGCCCACCTGGAGGCTGGCGGCCAGGGCGATGGGGCCGAGCGGGCAGTGCGGCGCGATCTGCACGTCGAACGTCTCCGCCAGCGCGGCGATGCGCCGGACCTCCGAGACGCCCCCGGCGTGGGAGAGGTCGGGCTGGGCCACCGCCAGGCCGGAGGTGAGCGCCGGCAGGAAGTCGGAGCGCGAGTAGAGGCGCTCCCCGAGCGCGATGGGCACCTCGGTGGCGGCGGTCAGGTCGCCCAGCCGGTGCAGCAGGCCGGGGGCGAGCGGCTCCTCCACGAACATGGGATGCAGGGGCGCGACGGCCGCGATGATGCGCCGGGCGTCGGCCGCGGTGGCCCGCCCGTGCAGGTCGATCGCGAAGTCACGGCCGGGGCCGAGGGCGGCGCGGGCGACCTCCGCGCGGGCGACGACGGCGGCCAGGTCCGCGCCGGTGACGGGACGCGGCAGGAGGCCGGAGCCGTTCATCTTGACGGCGGTGAACCCGGCCTCGACCTGCTTGTCGATCTCCTCGCGCAGCTCGCCCGGGTCGTCGCCGCCCACCCACGCGTACACGCGGACGCGGTCGCGGACCGGGCCGCCGAGCAGCTCGTGCACGGGCGCGCCGTAGTGCTTGCCGGCGATGTCCCACAGCGCCTGGTCGAGGCCGGCCACGGCGCTGGACAGGACGGGGCCGCCCCGGTAGAAGCCGCCCTTGGTGAGCACCTGCCAGTGGTCCTCGATGCGCAGCGCGTCCTGGCCGACGAGGTACTCGGCGAGTACGTCGACCGCGGCGCGGACCACCTCGGCCCGGCCCTCCACGACCGGCTCGCCCCACCCGACGACGCCGTCGTCCGTCTCCACGCGGCAGAACAGCCACCGCGGCGGGACCAGGAACGTCTCGATCCTGGCGATCTTCAAGCCTGTCCCCTCCGGCCCTTCACGTTCCGCTCCCCCAACGTCGTCTCCTCACGAGCCGGCTCACAAGAGCCCCTCCACGTCGCGCCATGCCTTGGCCAGCAGGTCGCGCATCGCCGCCTCGGCCGCGCCGGCGTCGCCGCGCCTGATCGCCTCCAGCACCGCCAGGTGGCTCGGCACGGGGTCGTCGCTGCCGCTGGAGGCGTGCACGAGCCGGTCTCGGCCGGCCAGGCCGGCGCCCATGACGACGTCCATGCGGACGAGCAGCTCGTTGCCGCCGGCCGCGAGCAGCGCCCGGTGGAAGTCGAGGTCGGCCTGGACGGGATCGTCGGCCGCCGCCATGCGCTCCAGGGCCTGCTCCAGCTCCTCCAGTTGCCGGGGCGTGCGGCGCCGCGCGGCGAGCCGGGCGACCGACGGCTCGACGATCGAGCGCAGCTCGTGCAGGTCGTGCAGGAATCCGGGGTCGGGGCGGCCGGCGAACTTCCACCGGATGACGTCGCCGTCGAGGAGGTTCCAGTCGGCGCGGGGCCGCACGTGGGTGCCGAGCTTGGGCCTGGCCCCGATGAGTCCCTTGGCGGTGAGCACCTTCATCGCCTCGCGCAGCGCCGTGGAGCTGACGCCGAGCCGCTCCTGGAGGGCCACGACGTCGAGCGCGTCGCCCTCCTTGAACTCGCCGCCGAAGATCATGGCGGCGATCGCCTCGACGGTCTGCCCGTGCAGGCCGCGCCCGCTGTAGGCGGCCATCACGCCGACTCCTTCACGATGCTCCAGCCGCCGTCGGCCGTGAGGCAGGCCCCGGTGACGAACGACGCCTCCTCGGAGGCGAGGAAGGCGATGACCGAGGCGACCTCCTCCGGGGCGCCGAACCGGCGCAGCACGGTGGCGCGCACGCTGTCGGCGCGGCCCCGCTCGTCCACCCGGTCCCACGCCTTGGTCATGATCGGGCCGGGCAGCACGCAGTTGACGCGCACGGCCGGGCCGTACTCGACGGCGAGCTGCCGGGTGAGCGCCGTCAGCCCGCCCTTGGCGGCGGCGTACGCGGGATGGCCCGGCAGCCCCACGACGGCGTGGACCGAGGAGGTGATGACCATGGCGCCGCCGGTGGCGGCCATGGGGGGCAGCAGCCGGCGGGCGGCCAGGAAGGCGGCGGTGAGGCCGACGCCGAGCTGCCGGTTCCACGACTCCAGGCTCGTCTCGTGCGCGGGCGCGACCTCGGCGACGGCGGCGTTGCTCACGACCACGTCGAAGGGTCCCCGGGCGGCGACCCGGTCCCAGGTCTCCTCGGCCGCCACGTCGCCGCGCAGGTATCCGGCCCCCTCCACCGTCCCCTCGGGGGCGACGTCCACCACCAGCACGGACGCGCCCTCGGCGGCGAGCCGGCGGGCGGTCGCCGCGCCGATGCCGGAGGCGCCGCCGGTGACGACGGCGCTGCGGCCCGCGAACCGGCCGCTCACTCCGCCTCCCCGAGGGCGACGACGGCGACGTCGAGCGGGGCCAGCTCGGCGCCGGCCGCGCGTACGGGATGGTCGTTGTGGTTGAGCAGGAACACGTGGCCGCCGCGCCGGACCGCCTCCACGCCGGCGGGCAGGCCGGGCAGGACGGGCTCGACGCCGGCCAGGCGCAGGGGGTCGCGGACGAGGTCGCGCATGACGTGCTCGCCGGGGCGGGTGCCGAGGTAGGTGGCGCTGCCCCGGCCGTAGGCGTGGCGGGTGACGGCGGGCAGGCCCGCGAGCGGGCCGTCGGTGTAGGCGGCCAGGACCGCGGCGCCCTCGGGCACGATGTGGTCGGCCCACAGGTCGGCGCCGCCGCCGGTGGACAGGCCGAGCCGCTCGCCGTCGCTCAGCGGCCAGAACTCCTCCACGCGCAGGCCGAGCAGGTCGCGGAAGGCGCCGGGGTGGCCGCCGGGCCGGATGCGGTCGCAGGCGTCGGCGATCCCGCTGAAGAACGACATCAGCAGGTGGCCGCCGTCCTCGACGTACCGCCGCAGGCCCTCGGCCGCCGCGTCGTCGCACAGGTAGAGGTTGGGCACGATCACCAGCTTGTACGAGGACAGGTCGGCCGCGGGCGGGACCACGTCGACCGTGACGTTCTCGTGCCAGAGCGGCGCGTAGTGGGCGCGTACCCGCTCGGGCACGCGCAGCTCGGCGGGCCGGGCGTCGAGCTCCAGCGCCCACCAGTTGGCGTGGTCGAAGACGACGGCCACCTCGGCGGGCACGCGGGTGCCGGCCACGCCGTCCAGCCCGCCCAGCTCGGCGCCGAGCGCGGCGGCCTCGCGGAAGATCCGGTCGTGCGGGCCGCCGTGGGAGACGACCGCGGAGTGGAACTTCTCCGCGCCGCCCAGCGAGGCCCGCCACTGGAAGTACATGACGGCGTCGGCGCCGCGGGCCACCGCCTGGTGGCTCCAGAGCCGGTTGAGGCCGGGCCGCTTGGGCCGGTTGGGCGGCCGGTAGCTGATGGCGCTGGTCGCGGTCTCCATCATGAGGTACGGCCGGCCGCCGCCGAGCGAGCGCATCTGGTCGTGGAAGAACGCGGCGTCGACGGCGGCGGCCGGGTCCTTCGGCTCGGGGTAGAGGTCGAGCGCGACCAGGTCGAAGTCGGGGGCCCAGGAGGCGTAGTCGGCGACCGGCTCCCACATGCCCATGATGTTGGTGGTGACGGGCACGTCGGGGGTGAGCTCGCGCAGGACGGACCGCTCGGCCCGGTAGCAGGCGAGCAGCGCGTCGGAGCTGAAGCGCCGGTAGTCGAGCTCCTGGGCGGGGTTGCGCAGGGTGGGCGCGGTGCGGGGCGGCAGCACCTCGGCCCAGTCGGTGACGCGCTGCGACCAGAACGTGGTGGACCACGCGGCGTTGAGCCCGTCGAGGTCGCCGTGACGCTCGCGCAGCCAGCGCCGGAAGTCGTCGGCGGAGACGTCGCAGTAGCACTCCTGGACGTGGCAGCCGTACTCGTTGCCGACGTGCCAGAGCGCGAGCGCGGGGTGGGTGCCGTAGCGCTCGCCCATCCGCTGCGCGAGGCCGGCGGCGGCCTCGCGGTAGACCGGCGAGCTGGGGCAGTAGTGCTGGCGCGAGCCGGGCGACAGGCGCACGCCGTCGCGGTTCACCGGCAGCGTCCCGGGGTGCAGCCGGGACAGCCACGCGGGCGGCGAGGCGGTGCCGGTGGCCAGCGAGACGGCGATGCCGGCCTCGCCGAGCAGGTCCATGACCTCGTCCAGCCAGCCGAAGTCGTACGAGCCGGGCGCGGGCTCGACGCTCGCCCAGGAGAAGATGCCGAGCGTGACGACGCTGACGCCGGCCTCGCGCATGAGGCGGACGTCCTCGCGCCACACCTCGGGCGACCACTGCTCCGGGTTGTAGTCGGCGCCGAAGCCGATCCGGTCCTTGAGCACGGGCAGGATGTTCAACCTTTGACGCTCCCTGCGGTCAGGCCGGCGCGCCAGAAACGCTGGAGCGAGGCCATGGTGAGGACGAGGAGGAGGGCGGACACGGCGGCTCCGGTGACCGTCAGCTCGAAGAAGGCCGGGTCGCGGAAGGTCTGGGAGTTCCACAGCGCCAGGCCCAGCGTGACGGGGTAGAGCCGCTGGTCCGACAGCATGACGAGGGGCAGGAAGTAGTTGTTCCAGATGCCGATGAACTGGAACAGGAAGATCGTCACCAGCGCTGGGCTCATGATCTTCAGGCCGATGCGGAAGAAGATGCGGTACTCCCCCGCCCCGTCGAGCCGGGCCGACTCCAGCAGCGCGTCGGGGATGGCGGCGTGGGCGTGGATGCGGGCGAGGTAGACGCCGAACGGGCTGACCACGCTGGGCAGCAGCACCGACCAGAAAGACCCGGTCATGCCGGCCTCGCTGAAGATCAGGTACGTGGGCAGCGCCAGCACGGTCGAGGGCACCAGCACGCCGGCCAGGACGAGGTTGAACAGCGCCTCCCGGCCGCGGAAGGGGTACTTGGCCATGGCGTAGCCGGCCGCGGCCGACAGCAGGGTGGCGGCCAGGGCGCCGAGGCCCGCGTACAGGAAGCTGTTGAGGATCCAGCGGCCGAACAGGCCGTCGCCGGTGCCGAACAGGCGGCCGAGGTTGGCGCCGAGCTGCGGGCGCGGCGACCACAAGCCGAACGTGCCGAACAGGTCGGCGGTGCTCTTGGTCGAGGCGACGAGCACCCACACGACCGGCAGCAGGAAGTAGACGGCCGCGGCCAGCAGCAGCGCCAGCACCACCACGGTGGCCGGCTTCAGGCGATGGTTCACCACGCCCGGTTCCCCTTCCGGTTGACCACGCGCAGGAAGCCGAACGAGATCACGAACGCCATGACGGCGATGAGCGTGGCCTCCGCCGAGGCGAGGTGGATGTTGGCCTGGCCGAACGCCTGGTTGTAGGCGGCCAGGTTGGGCGTGTAGTCGCTGTTGATGGCCGTGGTCAGCGGTTTGAGGATGAGCGGCTCGACGAAGAGCTGGAGCGTGCCGATGAGCGTGAACACCGTGATGAGGATCAGCGGCGCCCGCACCAGCGGCACCTTGACGTGCCAGGCGATGCGCAGCTCGCTCGCCCCGTCGACGCGGGCCGCCTCGTACAGCTCCTGCGGGATGGCCTGCAGCCCGGCGATCAGCACCAGCATGTTGTAGCCGGCGAACTGCCAGGTGGCGATGTTGGCGATGGACAGCAGGATGGTCTGCGGCGACAGGAAGTCGTGCGGCAGGCCCGCCGCGGCCAGCACGTCGATGAGCGGGCTGGTCTGCGGCACGTACAGGAAGCCCCACAGCAGCGAGGCGATCACGCCCGGCACGCCGTACGGCAGGAAGAACGACACGCGGAAGAACGCCCGGAACCGAGCCCGCGCCGAGTCGAGCAGCAGGGCCAGCGCCAGGGCGGCGACCACCATGACCGGCACCTCGACGAGGCTGAACACCAGCACCCGCCCGATGCTCGCCACGAACGCCTCGCTGGTGAGCGCGGCGGCGTAGTTGCCCAGGCCGGCGAACTCCAGCACCGGCTCGGTCAGCCCGAGGCCGCTGCTGGTGAGCCGGAAGAAGCTCTGGTAGACGGCGTAGCCGATCGGCGCCAGGTAGAAGAGCGCGAACGCGACGAAGAACGGCACGACGAAGACCGCCACGTGCGCCCGGGGACGGCGGGGGCGCCGCCGGGACGTTCCCGTCGTTCCGGTCGTGCCCGCCGGTGTCCGCTGCAGCACCCCCGCCACCGTCAGCCGCCCGTCACGACGCTCAGGCCCTTGGCCTTGAGCTGCTCGACCATCGCCTGCTGGGTCTTGGCGAAGGCGTCGGTGAGGGTGCCCTGGCCCTGGACGGCGGCCTTGGCGTTGTCGGTGAGGCTGGCGTAGAGGGCGTCGCTCACCGGCGGCCAGCGCCAGTCCGTGGTCACGGCCGCGTCGGACTCCTTGAAGACGTCCCAGATGTTCTGGCCGCCGTAGAAGGGGAAGACGGTGTCGTCCTTGTGCAGGTTGGTGACCTTGCTGGTGTCCTTGACCGACGGCCAGCCGTAGCCGGCGGACAGCAGCGTGTTGACGCTCTGCGGGTCGCTGTTGAGCCAGACCGCGAACTCGGTGGCGGCGGCGGGGTCCCTGGTGCCCTTGAGTATCGCCGAGGAGGAGCCGCCGCCCCAGCTCGCCGAGGTGAACCCCGCGGCGCCGGGCCACTGCGGCATCGGGGCGACGGCCCACTTGCCGGAGGTGCCGGGGGCGTTGCCGCGGATGATCGCGTCACCCCAGGAGCCGCCGATCCAGCCCACGATGCCGCCGGTCTGCAGGTCCTTGTACCAGGCGTTGGACAGGTCGGCCTCGGTCTTGAGCACCTTGTCGTCCAGCAGCTTCTGCCAGAAGGCGGCCATCTTGCGGGTGTCGGGGTTGTCGATGGTGACCTTCCAGGAGTCACCCTCGGTGCCGAACCACTGCTGGCCCGCCTGCTGCGCCAGGGAGATCAGCCACGGCGCCTGGTTGGCGGCGAACGTGGAGATGTAGGCGTCCTTGTCCTTCTTGCGGATGGTCGCGGCGGCCGCAGCGAAGTCGTCCCAGGTCTTGGGCGCCTCGATGCCCCACTTGTCGAACAGGTCCTTGCGGTAGTAGAAGCCCATCGGGCCGCTGGCCTGCGGGATCGCGTACACCTTGCCGCCGAAGACGCCGGTCTGCCACTGCCAGTCGACGAACTTCGCCGCGTCGTCCCCGGCGTACTCGGTGACGTCCTGCAGCGCGCCGTTGACGAGGAACGAGGGCAGCGAGTCGTAGCCGACCTGCGCCACGTCGGGGGCGTTGCCCGCCTTGACCGCGGCGAGCATCTTGGCGTATCCGCCGTCGGGGCCCGGGGTGATGGTCGCCAGGTTGACCTTGACGCCGGGGTGGGAGGCGTTGAACTGGTCGACCGCCTTCTGGATGTCCGGCACCCACGACCAGAACGTGAGCGTCACCGGCTTGGCCGGATCACCGCTCGCTCCGCCGCCCGCCGGCGTGCCGGCCGGCTCGCCGCCTCCGCCGCACGCCGCGGCGAGGCCGATCGCGGCGGCCGCGGCCGCGATCCTCGCCGCCCGGGAGATCTTCGATCCCATGCTGACTCCCTTCCAACGGAACGCCTGACCTCGGGTTCCGGCTTGGTGGGAGACATTATTGGTATTTTATTAATAATGCAATGGCGTTACGTGACCGTTTCCGGGAAGGGCGCGCCGGCCCTCCCCGGAGACCACGACGGTCACTCGTCCGGCTTGAAGGTGAAGGTCGAGGGGGCCTTGAAGGAGGGGTCCGGCTTGCCGTACACGAGCGAGATCTGCTCGTGGGCCTTGACCACGATGGCGGCGGGGTCGCCCGTGACCGGGACCCCGTTCACCGCGGCGGTCAGGGTGTGGCCGGCGTCGGTCCTCAGGGAGCCGAGCCGGCTCGCCGACAGCGTGACGCCCCACTGCTTGAAGAGCTGGCCGAGGGTGAAGACCTCGCCCTTGGCGTGCGGCTCGACGTGGATGACGCCCCGGTCGTCGTGGGTGTGCAAGGGCGACATCTCCTCGCCCACGATGCCGATGTCGGCCGGCACCTCGACCTCGTCGCCGTCGACGAAGACGCTGAGGTGGGCGTGGTAGTGCTCGGCGTGGCCCATCGGTCCGTGGGTCAGGCCGGCGGCCCGGATGCCGGGCAGCGGGTCGGCGGGCACGGGCCAGGGCGGCGTGCCGCCGTCCACGGGGCGGGGGGCGTGGGCGCGGGCGTACTGGAAGACGGCGACGCCGCCGGCGGCCAGCGCGACGACGGCCAGGGCCGCGACCAGGACGCGGGCGCCGCGGCGGCGGGTGGCGCCGCTCTCGTCGGCGGCGGACGCGGCGGGGTCCGTGTCAGGCTCGGGAACGGGCTCAAGGGCGGTCTCGGGAGGATCGGCGAGCCGCTGCTGCTGGTGAATCGCCTCGGGTGACATGGGCCCATGATGAGCGAGGAGGCGCGCCGCGGGGATGGGCCGCGCACAGGCCGGATCCGGCCGTCTTTACCTGCCACCGGACCGGGGTCCCCCGGTCGCGGCCCGGGGTCGGGGTGCCGGACGGCGCCGAGCCTGGGATGATCGGTACGAGCGGGTGACATTCCGCTCGGAACGGAGCCCGGATGAAAGTCATCGTCTTCGGCGCGACCGGCATGGTCGGGCAGGGCGTGCTGCGGGAGTGCCTGGAGGACGACCGGGTGGAGTCCGTGCTCACGGTGGGCCGCGCCCCCACCGGGCGCTCACACCCCAAGCTGCGCGAGGTGACGCACGCCGACCTGCTCGACCTCACCCCGATCGAGGACGACCTGGCCGGCCACGACGCGTGCTTCTTCTGTCTCGGCGTCTCCTCGGCGGGCATGAGCGAGGAGGACTACCGGCGGGTCACGTACGGGTACACGCTGGCCGCGGGCACCACGCTGGCCCGGCTCAACCCCGGCTCGACGTTCGTGTACGTCTCGGGCGCCGGCACCGACGCGGGGGGCCGGGCGATGTGGGCGCGGGTCAAGGGCGCCACCGAGGAGGCGCTGCTGGAGCTGCCGCTGGAGGCGTACATGTTCCGGCCCGGCTACATCCAGCCGGTCCACGGGGCGACGTCGCGGACGCGGTGGTACCGGCTGGCGTACGTGGTGACGGCGCCGCTCTTCCCGATCCTGAGGCGGGTGTTCCCGGCGAGCGTGACGACGACGGAGCGGATCGGCCAGGCCATGATCACGGTGGCCGCGACCGGGGCCCCCGAGCGCATCCTGGGGCCGGCCGCGATCAACGCCCTGGCCGCGGCCCGCACCTAGCACTCCAGCGATAGATCGTGATCTTTACGACCGGACGGCTTGTCGGCGGTGGTAGCTCGTCGCGACTCAGCTGCAGGTAGGACCGGGGCCGAGGGCGGGGTCAACGAGACGGGCAGCAGTCTGGGGATCGGGCGGCGCTCAGTCCATGTCGGATCCGGTATTCCACGCCAGGCGGAGCTGCTCCGCGGCATCGGTGGCTTGGCGAAGGCCCGCCTGGTAGGCCGGTTCCCAGGCCGTCCGGTCATTCAGGTCCGAGCCGAATGCGCCTATTGATGCCGGATCGGGCTCGATGGTCACCACTGTGTGCGCCGCGGCGACCGCCAGCTCCTGGTGGAGCAACTCGCGGGGAAACAGGTGCGCCTGGGGGTCGATCACGACGAGTGCGCGGGCTCCGGCCGCGAGTCCGGCGTTGGTCGCCGACCGCAGGGAGCCGTCCATGTACCGGCGGCCGTCAATGGTGATCGGTGGGTAGATGCCCGGGAAGGCCGTGCTTGCCGCCACGGCGGAGGGCAGCGGTGCGCCACTGGCACGGTCGAAGACTTTCTGCTCGCCGGTCTCGGCGTCCATCGCGGTGATGAGCAGCTGCCGGTCCGGCCATTGGTCCGCGCCGGCAATGGCGCGCATCCGGGTGACATGTGCCTCCTCGGGGCCGGTCTCGGCGGCGAGCGCGATCTGGCCCACTCGGCGCCAGGCCTCGTCCGGGTTCGAGGCGGCACTGCCGAGCACGGCGAACGCCTCGCCCAGCCGGCGCCCGTCCACCTGGGGAGGAGTGCTGCCGGAGTCGGCGGGGCGCACTGGGGTGGCGAGTCGGTCGGGGTCCTGACCGGTGGCCAGCACTGCGCCGATGATCGCGCCAGTCGACGTGCCGACGATCAGATCGGCCTCGCTGAGATCCACTCCGCCGCGGCGCAGTCCGCAGGCCAGTCCGGCCATCCAGGCCGCACCGACGGGACCTCCGGCGCCCAGTGCGAGTGCCCGGTCGAGTGTGTACATGACTGTCTCCGTCCCATTGTTGAAACAGTCGTACCATATACTGACGTACGCGCAGATCCGCAGAACCGAGAGGATGATCCACCGTGGGGCGACCCCCAGATCCCGCCCGACGGGAGGCCACGCTGGCTCGGGCGACCGACTACGTGCTGGCACACGGCCTGGCCGGGTTGAGCCTGCGGCCGCTGGCCGCAGCTCTCGGTACCAGCCCGCGGATGCTGCTCTACGACTTCGGCAGCAAACAGGAGCTGGTATCTGCCGTCCTTGCCGAGGCCCGCCGCCGCGGTGCGACACGGTTGGCCGAGAACCTCCCGCCGGACGCAGGCTCTCCGGAGGAACACCTACGCGGCATCTGGGCCTGGATCAGCGCACCGGAGCGCGCCCCGTTCGTCCGACTGTTCTTCGAGGTGCACGCCGACGGCCTCGCTCACCCCGAGAACTACCCGGACCAGGCCGAGGCGATCACGGACTGGTTCAACACGCTCGGCGCCACGTTCCGCGACATCACCACCGGCCCTGACGACACCGTCACTCCCACGCTGGTCATGGCCGTCATCCGGGGCCTCCTGTTCGATCTCACGACCACCGGCGACCGCCGCCGCACCGACCGGGCCCTGGACCGCTTCTGCGAACTCCTCCGGCAGTGAAGGAAGACCAGCGATCACGCGGTGACCGCAGGACACAACGCAGACTCTGCCCGCCGGCATGAGGCATTCGAGGCCCCCAAGTCGCCGTCTACTTGGTCTCCTCGCTGTCATCCGCGCCGACGAACACACCCGCCAGCCCGCCCCGAACAAGCTGATCCCGCTCACCTGCACCGCCAAGCCGCAGCCCCAGCATGATCACGATCTACCGCTGGAGGACTGGACAGTGGCCGAAGCCCGGACGGCGCTCGAAACCGGAGCAGCCTGACCAGCGCCTTCACGGCGGCGGGAGCCGATTGTCAGTGGCTGCCCCTAGGGTGCCCGCATGGAAGCGAAGGCCTTGGAACAAAGGCTCCGTGAGCGCCCCGGCGACGAGGCGACGTGGGGCGCGTACGGCGGCCGGTTACGGGACCAGGGCGACGCCCGGGGCGAGTTGATCCGTCTGGAGCACCGCCACGCGCACGCCCGACCAGCCGACCGCGACGACCTCAGGCGCCGGATCGACCTGCTGGTGGAGGAGCACCAGGAGCAGTGGGACGCGGAGCTGCCACCCGGGGTGACCGTCGTGACGGGCCGGCACGGGTTCGCCGTGAAGGTCGCCGTCGCGTGGTCCGATCAGGCGCCCGCGCTCATCGGACAGGCCATCCGGGGCCGCCTGGTGACCGGGCTGCGCATCAGGCCGGGAGCTGAGGCGGAGGACGCGGACGCGGACTACTACGGCGACGAGCCCGACTTCGACGAGAACGACATGCCGCTGCCGCCGCCGCCCCACGACGCCCGCGCCCTGGCGGACCTCGACCTCGGCGGGCTCACCGAGCTCGACCTCGCGTACTTCCGCATCGGCGATGCCGGCGCCGAGGCGCTCGCCGCCGCGACCTCGGACGGCCGGATCGAAACGCTCGACCTGCGCTACTGCGGCGTCGGCGACGCCGGCGTGGCGGCCCTGTGCGCGTCCCCGGCCTTCGGCGAGGTCCGGCGCCTGCACCTTCAGAGCAACCGGCTCACCGCCGAGGGCGTGCGCGCTCTGGCGGGCTTCGAGCGGCTGGAGGAGCTCGACCTCCGCTACAACCGGATCGGCCCCGACGGGGCGCGGGCCCTGGTCGAGGCGCCGTTCGCCGGCTCGCTCAAGCGCCTGTTCCTCTACGGCCACGACGTCGAGGACGCCGGTGTCCAGATCCTGGCGAACGCCCCGCAGCTTCCGTCCGCCCTGCGCAGCTTCTGGAGGAGCGTGTGAGCATCCGACTCCGCGACCGCTTCTTCGCCCTGTCGACCGGTCAGGCCCCCGCCGACGAGGTCGCCCGCTACCTGGCCGAGGTCGACGCGACGGACACGGAGCCCGCCGCGACGCTGGACGGGCTCGCGATCTCCTGGCACCCCACCGCCCGTTTCAAGGCGGTGCGCTTCGTCGACGCCGAGCGCGTCCACGAAGGCGTGCGCGAGCGGTTCGCGCGGCCCAGCGAACTGGCGCCCCACCTGGCCGCCGTCTTCGTCGATCCGCGTGAGCTGTCGTTCCGCACCTTCGAGAACATCGTGCCGCTCGACCGCTGGTTCGCGGACACCCCGCTGGAGCTGGAGCTGAGCGAGCCCGTGGAGCTGGCGAAGGACGCGTACGCCTCGTCGCTGCGGCTCCCGGACGCCGGCCGCGCCCGCCTGGAGGGCCTCGACACGCTCGGCCTCTACGTCCCGCCGCTCAACGCCGCCACCCGCGGCGGCGATCGCTTCATCTTCCACTCGGCGCTGCTCGCCGACGCGCTCACCGAGGCGGTGCGCAGGGCGATGCCGACGCCGCTGCTCGACGGCTTCTCGCACGTCAACCCGGTGTTCCGCTGCAACCGTTTCGAGCCGGACGACGCCAACTTCCACCGCCACCGCGACACGCCCTACTACGACGCCGCCCGCGGGCACGTCTCCCGTTACACGGTGCTGCTCTATCTCACGGGCGGCACGGGTGAGCCCGCGCTCGACCTCACCGGAGGCGCGGCGGTCGCGGGCATCGAGAGCTTCACCTGCGTCGTCTTCGACCAGCGGTACGAGCACGAGGGCGCGCCCTTCCGCGACGGCCGCAAGGTCTTCCTGCGCACCGAGCTCATCTTCGCCGAGGACCCCGAGGTCACCCACGACCCGGAGATCGGCGCGCTGTTCAGCAAGGCCTGCTACCTGACGGGCGAGAGCGTCTTCGCCCCCGAGCTGGCGCGCCACGCCGACGCCTCCTACAACCGGGTCGCCGCCGCCCACTGGAACGGCCTCGCCCGCGGCCCCGCGCGCGAGCCGTACCTTCACAAGCAGTTCCGCGGCGTGCACTTCATCGCGAACGGCTACGACTTCTGGTTCGCCAGGAGCGACGGGCTGTCGCTCGCCGAGTGCGCCGCGATCACGCTGCTCGACTACTTCAACTGCAAGCTCGGCGACGAGTCCTTCCGTGACCTGTGCGAGTCGGCCGTGATCGAGGCCGAGGACGACGCCTGGATCCCGGCCTTCCTCAAGGGCAGGGGCGGCCCCGAGGCGCCCGCCGTGGCGCCGTTCGACAAGTCCCTTCTCTTCCCGGAGCCGGAGCTGACGGACGGCGTCTGCTGCCCGTTCCACGACGGAGGCCAGTTCGACCCCACGCGCCTCGACGAGATCGTCGACCTCCACGAGCGCGCGCAGAGTTTCGCCAAGGCGCACATCATGCCGGCTCCGATCCTGATGCTCGGGGAGGACGTGGTCCTCGACCCGGAGAAGTTCGTGATCCGCGGCAACCAGATCCACGTGCTGGGCAAGGAGTCGCTCACCCCGGTGAACTTCGCCGCCTGCTGGAACGCCGGCGGGGTCCCCGGCAACTACATCGACGTGGCGGCCACCGTCGGGGCGGAGCACTTCCTGGTCCCGCCGATCCTGTTCTCCGAGACCGGCGACTGCCACCACCTGCGCTTCGACTTCTTCCGCAACACCTGGATGGTGCAGCACCAGCGGGCGACCGTCCCCGTCCCCAAGATCAGCTCACTCGCCGAGATCGACCTCTACGCGATCGATCAGGACGCGCACGAACGCTGGCTGGAGGCCGTCGATCCCGCGCTGGTCGAGGGCGGCTCGGCCGAGCACCCGACTCCGTGGTGGGCCGACCGCTCGCCCCTGGTCGACGAGCTCTACGACTGTCTCAGCGACTACGAGGCCGAGGACGAGGAGGAAGGGGAGGAGCGCGGCACCTGAGAGAGGCCGCCGGGCGGCTTCCTCTCCCACCCGCCCACCGCGCCCCGGCCCACGATCATGGTGGAATAAGCCGGGGCGCCGTCGCGCTGAGGTAGCTGTTAAAGTTTCAACAGTCATAGGTGGTGACTAAGATGCAGTTCGGCGTCTTCAGTGTCGGCGATGTGACCATGGACCCGACCACGGGCCGCACACCGACCGAGAGTGAGCGCATCAAGGCGATGGTGACCATCGCCCTGAAGGCCGAGGAGGTCGGCCTCGACGTGTTCGCCACCGGCGAGCACCACAACCCGCCGTTCGTGCCCTCGTCGCCGACCACGATGCTCGGCTACATCGCGGCGCGGACCGAGCGGCTGATCCTGTCCACGTCCACGACGCTGATCACCACCAACGACCCGGTCAAGATCGCCGAGGACTACGCCATGCTCCAGCACCTGGCCGACGGCCGGGTGGACCTGATGCTGGGCCGTGGCAACACCGGCCCGGTCTACCCGTGGTTCGGCCAGGACATCCGGCAGGGCATCCCGCTGGCCATCGAGAACTACGCGCTGCTGCACCGGCTCTGGCGCGAGGACGTGGTGGACTGGGAGGGCCGCTTCCGCACGCCGCTGCAGGGCTTCACCTCCACGCCGCGCCCGCTCGACGGGGTGCCGCCGTTCGTGTGGCACGGCTCCATCCGCAGCCCGGAGATCGCCGAGCAGGCCGCGTACTACGGCGACGGGTTCTTCGCCAACAACATCTTCTGGCCGAAGGACCACTTCATCAAGCTGATCACTCTCTACCGGCAGCGGTACGCCCACTACGGGCACGGCACGCCGGAGCAGGCGATCGTGGGCCTCGGCGGGCAGGTGTTCATGCGCAAGAACTCCCAGGACGCGGTCCGCGAGTTCCGCCCGTACTTCGACAACGCCCCGGTGTACGGCCACGGGCCCGCGCTGGAGGACTTCATGGCCGAGACGCCGCTCACGGTGGGCAGCCCGCAGCAGGTCATCGACCGGACGCTGACCTTCCGCGAGTACTTCGGCGACTACCAGCGGCAGCTGTTCCTCATGGACCACGCCGGGCTGCCGCTGAAGACGGTGCTGGAGCAGCTCGACCTCCTCGGCGAGGAGGTCGTGCCGGTGCTGCGCCGCGAGTTCGCCAAGGACCGTCCGGACAGCGTGCCGGACGCCCCCACGCACGCCTCCCGCACGGCGGCCCAGCCGTCCGCCGTCTGACCTCTCTTCTCTTCCGAACAGGAGTGTGACCATGAAGCTCGTCGCCGTGTCGGCGGGACTCAGCGAGCCGTCCTCCACCCGCCTGCTGGCCGACCGCCTGCTGGAGGCGGCCCGCCGCCACCTGGAGGACTCCGCCGGCGCGGGCGGGCCGGACCCGGTCGAGGTGCGCGTGGTGGAGCTGCGTGACCTGGCCGTGGACATCGCCAACGCCTTCGTCACCGGCTTCCCCGGCGCCCGGCTGCGCGAGGCCGTCGAGGCGGTCACGCGGGCGGACGGGCTCGTCGCGGTCACGCCCGTCTTCACCGCCTCCTACAGCGGCCTGTTCAAGTCGTTCTTCGACGTCATCGAGCCGGAGGCGCTGGCGGGCAAGCCGGTGCTGATCGCCGCCACGGGCGGCACGGCGCGGCACTCGCTGGCGCTGGAGCACGCGATGCGTCCCCTGTTCGCGTACCTGCGCGCGATCGTGGTGCCGACGGCCGTGTACGCGGCCTCGGAGGACTGGGGCGGCGGGGGCGACGCCTTTACGGACGGGCTGGGTGAGCGGATCGGGCGGGCCGCCGGCGAGCTGGCGGAGCTGGTGTCGGGCCGCGCGGCCACGGCTCGGACCAGCGCGGACGCCGAGGCGGTGGTCCCGTTCGCGCAGCAGCTCGCGGCGTTGCGGCCGTGACGGTACTCCACAGGATTCGGCGAAGCCCTTGACTCCTGTGTGTCCGGTTCGTTAGGAAGGCTTCCTAACGAATCCCGGCTCACAGGAGCGCATGTGTTAACCACCCTCCTCGCCCCCGTCCTGGCGCCCGTGCTCGCGCTGACGCTCCAGGCGCCCGTCGACCTGACCGATCCGCACAAGAAGGACATCGCCATGCAGCTGGTGTCCAGCGCGGAGAACTCGTCGCTCGACTGGAAGGCCCAGTACGGCTACATCGAGGACATCGACGACGGGCGCGGCTACACCGCCGGCATCATCGGCTTCTGCTCCGGCACGAGCGACATGCTCCAGCTCGTCGAGGTCTACACCGACCGCAAGCCCGGCAACGTGCTCGCCAAGTACCTCCCCGCGCTGCGCAAGGTCAACGGCAGCGACTCCCACAAGGGCCTCGACCCGAACTTCACCAAGGACTGGAAGACGGCCGCCAAGGACACCGTCTTCCAGCAGGCGCAGAACGACGAGCGCGACCGCGTCTACTTCGACCCGGCCGTCAAGCAGGCCAAGCAGGACGGCCTGCGGGCGCTCGGCCAGTTCGTCTACTACGACGCCATCGTCATGCACGGCCCCGGCACCGACAAGCTGAGCTTCGGCGGCATCAGGAAGTCGGCCCTGGCCAAGGCCAAGACCCCGGCCCAGGGCGGCAACGAGACGACGTACCTCAACGCGTTCCTGGACGCCCGCAAGGCGGCCATGAAGGCGGAGGAGGCGCACGAGGACACCAGCCGCGTGGACACGGCGCAGCGGGTCTTCCTCAAGAACGGCAACCTCGACCTCGACCCGCCGCTCACCTGGAAGGTCTACGGCGACAGCTACACGATCAAGAAGTGACCGACGGCTCCCGGCCGCGCCCTCCGCCCGGCCGGGAGCCGCCTCATGCCACCTTCCACGTACGGCCTCCCAGCGTGGCGACGATGTCCACCGTGCCGCCGAGGGCGGTGACATAGGCGCGGACCACCTCGATCCCGGACACCTCACCGCTCTCGATGCGGGAGATCCGCCCCTGGCTGACCCCGAGCGCCTCGGCCACCTCAGCCTGGGTGACGCCCATCGATCGGCGCATCTCACTGAGCCGATGACCGAGCTCGTACGCCTCAAGGCGTCCCCGAGCCGCGTTCAGACCCGCCTCCCGCTCGACGTCGCCGCGAGGGTCGAGCTCCCGCGCCTTGGCCTTGACCTCGCCCCACTTGACGAATTCGGCGCTCATCGCTCCTCCTGTCTCCCCAAAGCGATCAGGTGCTCGGTGTATCGCTCGTCCGCCAGCGCGATCGCCTTGTCATACCAGTCGCTCCAGTTTCCCGCCTTGTCACCCGCCACGAGGAAGATCGCCTCTCGGACCGGGTCGAACGCAAAGATCATCCTTATCTCTGTCGTCCCCGTCGATGGCGGCCGCAACTCCTTCATGTTGTGATAGCGGCTGCCTTTCACCCGATCTACCAGGGGACGCCGCGCTGTCGGACCTTCCTCGGCGAGTTGGTCGATGGCGGCGTGAATCAGGTCCGCGGTCCCAGGATCGTCCACGCAGACGGCCAGATACCACTCCTCCACTGCCGGATGCAGACTGATCTCCCAGCTCATGCAGGGAATATAACCAATTCATCATATCGCCCGCCCGGCACTTCGACCAGATCACGGCTGTTGAGCTCCGGAGGCCCTCCCGGCCGCGCTTTCCGCGCGGCCGGGAGCCGGGTGCGGGGTCAGTTGCCGGGGCGGACGGACACCACCGCGTACGGGGTGTCCGGGGTCGCCGGGGTGGTGAAGCGGGCGATGGGCAGGCGGAGGCGGTCGCCGAAGGATGCGACCGGCCGGGGGTCAGATCTCCACCAGCTCCACGTCCATGAGGTCCGCCAGCGCCCGCAGCTCGCCGATCCGGTGGCCGGTGCCGAGGGCCCAGTGGTGGGAGATGCCGGAGGCGCTCCACGCGTCCGTCCACTCCCCCGGGTCGCGGCCGAAGTCCACCCGCGACGTCGTGTTGCCGATCTTGAGGTGCGGGCCGTCCACGGTCACGCCCTCCGAGGCGACGAACGCGAAACTGCCGTCGCGCCGCTGGATGAGCCCGAACGCCGTCACCGGCCCGTGCGCCACGTCGAACTCGACCGAAACACCCCAGCCGCGCTTGCCGTGGAAGACGCCGAGGCCGCGCAGCAGGGGACGGCGGGCGCTGATGGCCAGGTGGGCCGGGCCGTCGTGGCCCATCTCGACGTGGCCGCGCAGGAAGTCCAGCGCCTGCAGCTCGGTGAAGGAGCCGCCCGCGCCGAGCCGGTCCATGATCAGCATGGCCAGGGAGGTGCGCAGCTCGTACTCGCCGGCCGCCGGGACGCCGCGCGCCGTGAGCAGCGACGCGCCGAGGATCATGCCGGCGCCGAGCCGTTCGTGGATCTCGCCGTCCAGCCCGCGGTGGTAGTAGGCGAGGCTGTCCAGGTCGAAGTCCTCCACCAGCCGGTCGAGGCCCACGGAGACGCGGGCCGCCCACTCGAAGTCCTCGGGCACGACCGTGTCGGCCAGCTCGAACACCTCGCGGGCCAGCTCGATACGCTCCTTGACCTCGGTGTCGCCGACCTTCTCCACGCGTACGCGCAGGTCGTCGAACTCCAGGACCTCGACGTGGCCGCCGAAGTTGACCGGGACGAGCGTGAGGTCGGTGGAGACGTCGAGCATGCCCGGGTACAGGTGACCCATCAGCCCGTGACGGCCCTTGCCCAGCGCCGCGCGCACGCCGGCGGCCTTGACCCACCGCTCGATGCGCTCCCAGGCGCGCGGGTCCTCCAGGTAGCCCGACACGGAGCGGAACGGGATGCCGGCCCGGGTGAAGGTGTTGGCCATCTCCGGCAGCGGGCAGGCGCCGCAGTAGGCCAGCCACTGGCCGGTGTCGAAGGTGTCGTGGTCCATCGACTCGGTCGGCTGCAGGTTGATGAGCAGCACGGGCGCGCCGCTGCGCTGCGCGATGGGCAGCAGCATGGTGGCGGTCATGTAGGTGGTCAGGAAGCCGACGATGATGTCGCAGCCGGCCTCGCGCAGCCGTTCTGCCGCGACCGCGCCCTCCTGGGCGTCGGAGATGAAGCCCACGTCCACCACGTCGCAGCCGAGCTCCCCCATCCGCTCCGACACCCGCGCGGACGACCGCTGGAGCTGGGGCAGCAGGTCCGGGAACTGCGGCCAGTACGCGCCGAGCCCGCCGGCGACGAGCCCGACCTTGGTCCGGGGTGCGTTTATCCGTTCGAGCGGCATCGTGCCTCCTGGGGTGTTAGAGCCGTTTTGGGGGGTAGCGGGGTTCGGGGACAGAGGGAGGCGGTGCCGCCGGCGACGGATGACATGCCGGCGGCACCGCTGTGCGCCGCGGGAGACGGCTAGCGCAGGAAGGCGGCGGCCACGCCCGCGTCGACCGGGATGTGCAGGCCGGTGGTCTGCGCCAGGTCGCCGCCCGTGAGGGCGAAGACTGCCGCGGCCACGTGCTCGGGCAGCACCTCGCGCTTGAGCAGCGTCCGCTGGGCGTAGAACTCGCCGAGCCGCTCCTCCTCCACCCCGTACACGGCCGCCCGGTTGGCGCCCCAGCCGGAGGCGAAGATGCCGGAGCCGCGCACGACGCCGTCGGGGTTGACGCCGTTCACGCGCACGCCGTACTGGCCGAGCTCGGCGGCCAGCAGCCGCACCTGGTGGGCCTGGTCGGCCTTGGCGGCGCCGTAGGCGACGTTGTTGGGCCCCGCGAAGACGGAGTTCTTCGAGGAGATGTAGATGATGTCGCCGCCCATGTCCTGGTCGATGAGCACGCGGGCGCTCTCGCGGGAGACGAGGAACGAGCCGCGGGCCATGACGTCGTGCTGGAGGTCCCAGTCGCCGAGCGTGGTCTCCAGCAGGGAGCGCGACAGGGACAGCCCGGCGTTGTTGACGACCAGGTCGACGCCGCCGAAGGCGAGGACCGCCTGCCGTACGGCCTCGGCGACCTGCTCCTCGGAGGTGACGTCCGCCTCGGCGGCGATCGCCACGTCCTCGGCGCGCAGCGCCTTGGCGCCGAGCTCGGCGGCCACCTTGCCGGCGGCCGCCACGTCGCGGTCGGCGACGACCACGCACGCGCCCTCGGCGGCCAGGCGGCGCGCGGTGGCGGCGCCGATGCCGGAGCCGCCGCCGGTGACCAGGGCGACCCGGCCGGCCAGCGGCTTGGGCGCGGGCATGCGCCGCAGCTTGGCCTCCTCCAGCTCCCAGTACTCGATGCGGAACTTCTCCGACTCCGCGATCGGCTGGTAGCGGGACAGGGCCTCGGCGCCGCGCATCACGTTGATGGCGTTGACGTAGAACTCGCCGGCGACGCGCGCGGTCTGCTTGTCCTTGCCGAAGCTGAACATGCCGACGCCGGGCACCAGCACGATCGCCGGGTCCGCGCCGCGCATCGGCGGCGAGTCGGGGGTGGCGTGGCGGGCGTAGTAGGCGGCGTACTCCTCGCGGTAGGAGGCGTGCAGCTCGCGCAGGCGGGCCACGGCCTCCTCCAGCGGGGCGTCCGGCGCGAGGTCGAGCACGAGCGGCGCGACCTTGGTGCGCAGGAAGTGGTCCGGGCACGACGTGCCGAGCGCGGCGAGCCTGGGGTGCTCGGCCCGGGCCAGGAAGTCGAGCACCTCGGGCGAGTCGGTGTAGTGGCCGACCTGCCGCGCGTCGGTGCTCGCCAGGCCCCGGACCACCGGGAACAGCTCGGCCGCGCGGCGGCGGCGGGCCTCCTCCGCCAGCGGCTCGTGCACGACCGGGCCGAACGGGTCGGGACGGCCGTGCTCGGCGATGTACCGCTCGGCGGTGCGGATGATCTCCAGGGAGTTGGCCTGGCACTCCTCGCTGGTGGCGCCCCAGGCGGTGACGCCGTGGCCGCCGAGGATGCAGCCGATGGCCTGCGGGTTCGCCTCCTTGATGGCGGCGATGTCGAGGCCGAGCTGGAAGCCGGGCCGCCGCCACGGCACCCACACGACCCGGTCGCCGAAGATCCGGCCGGTCAGCTCGGGGCCGTCGGCGGCGGTCGCGATGGCGATGCCGGAGTCGGGGTGCAGGTGGTCCACGTGCGTGGCCTCGACCAGGCCGTGCATGGCGGTGTCGATGGACGGCGCGGCGCCGCCCTTGCCGTGCAGGCAGTAGTCGAACGCGGCGACCATCTCGTCCTCGCGCTCAGGACCGGGATAGACCCGGGTCAGCGCGCGGAGCCGGTCGAGCCGGAGCACGGCCAGGCCGGCCGCGGTGAGGGTGCCGAGGTCGCCCCCGGACCCCTTCACCCACATCAGCTCCACCTGCTCGCCCGTCACCGGGTCGGTCTCGCTGCCCTTGGCGGAGGCGTTGCCCCCGGCGTAGTTGGTGTTGCGCGGGTCGGCGCCCAGCGCGTGCGCTCTTTCGAGCAGTTCCTGTACGGCCTGCATCAGGCTCCCCACCCTGCCTGCGCGCCGCCGACCCTCTCGGCGGCGATCTTGTCGAAGTAACCGGACCTGGCGTAGGCGGCCATCGGGTCCGGGTCCAGCCCCATCTCCTCGCGCAGCTCGGCGAGCAGGGGGCGGACGTCGGTGTTGTAGGCGTCCATGAGCACGGCGTTGGCGCCGAGCACGTCGCCCTCGCGCTGCGCGGCGGCCAGCGCGTCACGGTCCACGAGGAGGGCCTTGGCGGTCGCCTCCTGCACGTTCATGACCGACCGGATCTGGCCGGGGATCTTGGGCTCGATGTTGTGGCACTGGTCGAGCATGAACGCGGTCTCGTCGGTGTACCCGCCGCCGCGGATCACCTCGCACATGATGCGGAACAGCTGGAACGGGTCGGCCGCGCCCACCATGAGGTCGTCGTCGGCGTAGAAGCGGGAGTTGAAGTCGAAGCCGCCGAGCTTCCCCTCGCGCAGCAGGAACGCCACGATGAACTCGATGTTGGTGCCCGGCGCGTGGTGACCGGTGTCGACCACGACCTGCGCCTTCGGGCCGAGCTTGAGGCAGTGCGCGTAGGCGGCGCCCCAGTCCGGCAGGTCCGTCATGTAGAAGGCCGGCTCGAACAGCTTGTACTCCAGCAGGAACCGCTGCTCCTCCCCCAGCCGCTCGTAGACGGCGGCCAGGGCCTCGGCGAGCCGGTCCTGGCGCGAGCGGATGTCGTCCTGGCCGGGGTAGTTGGTGCCGTCGGAGAACCACAGCTTGAGCGTGTCGGACCCGGTCTGGTCCATGATGTCCACGCACTCCAGCAGATGGCCCAGCGCCTTCCTGCGCACCGCCGGGTCCGGGTGGGTGACGCTGCCCAGCTTGTAGTCGTCGTCCTGGAACACGTTGGAGTTGATGGCGCCGATCGTCACGCCCAGCTCCGAGGCGTGCCGGGCCAGGTCGGCGTAGTCGTCGACCTTGTCCCAGGGGATGTGCAGGGCGACGGTCGGCGCGACACCCGTGTGGCGGTGCACCTGCGCGGCGTCCGCCAGCTTCTCGTACGGGTCGCGCGGCACGCCCTGCTGGGCGAACACCTTGAACCTGGTGCCGGAGTTGCCGTACGCCCACGACGGCGTCTCGATGCGCTGCCGGCGCAGCTCTTCCTTGATCAAAGCCTTCCCCGATTCATTCTGTCCTGATTCAGTCAAGGTGGAACACTTCTTCCAGCGGCGCGAAGGCCTCGTCCGCCCGGCCCGTCTCGAAGAACGGCGCCATCTCGGCCTGCCACCTGTCGTTGACGTCCGTCTCGGCCATCCGCCGCTGGGCGGCCTCGAAGTCGTCGGTCTCCAGGTATCCGACGAGCAGGCCGTCCTCGCGCAGGAACAACGAGTAGTTGCCCCATCCGGCCGTCCGCAGGGCGTCGAGCATGTCGGGCCACACGGCCTCGTGCCGCTCGCGGTACTCGTCGAGACGGTCCTCGCGCACCTTCAGCAGGAAGCACACGCGCCGCATGGCACCCTCCGCACCTTCACTGGCCCTCGCCTTCGCTGGTCTTGCTCGTGGTGAGGTCCCCGCCGGGCGGCGGGGACCGGGGAGAGCGGTCCTGGGGGGACCGCTAGAAGTCGAACTGGTCGATGTTGGCGGCGTCGAAGGTGAACGGCGGGCCGAGGATGACCTCGCCGTTCGCGCCGATCGTGCGCTCGCCGAGCTTGCCGGCCTTGAACGTCTCGCCCTGGGCGCCGGTGATCTGGCCGGACACCAGCGCGGCCGCCGCGTAGGAGGCGAGGTAGCCGAGGTCCTTGGGGTTCCACAGGGCGAACTTCTCGACCGTGCCGTCCTTGACGAACTGCCGCATCTGGTTGGGCGTGCCGAGGCCGGTCAGCACGACCTTGCCCTTGTACTTGGAGCCGGAGATGTAGCGGGCCGCCGCCGAGACGCCGACCGTGGTGGGCGAGATGATGCCCTTGAGGTCCGGGTACGCCTGGAGCAGGCCCTGGGTCTCGGTGAACGACTTCTGGTCGTCGTCGTCGCCGTAGGCCACCTTGACCAGCTTCATGTCCTTGTAGTCGGGCTTGGCCAGCTCGTCCTTCATGTACTTGATCCAGGTGTTCTGGTTCGTGGCGTTGGCCGTAGCCGACAGGATGGCGATCTCGCCCTTCTTGCCGATCAGGTCGGCGAGCAGCCTGACCTGGCTGCGGCCGACCTCCTCCGAGCTGGCCTGGTTGATGAACAGGTCGCGGCACTCGGGGGCGGCGTCGGAGTCGTACGAGACGACCTTGATGCCCTTGGCGCGGGCCGACGAGAGCGGGCCGCACACGGCGTTGGCGTCGTTGGCGGCGATGAGGATCGCGTCGTGGCCCTGCTGGGTGAGCGTGTTGATGTAGGAGATCTGGGAGGAGGCCGAGGCGTCGGACGGGCCGACCTCCTTCGCCTCGCCCTTGTACTCCTTGGCGGCCTCGATGCCCGCGTTGTCGACGATGGTCTCGTACGGGTTGTTGATCTGCTTGGGGAGGAACGCCAGCTTGATGCCCTCCTTGAGGGGGGCGTTCGGGTCGGCCTTGGCGGCGGCCGAGGAGGAGGCGGGGGCCGGCGCGGGGGCGGAGGTGACGCTGGACTTGGTGGTGCCGCCGCAGGCGGCGGCACCCAGGGCGAGCAGGGCGACCACGGCTGTGAGACGCATCGGGGTCATGGGGTTCCTTTCAGGACGGGCCTGACCAGCGAGACGAGGCGGGGGGTGAGCACCGACACGATGAGGAGGAGCCCGGTGACGATCGACTGGATCTCGGTGGAGACGTCGCCGAGCATGAGCAGGTTGCGCAGCAGCCCGATGAGCAGCACCCCGGCGATGACGCCGCCGAGGGTGCCCTTGCCGCCGTCGAAGTCGACGCCGCCGAGCAGCACGGCCGCGATGACGGCCAGCTCGATCCCGAGGCCGTTGTCGGCCCGGGCCGAGCCGTACCTGAGGGTGAAGACGACGCCGGCGAACGCGGCGACGGTGCCGGAGAGCGTGAACAGCACCAGCTTGATCCGTTTGACCCGGATCCCGGCGAAGAACGCGGCCTGCTCCTGCGCGCCGATGGCGTACAGGGCGCGGCCGAAGCCGGTGGCGTGCAGGACGACCCCGGTGACGGCGGCGAGCAGGACGAACAGGGCGACGGGGTACGGGATCGGCGTACCGGGCACGTCGTCCACGGCGAGCGCGGTGTAGGCGGGCGGGAACTGGGCGACGGCCTGGTCGCCGAGCACCACGTACGCCAGGCCGCGGTAGAGCGCGAGGGTGCCGATCGTGACCGCCAGCGACGGCAGGCCGAGGCGGGTCACGAGCAGCCCGTTGACCAGGCCGCACACGGCTCCGGTGAGCACGACCAGCGGGATGATCGTCTCGATGGCCATGCCGCCGTCCCACAGCGCGCCGACCATGGCGCTGGACAGGCCGAGGACCGAGGCCACCGACAGGTCCACCTCGGCGGCCACCACGAGCAGGGTCATGGCCAGCGCGATGAGCGCGATCTCGCCGAGGTCGCCGAGCGCGAACGACAGGTTGTCCACGGTCGCGAACCCCGGCACGGAGAAGGAGCCCGCGGCGAACACGGCCACCAGCAGCGCGCCGACCAGCACGTCCCAGCGCAGCACCCGGGTCATCGGCGGCTCCCCTTCCTGAGCAGGCGGGCGACGCGGATCGCGAGCACCCGGTCGACGCTGATGGCCAGCAGCAGCAGCGCCCCGGTGATGGCCTGCTGCCAGAACGGGTTGACCCGCAGCACGACGAGGGCGCTGCCGATCGTGGTGAGCAGCAGCGCGCCGAGCGCGGCGCCGTACACGCTGCCGACGCCGCCGGTGATGGCCACGCCGCCGACCACGACCGCGCTGACCACCAGCAGCTCCCAGCCGTTGGCGGAGTCGCCGACGACCGTGCCGAACCGGGCCAGCCACAGCACCCCGGCGAGCCCGGCCAGGCAGCCGCTGACCAGGTAGGCGGCCAGCACGCGCCGCCGGACGGGCACGCCGGCCAGCCGGGCGGCCTCGGGGCTGGAGCCGATCGCGTAGAACTCCCGGCCGCTCGGGTACGCCCGCAGGTAGGCGCCGACCGCGAGCATGACCACGAGCGTGATGAGCGGCAGGTACGGCACGCCGAGCACGGCCCCGTTGCCCAGGGCGAGCAGGGCGGGCGGCAGGTCCACCGCGTTGATCTGCCGGCCGTGGGCGAGGTAGTGGTCGAGGCCCTGGATGACGTACAGCGTGCCGAGCGTGACGACCAGCGCGGGCACGCGGCAGAGGCTGACCAGCAGGCCGTTGACCAGGCCGCAGGCGGCGCCGATGGCCACGCCGAGCAGCACGGCCGGCACGATCCCGGCGCCGCGGGCGAGCACGTCGCCGGTGACGAACGCGACGAGCCCAACCACGGAGCCGACCGACAGGTCGATGTTGCGGGTGATCACCACGATCGACTGGCCGACGGCCAGCAGGGCGAGGATCGCGGTGTTGAGCAGGATGTCCTCGATGCCCTGGCCGGACAGGAAGTTGCCGTTGACCGCGGCGGTCACGGCGACGAGCACGGCCAGCGCCACGACGAGGCTGAGCTCGCGGGCGCGGAAGACGAGGTCCACCAGGGCGCGGGCGCCGCGCGTCCCGAGCTCCCGGCCCGGTCCCTGGTCCGGCACCGTGGTCGCGGTCATGCGGCCCTCCTCGTGGCAGCGTGCATCACGCTCTCCTCGGTGGCCTCGGCGCGCGGGATCTCGGCGCTCAGCCGCCCCTCGCGCATGACGAGCACCCGGTCGGCCATGCCGAGCACCTCGGGCAGGTCGGAGGAGATCATCAGGACGGCGATGCCCTGCCCGGCCAGCTCCGACAGCAACCGGTGGACCTCGGCCTTGGTGCCCACGTCGATGCCGCGCGTCGGCTCGTCCACGACGAGCACGGACGGCTCGGTGGCCAGCCACTTGGCGAGCACGACCTTCTGCTGGTTGCCCCCGGACAGCACGCCGACGCCGTCGCCGAGCCGGGCGAACTTCAGCCGCAGCCGTGCCGCCCAGTCCGCCGCGCGGTCGCGCTCGGCCCGCCGCGAGATCGTGGGGCCGCGGCGCAGGGAGCGCAGCCCGGTCAGGCCGATGTTGCGCTCGATCGACATCTCCATGACCAGGCCCTGCTGGCGGCGGTCCTCCGGGACGAGGGCGAGGCCGGCGCCCATGGCGGCCGTGGGGCTGCCGGGCGGCAGCTCGCGGCCGTCCACGGTGACCGTGCCGGCGTCCCACCGGTCGATGCCGAAGATCGCGCGGGCCACCTCGCTGCGGCCGGCGCCGACGAGCCCGGCCAGGGCGACGATCTCGCCGCGCCGCACCTCGAAGGAGACGTCGGTGAAGACGCCCTCGCGGGTCAGCCGCTCGACCCTGAGGGCGACGTCGCCGACGGCCGCCTCCTGCTTCGGGTAGAGGGCGCCGAGGTCGCGGCCGACCATGCGGCGCACCAGGTCGTCGTGGGTGAGACCGGCGACGGGCTCGCTGGCGATCCACTGGCCGTCCCGCAGCGTGGTGACGCGCTGGCAGAGGGCGAAGATCTCGTCGAGCCGGTGGGAGATGAACAGGACCGCGCAGCCGTGCTCGCGCAGCGCCTCGACGACGGAGAAGAGGCGGGCGACCTCCGCGCCCGACAGCGCGGCCGTCGGCTCGTCCATGACGAGCACGCGGGCGTCGCGGGAGAGCGCCTTGGCGATCTCCACGAGCTGCTGGTCGGCGATGGACAGGCCGCGCGTGGGGCGGCCGGGGTCGAGGGCGACGCCGAGCCGGCCGAACAGCTCGCGGGTCTCGGCGCGCATGGCGGCGCGGTCGATGCGGCCGAGCGAGCGGCGGGGCTGGCGGCCCATGAAGATGTTCTCGGCGACGGACAGGTCGGGGAAGAGCGTGGGCTCCTGGTAGATGACGGCGACGCCGGCCTGCTGGGCGCCGGCCGGTCCGGAGAAGACGACGGGCTCGCCGTTGAGCAGGATCCTGCCCTGGTCGGGGCGGTGGACCCCGGCGAGCGTCTTGACGAGCGTGGACTTGCCCGCCCCGTTCTCGCCCGCGAGGGCGTGCGCCTCGCCCGCGTGCAGCTCGATGGAGACGTCCCGTAGCGCCCGGACCGCGCCGAAGGACTTGCTGACGCCGGCGAGTGCGAGCGTGGGGTGAGCGCCCATACATCCTCCGCGCGACAAACGTTTTAACAGGATGTTTCCGGAATGTAGGCGCTGCGCCTGCGGCCGTCAATGGGTCACCCTCGGCTATGGCGCCATTGTGATTGATACGTTTTAATCAGCGCATGCGATTCACCGCTGTGGACCTCGGCGCCTCCAGCGGGCGCGTGATGACCGCCGACATCACCGCCGACAAGATCGAGCTCGCCGAGGCGCACCGCTTCCCCAACCGGCCGGTACGGGTGGCCGGGACCCTGCACTGGGACATCCTCTCCCTGTACCAGGGCGTGCTCGACGGCCTGCGCAGGGCGGGGCCCGCCGAGTCGGCCGGCGTCGACTCGTGGGCCGTGGACTACGGCCTGCTCGACGCCGCGGGCCGGCTGATCGGCAACCCGGTCCACTACCGCGACGCGCGCACGGCCGGGGTCGCCGAGCGGATCGACCCGTACGAGGTGACGGGGCTGCAGTTCCTGCCGTTCACCACGGTCAACCAGCTCCTGCGCGAGCGGCTCGACGAGGCCGCGACACTGCTGATGATCCCGGACCTGATCGGCTACTGGCTGACCGGGCGGATCGCCGCCGAGCGCACCAACGCCTCCACCACCGGCCTGTACGACGTGACCCGCCGCGACTGGGCGTGGGACCTGGTCGACCGGCTCGGCCTGCCCCGCCGGATCCTGCCGCCGATCACCGATGCCGAGTCGGCTCCCGTGCGCGAGGACGTGGCCGCCGAGCTGGGCTACTCCACGGTCGTCACCCAGGTCGCCTCGCACGACACCGCCTCCGCCGTGGTGGCCGTGCCCGCCACCGGCCCGAACTTCGCCTACATCTCGTGCGGCACGTGGTCGCTCGTCGGCGTCGAGCTGCCCGCCCCGGTGCTCACCGAGCAGAGCCGGCTGGCCAACTTCACCAACGAGACGGGCCTCGACGGCACCGTCCGCTACCTGCGCAACGTCATGGGCCTGTGGATTCTGCAGGAGTGCCTGCGCGTCTGGGACCACCCCGACCTGGAGGCGCTGCTGGCCGAGGCCGAGCACGCCCGCACCGACGCGGTCATCGACCCCGACGACCCGTCGTTCCTGCCGCCGGGCGACATGCCCGCCCGCATCGACGCCTACTGCAGCCGTACCGGGCAGCGGCCGCCGGAGGGACGGGCGCAGGCCGTACGATGCATCCTGCAGAGCCTCGCCCTCGCCTACAAAAAGGCCGTCGACGACGCGGCCCGCCTCAGCGGGCGGCCCGTCGAGGTCGTCCATGTGGTCGGCGGCGGCTCGCGCAACGCGTTGCTGTGCCGGCTCACGGCCGAGGCGACGGGGCTCCCGGTGGTCGCGGGCCCGGTCGAGGCGGCCGCCCTCGGCAACGCGCTGGTGCAGGCGCGAGCCCGCGGCCTGGTCGGCGACCTGGCCGAGATGCGGGATCTGGTACGGCGGAGCGCGGACGTGCGCACCTACGAGCCCCGGGGGCGTGAATGGCCACAGTGAGCATCAAGGACGTCGCGGCCCGGGCGGGCGTGTCGCCCGGGACGGTGTCCAACGTGCTCAACCGCCCCGAGAAGGTCGCGGGCGGCACCCGCGCCCGCGTCGAGGCCGCCATCCGTGACCTGGGGTTCGTCCGGCACGGCTCGGCCTCCACGCTGCGGGCCGGCCACAGCCGCACGATCGGGCTGTCGGTGATCGACATCGGCAACCCGTTCTTCACCGACGTCGCCGCCGGCGTGGAGGACATGGCCAGCGAGCGCGGCTACGCGGTCATCCTGGGCAACTCCTCGGGCAGCCGGCCGAAGGAGGAGCGCAACCTGCTGGTCTTCGCCGAGCAGCGGGTGCGCGGCGTGCTCATCACGCCCTCCGACGAGGACCCCGCCCGGCTGGAGCGACTGCGCGAGCGGGGCATCGCCGTGGTGCTCGTGGATCACCCGGCCGAGCGCTCCACCCAGTGCGCGGTCGCGGTCAACGACGTGACCGGCGGCGCCATGGCGGCCGGCCACCTGCTGCGCGGCGGGGCCGGGCGGCTCGGCTACGTGACCGGGCCCCCCGCCATCCGGCAGTGCCAGGACCGGCGGCGGGGCGCCGAGCAGGCCCTGACCGCGGCCGGACGCGACCCGGCGGAGCTGCGCGAGATCGCGATGCCGGCGATGACGGCCAAGGCCGGTCAGCAGGCGGCCGAGAAACTGCTGGCCGAGGGCACCCTGCCCGACGCGCTGTTCTGCGCCAACGACCTGCTGGCGCTCGGCATGCTGCGGGGCCTGCTCCAGGCGGGTGTGCGGGTGCCCGAGGACGTGTCGCTGATCGGGTACGACGACATCGACTTCGCCTCGGCCTCCACGGTGTCGCTGTCGTCGATCCGGCAGCCGACCTACCAGCTCGGCCGGGTGGCCACCGAGCTGTTGCTGGACGAGTGCGACAACCCTGACACGCACGCGCACCAGCAGATCATGTTCCAGCCGGACCTCGTCGTGCGGGAATCCACGCGGTAGGTTGGGGCCCTTACCGGACGACGGGGGTTGGGGCGTCATGTCCAACGGTGTGCGTCATGTACTCGGAGTGGTCGCCGGGGTCCTGCTGCCACCGCTGGTCGCCGTGGCCCTGGTGTACGGAGTCGGCGAGGTCTCGCTGAGCATCCAGAACTTTCTGGTCTCGTGGACCGGGCTGGCCGCGATCGTGGTGGCCGGTGTGCTGCTGGCCCTTCTCGCCTCCTCGCGGTTGTCGCCGGTCGCCTCGCTGCTGGGCGGGATCGGGTTCACGCTGCTCGGTCTGCTGCCGTTCGCCGAGATCCTGTCCGGGTCGTCGGTGATAAGTCGGTTCGTGCCGGGATGGATGCGTTCGGGGTATCTGACGCTGGGGTACACGGGGGTGTTCCTGGTGATGGGGGTCCTGCTGCTGGTGGCGTCGGCGTTCCCGTCGCGATGGCGCTCGCGGCGTCCGCCGGTGGTGACGCCGGGGCACGGGACGTCGGCGTACGAGATGTCCGGCCACGAGGCCTACGGGGCGCCGTCTCACGGAGCCTACGGTCAGTCCTCGTACGGGCCGCCGGCGCAGGGGCCGTCGTCCTATGGGCAGGTGTCCGACGACGCGACCCGGCCGATGCACCGGGAGTGACGCGCCGGGCCCGCGGCCGGGCGCGAGCCCGGATGCGGCGGGCTGGCAGAATGCCGCCATGCGCGACATGAAGATCGGCGACTTCCTCGAACGGCTGGCCGCCCGCGAGCCCGCGCCGGGCGGTGGCGCGACCGCGGCCCTGCACGCGGCCCAGGCCGCGGCGCTGCTGGGCATGGTCGCCCGTTACAGCACCGGCGACCGCTACGCCGGACACGCGGCGACCGTGGCCGCGGTGACGGCCGAGACCGACGCCCTGCGCGAGCGGGCCCTGGGCCTGGCCGCCGAGGACGCGGCGGCGTTCACGGCGGTGACGGAGGCGTACAAGCTGCCCAAGGGCGAGGAGCGGAGCGCGGCCATCGCCGCCGCCCTCGCCGGCGCGGCCGAGCCGCCCGCCCGGGTCGCCGAGACGGCCGCGCGGCTGGTGGAGCTGTGCGAGACGCTGCTGCCGATCGGCAACCCCAACGTGGTCACCGACGTGGCCGCGGCGGCCGAGGCCGCGCGGGCCGCGCTCACCACGGCCCGCGTCAACGTCGAGGTCAACATGGGCGGTATCAAGGACGAACCGGTGCTGGACGGGCTGCGCGCACGCCTGGCGGGTGTGGACGACGCCGTCGCCCGGGCCGAGCGGGTCACGGCGGCCGTGCGCGAGGGCCTCGCCCGATGACCGGGACCCCCGCGAACGGCGTGGAGCTGCGCGGCCGGGAGCTCGCCGCCGCCCTCCGCGAGGAGGTCGCCGGGCTCGTGCGGGCCGCCGGGACCGCGCCGAGGCTGGCGGTCGTGGTGGCCACCGCCGACGAGGCGTCCCTGTGGTACGTGCGCTCCATCGCCAAGGCCGCCGCCGGGGTGGGCGTCGCCTGCGACATCGTGGACCTCGGCGCCGCCGCCCCGGTGGAGGGCATCCGCGCCACGCTCGAACGGCTCAGCGCCGACCCGTCGGTCCACGGCGTCATGCTGCAGACCCCGCTGCCCGAGGGCGCGTCGGCGCAGGAGCTGGCCGGCGCGATCGACCCGGCCAAGGACGTCGACGGAGCCAACCCGCTGTCGCTCGGCCGGCTGGCGGCCGGGCTGCCCGCGTTCGCGCCGGCCACGGCCGCCGCGGTGATGGCGCTGCTCGACCGGCACGGCGTCGAGCTGCGGGGCGCCCGGGCCGTCGTGGTGGGCCGGTCCACCGTCGTGGGCAAGCCGCTGGCGCACCTGCTGCTCGACCGGCACGCCACCGTGACCGTCTGCCACTCGCGCACCCGCGACCTGGCCGCGGTCACCTCCACCGCCGAGGTGCTGGTCGCGGCCGTGGGCCGGGCCGGGCTGATCGGCGCGGAGCACGTGGCGCCCGGCGCGGTCGTGATCGACGTCGGCACCAACCCGACGGCCGACGGCGGCCTGACCGGCGACGTCGACTTCGCCGCGGTCATCGGCAGGGCCGGCGCGCTGACCCCGGTGCCCGGCGGCGTCGGCCCGGTGACCACCGCCCTGCTGCTGCGCCACACCGCGACCGCCGCGGGACTGCCGTGACCCGCGCCCACGACGCGCGCCGGAGGCCGGCGCCGCTCTCCCCCGACGCCCACAGGAGGCCGGTGACCCGCCATGCGTGACGTCCTGATCGTGCAGAACAGCAGGAGCGGCGGCCCCGGCCGGTTCGGCGGCTGGCTGGAGGACATGGGGCTGCGGCTGGACGTCGTCCACGCCTACGACGGCGAGCCCGTGCCCGAGACGCTCCGCCACGACGCGATGCTCATGATGGGCGGCGGCTACCTGCCCGGCGAGGACGACCGCGCCCCCTGGCTGGCGCCCACGCGGGGGCTGGTGCGGCAGGCGCTGGCCGGCCGGGTGCCGTTCTTCGGCATCTGCCTGGGCGGGCAGATGCTCGCCGAGGTGGCGGGCGGAGAGGTGACCGGCGACGCGGGGGCGCCGGAGAACGGCAGCGTCCCGGTCACGCTGCGGCCGGAGACGGCGGCCGACCCGCTGTTCCGCGACCTGCCGGAGGTGGTGCCCGCGATCGAGCACCACGTGGACGCGATCACGGCCCTGCCGCCGGGCGCGGTGTGGCTGGCCGAGACGGCCCGCTGCCCGTACCAGGCGTTCCGGGTGGGCGAGGCGGCGTGGGGCGTGCAGTTCCATCCCGAGGTGCTGCCGGAGCGGATCCGGACGTGGGAGGTGGCCGGGTTCGACCCCGACGAGGTGTACGCGGGGGCGGTGGCCGACGAGCCGGTCTCCACGCCCCTCTGGCGCGAGGTCGCCACCCGCTTCGCCAAGCTCGTCACCTGACCCCGGCCCGGCGCGGCCGCCCGCGGACCCGCCGGGCGGCTCGCAGCCCCGCCCAGGTCAGCAGGGCCAGGATCCCGGCCAGCGCGTACTCGATGGCCGGAATCCTGACCGCCTCACCGGCGGCGCCCCAGAGGTCGCCGCGGACGGCGTACACGGCCAGGAGAGAGCCGCCGTAGCAGGCGGCCAGCAGCCCGCGGACCGGGCGCGACAGTCCCAGGCCGTGCATCTGCGTGATCACGAAGACGCCGAGGAAGCCGAACAGGAACATCGGCCACATCCCGTCCGGGCCGGACGTCATGAGGGCGACCAGGGTGCCGTGGACCACGACCGTCAGCTCCAGCGTCAGCGTCCACCAGCGGCCGGTGTGCGCCCGGGTGAGGAACAGGCTGCCCTGCACCAGCAGGAGGAACATGTAGAAGAAGCCGATGAGGTGGCCGGTGGTGGACTCGGCCGGGTGGTACCAGAAGGTGTAGACGGCCGCCCAGCTGAACAGGTAGCCGTGGTAGCGGCGGGCGAGGTCCACGACCTCCCGGCCGATGGGCGCGGGCCGGCCGAGGAACATCCCGCGCCGCCGGTTCTCCATGACGAGCACGACGACCAGCAGGAGGATGACGGAGCCCTGGGAGCTGAAGATCGACACGTCCTGGGCCAGGCCGTCATAGAACAGGTGGGTCTGCAGGACGTGCAGGGCGACGAAGCCGGCGTTGACGGCCAGCGCGACGACGTTGATCGGGTGCAGCCCGGTGACGTGGCGGCGGACCCGGGTCTGGGCGTAGTAGATCATCCACCAGAACGCGATCTGGTGGGCCGCGTAACCCGCCCACGCCGACAGCCTGGTCCAGACGGTGGGCTCCGGCAGCTTCCAGTAGTACCAGGCCGCGCCCTGGTCGGGCAGGAGCGCGACGTCGTCCAGCCGCCGGCCCAGCAGCCAGATCAGCCCGGTCAGGACGGCGCTCGCCACCACCCCGGCGACCGGCGCCGCCCACCGGCTCACCGCCTCCGGCTGTTTCTTTCTGTCATAGAATATTTCCACCATAGAAACGTATAGGAGCGTCGTGACGCCGGACAACGTGACCGCGTACGAGCTGATGGTCCTCATCCGCAGGCTCAACATGGAGGGCGACCGCTTCGTCGAGGGCTTCGCCACGGCGCACCGGCTGCACCGGACCGACCTGAACGCCCTGGTGGTGATCCTGGACGCGCACGCCGCCGGCCGGCCGCTGGCGCCCGGCGAGCTCGGCGCGGCCCTGAGCCTCAGCGCTCCCGCCACGACGGCCCTGCTCGACCGTCTGGAGCAGGCCGGCCACGTCGAGCGGCGGCGCAGCGCCACCGACCGCCGCAAGGTGGAGGTCGTCGTGCACGAGCAGGCGGTCGAGCTGGCGGGCCGCTTCTTCGCCCCCCTGGGCAGGCACCTCACCGTGGCGATCGACGCGTTCAGCCCGCAGGAGCGGGAGGTCATCGGCCGGTTCCTCACCAGCGGCATCGAGGCGACCGTGGCCGCCAGGCTGGAGCACGCCGCCAGGCTGGAGCACCGGGCATGACACCTTCGTCGATCGTGGTCACCGGCGGGACCCGCGGGCTCGGGTACGGTCTCGCCCGGTCCCTCGTGGCACTGGGGCACCGGGTGGCGGTGTGCGGGACCGACGCGGACGGCGTGGCCGCGACCGCCGCCGAGCTGGGCGTGCTGGCCCGCGTGGCCGATGTCGCCGACCGCGGCCAGGTCGAGGACTTGTGGGAGGCGGCCGTGCGCCGCCACGGCCGCGTCGACGTCTGGGTCAACAACGCGGGGGTGTCCCATCGGCGCCTCCCGCTGTGGCGGCTGCCCGCGCACGAGGCGCGCCGGGTGATGGAGGTCAACCTGCTCGGCGTGCTGAACGGCTCCGCCGTGGCGGCCGCCGGGATGGCGGCGCGGGGCGGCGGCCACATCTGGAACATGGAGGGCCTGGGCGGCGACGGCCGCACCGTGCCCGGCCTCGGCGTGTACGGCGCCACCAAGCGCGCCGTCACCTACCTGACGCGGGCACTGTCCAAGGAGGCCCCCGAGGGGGTCTCGGCGGGCCTGCTGAGCCCCGGCATGGTCGTCACCGACCTGCTCACGTACGGCTACTCGGAGGAGGAGCGGGAACGCGCGGCGAGGATCTTCGCGATCCTGGCCGACCCGGTGGAGATCGTGGCGCCGTGGCTGGCGGAGCGCGTGGTCACCCAGGCCAGGAACGGCGCCCACGTGCGGTGGCTGACACCCGCCAAGATCGCCTACCGGTTCGCGACGGCGCCCTTCTCGCGGCGGCGCGTTCCGCGGTGACCTGGAGCACTCAGGAGGCGTACGCGTCGTAGCCGAGCTTGGCGGCGACCGCCAGGCCGCAGGCGGCAGCGAGGTAGCGCAGGCTGTGCCCCGGCAGCCGCCGGGCGATCTTCGGCCCGAGCCACCCGCCCAGCAGGAATCCCGCCGCCAGCGGCGCCACCGCCCCCCAGTCGACCGGCCCGAACAGCGCGAACCCCACGGCCGCAACCGTGTTGGCCAGCCCGGACAGCACGTTCTTGACCGCGTTCGTCCGGGCCGGCGCCTGGTCGAGCATCGCCGACAGCACCGCGAACATGAGGATGCCGCCCGCCGCGCCGAAGTAGCCGATGTAGATGGCCACGACGAACAGCGCGATCCTCGCCGGTATCCCGTGCTCGGCGTGCTTGCGCGCCGAGGGCGGACGGACGAGGAGCAGGGAGGCGGCGGCGATGAGCCAGGGCGCGATCAGCTCGAACGTCCGCGACGGCGTGAGCAGCAGCAGGGTCGCGCCGGCCGCGCCGCCGAGCGCGGTGATCCAGCCCAGCCTGAGGACCCGGCTCCCCTGCCCCGCGAGCTCCGGCCGCGAGCCGGCCGCCGCGCCCAGGCCGGTGAACAGCAGGGCCACGGTGTTGGTGACGTTCGCGCTGAGCGGCGGCAGGCCGAAGGCCAGCAGCGCGGGATAGGACACGATCGAGGCGAGACTCACCACGGTGCTGACCACCCCGGCCGCGACGCCCACGCCGAGCAGCCCCAGCACGTCTCCGACGATCACCAGGACATGGTAGGGGCTGTCCGTTTTGTCGCCGAAGCCGGGTTGCTTGCTGACGTTCCGGTAGATCTATGAGTCAAACCGTTAGTGACCTTTCTACGGGATAGGTATGCCGGGACGCAGCAGGACCCAGACACATGGCCAGTCACATGGAAGGAGCCGAGAGCGTGACGACCGGCGACGACCGCCCGATGTTGACCACCCGGCAGGGACATCCCGTCCACGACAACCAGAATCAGCGCACGGTGGGCGCGCGAGGACCCGCGACGCTGGAGAACTACCACTTCCTGGAGAAGATCAGTCACTTCGACCGGGAGCGCATCCCGGAGCGGGTCGTGCACGCGCGCGGCACGACGGCCTACGGCTACTTCGAGGCGTACGGGAAGCTCGGCGACGAGCCGATCTCGCGGTACACGAGGGCGAAGCTGTTCCAGGAGGCCGGCAAGCGCACGGACGTGGCGCTGCGCTTCTCCACCGTCATCGGCGGCCGTGACTCGGCCGAGACGGCCCGGGACCCGCGCGGGTTCGCGATCAAGTTCTACACCGAGGACGGCAACTGGGACCTCGTCGGCAACAACCTCGGGGTGTTCTTCATCCGGGACGCCATCAAGTTCCCCGACGTGATCCACGCCCTCAAGCCGGACCCCGTCACGTTCCGCCAGGAGCCGGCCCGCATCTTCGACTTCATGTCGCAGACGCCGGAGTCCATGCACATGCTGGTCAACCTGTTCAGCCCGCGCGGCATCCCCGCGACGTACCGGTTCATGCAGGGCTTCGGGGTCAACACGTACAAGTGGGTCAACGACCGGAACGAGACGGTCCTGGTCAAGTACCACTGGATGCCCAAGCAGGGCGTGCGGAGCCTGACCGCCGAGGACGCGGCGGCCATCCAGGCCGGCGACCTCGGCCACGCGACCAGGGACCTGCACGAGGCGATCGAGCGCGGCGACCACCCCGAGTGGGAGCTGCTCGTGCAGATCATGTCCGACGACGACCATCCCGAGCTGGACTTCGACCCGCTGGACGACACCAAGGTGTGGCCGGAGAACGACTTCCCGCCGCGCCCCGTCGGCCGGCTGGTGCTCGACCGCAACGTCGCGAACAACTTCGCGGAGAACGAGCAGATCTCCTTCGGCACGGGCGTGCTGGTGGACGGGCTGGACTTCTCCGACGACAAGATGCTCGTCGGGCGGACGTTCTCCTACAGCGACACGCAGCGCTACCGGGTCGGGCCCAACTACCTGCAGCTCCCGGTCAACCAGGCCAAGAACGCCACGGTACGGACCAACCAGCGCGACGGGCAGATGACGTACTACGTGGACGGCGACGGCGAGAACCCGCACGTCAACTACGAGCCGTCCATCACCGGCGGCCTGGGCGAGGCGCCCAAGCCCGTCTCCGCCGAGCAGGGGCCGGTCATCAGCGGCCGGCTGACGCGGGCGCGCATCCCCCGGACCAACGACTACGCGCAGGCCGGCCAGCGCTACCTGCTGATGCACCAGTGGGAGCGCGACGACCTGGTCGAGAACCTCGTCCAGAACATCGGCCAGTGCGCCCGGCCGGTCCAGGAGCGCATGGTCTGGCACTTCCTCCTGGCGGAGGACGAGCTGGGGCTGCGCGTCGGCCAGGGCCTCGGGATCACACCCGCGGACGTCAGCCACCTGGAGCCCCTGCCGGGCCAGACGCTGACGGACGAGGACCGGCAGCGGCTGTCGCAGCTCGGCAAGAACGGCCCCCGGGACGTCACGGGGCTCAAGATGACGCACTGCGTGCCCGACGAGCGCGGCCTGCCGTAGACCAGCGGCGCACCGCGAGGCCGGCCTCCAGCCGCGGAGGCCGGCCGCCGCCGGGCTAGATTGATCATGTGCTCGTGAACCAGCTTCACCCGTGGCCGGCCACCGCCGAGGAGGCACAGGCCATCCAGGACCGGCTGCGCCCGCACGTCGAGCTCACCGGGCCGACGACGTTCACGGCGGTGGCGGGCCTGGACGTCCACTACTACGGCGACGACCGGGTGCGCGCGGCCGTGGTGGTCCTCGACGCCGCCACGCTCACGGTGCTGGAGCAGGTGACCGTCGAGGACGAGGCCCGGTTCCCGTACGTTCCCGGGCTCTTCGCCTTCCGGGAGCTGCCCGCCCTGGTGCGGGCCCTCGAACGCCTGACGACCACGCCCGGGCTGCTGGTGTGCGACGGGTACGGGGTGGCGCACCCGCGTGGCTTCGGCCTGGCCTGCCACCTGGGCGTGCTGACCGGCCTGCCGGCGATGGGGGTCGGCAAGACGCCGTTCGTCGGCGACCACGCCGCCCCCGGGCGGGAGCGCGGGGCATGGACGCCGATCACGCTGGACGGCTCGACGGTGGGGCGCGCCGTCCGCACGCGGGAGGGGGTCAAGCCGGTGTACGTCTCCCCCGGTCATCGCATCTCGCTGGAGACTGCCACGGAGCAGGCGCTGCGCCTGTCGCCCCGCTACCGGCTCCCCGAGCCCATCCGCCACGCCGACCACCTCGCCCGTCACGGCTGACGGGCTCCGGCATGCCGGGGCTCACGCGCCGGCGTGCTCCTTCGGGGTGAGGATGGCCTGGGCGTCCGCTCCGGCGAACCACAGGCCGATGACGAACGCGGCCGTGGCCTCCAGGAGGGTGGCCCTGGCCAGTCCCCCGCCGTCCAGCGGCGTGCAGCCGAGGTCCGTGACCAGCCGCCGTACCAGCTCCAGGGCGGCCGGGTCGTCCCCGCACAGCGGCACGGCCAGCGGCCTGCCGTCGAAGACCGGCGGCGTCATGCGCCACACGTCCACGTGGCCCAGGTTGAACGCCTTCACAACATGTGCCCCTGTGAGATCCGCCGCCGCCCCGGCGATCGGACGCGTGGGGTCGTACGCGTCCGGATGGACGTTGGTCACGTCGATGAGCGGCTTGCCGCGCAGCGCCGTACCCGCCGCCGCGAGCACGTCCGTCAGGCCCGCCTCCAGCACGGCCGCCATCACGACGTCGCCGAACGCGGCCGCCTCCGCGAACGTGCCCGCCAGCACCTCCCGCTCCTGGACCTTCGCCGCCCCGGTCATCCAGGCGGCCAGGGCGGCGGTCTTCTCCGGGTCGCGGCCACTGATCATGACCTCGTGACCCGCGCGATGCCACTGGGTGCCGAGGGCGTCGGCTATGCCGCCCGCGCCCAGGATGCCGATCCGCATGTTGTGCTCCATTCGTGTAAAGGTGTGACGGGACGACGGTACGAAGGCCGTCGCACACCATTCGGTGCGTATCGAGGGGGTCCACGGTGTTCCTCGCCGACTGCCAGGCCAGGCTGGCCTTCGACCTGATCGCCAACACCTGGAGCGCCGTGGTGGTGTGGGCGTTGCGCCAGGGACCGCGGCGGCCCGGCGATCTGCGCGCGGCGATCGGCGGCGTCAGCCCCAAGGTGCTCACCGAGACGCTGCGCCGGCTGGAGTCCAACGGCCTGGTGGTGCGGCACGCGTACGCCGAGGCGCCGCCCCGCGTGGAGTACGAGCTGACCGGCCTGGGCCGGAGCCTGCTGGAGCCGATCGAGCGGCTGGGCGAGTGGGCCTTCACCCACGCGGACGAGGTGATGGCCGCGCAGGACCGGTGGGAGGCCACCGGTGAGCTGGAGGAACGGCCCGCCGGCTGACCGGCGCGGTGTGACCGGAGCTCACAGCCAGCCCAGTGCCTGGGCGTGGCGGACGGCCTCGACGCGGTTGCGGGTGCGGGTCTTGCCGATGGCCGAGGACAGGTAGTTGCGGACGGTGCCTTCCGACAGGTGCAGGCGGGCGGCGATGTCGGCGATGGTCGAGCCGTCGGCCGCGGCGGCGAGCACGTCGCGCTCCCGCGCCGACAGGGGGTTGGGGCCGGCGCTGAGCGCGGCGGCGGCCAGCCCCGGGTCGATCACCCGCTCGCCGGCCCGGACGCGGCGCACCGCGGCGGCCAGCTCCCGCGCCGGGCTGTCCTTCACGAGGAACGCAGCCGCGCCGGCCTCCATCGCCCGGCGCAGGTAGCCGGGACGGCCGAACGTCGTCAGGACCATCACCCGGCAGTCCGGCAGCAGCCGCCGGATCTCCTCGGCGGCGGTGATGCCGTCGCCGCCGGGCATCTCGACGTCGAGCAGCGCGACGTCCGGCTGCGTCTTCCTCGCCACGGCCACCGCCTCGGGCCCCGAGGCCGCCTCCCCGACCACCTCGATGTCGCCCTCCAGGCCGAGCAGCGTGACGAGGGCGCCGCGCACCATGGCCTGGTCCTCGGCCAGAATGATCCTGATCACGGCTGCTCCGGCTCTCTCTCGCCCGGCACGGCCATCGCGGCCGCGCTCCCGTCCGGCGCGGACTCCGGCTCAGTCGCGGGCTCCGGCGCGGGCTCCGGTGCGGGCTTCGGCGCGGGCTCCGGCTCAGGATTCCGCGCGGGCTCCGGCTCGGGCGCCGGCGCCGGGACGCGGACGGCGAGGCGGAAGCCGCCGCGCACCGGGCCCGCCGCCATCGTGCCGCCCGCCGCCGCGACTCGCTCCGCCAGCCCCGCCAGCCCGTTCCCCTCCCCCTCGGCCGCGGACCCCGCCTGGCCGCGCCCGTCGTCCGTGATCTCCAGTGTGGCCTCCGCCCCGTCGTACGTCACGGTGATGTCGCAGCGCCGGGCCCCCGAGTGGCGCAGGACGTTCGTGCTCCCTTCGCGGACCGCCCACGCGAGCAGCCCGTCGAGCGCGGCCGGCAGCGGCGTCCCCGACAGCCGGACGAATGTGTCCGTGCCCGCCGACTCCAGCGCGGCGCGGGCGCCGTCCACCGCCTCGGCCAGCCCCCGCCGCCGGTAGCCGGTGACGGCCTCCCGCACCTCGACCAGCGCCTGGCGGGCCACCTCCTCGATGTCACGGACCTCCCGCCACACCGCCGGCGACCCCTCGGCCAGCCGCCCGGCCAGCTCCGCCTTCATCGCGATGAGCGAGAGGCTGTGGCCGAGCAGGTCGTGCAGGTCGCGGGCGATGCGCAGCCGCTCCTCGCCGGCCGCGAGCCGGGCCACCTCGCCCTGCGCCTCCCGCAGCCGGGACACCAGCAGCCGGGTGTTGCGCACGTTGGTGAACAGCACCGCCAGCGTCACGACCTGGAAGAGGAGCAGGACGAGGGTGCCCGAGTCGGTGCCGGTGACCAGGCCGAGCCCGGCGACCGTGACCCCCATGGCGGCGACCGCGGCCACGGCCTGCCGCCTCGGCAGCGCCATGGCGAAGGCCACGCTCATGTAGACCGGCAGTGCGAGCCACCCTCCGCCGAAGATCGGCGGGAGGGCGACGGCGAGCAGTGTGGTGAGGCCGAGCAGCGCGTACGTCCAGCGGCTCGGGCGGCCGATCGTCCGCTGGCTGAGCACGATCCCGACGTAACCGCCGACGAACACGATCAGGGCGACGCACGCCCACACCGCCCGGGCCCCGGTGACCTCCCCCCGCAACACCCCCAGGACGGGGGTCACGAGGTAGACCAGCCCGACGGAGATCATCAGCAGCCGCCTGACGGGCGAGAGGCCGTCGGGCGGCCCGGAAAGGCTCATCCGCGTACGGTAGCTCGCCGGTAGGCGAGGACGGCGAGCACTCCGAGGGCCGCCGCCCAGCCGGCGACCGTGAGCGCGTCCGTCATGGGCACCCCGTGGCCGGCGATGACCTTCCAGCCCATGTCGGCGTAGCTGTAGGCGGGAGTCACCTCGGCGACGGAGCGCATGGTGTCACTCATGGTGCTCACCGGGAACCAGAGCCCGCCCACGATCACCAGCCCCAGCATGGTGACGAGGGTGACGGGCTGGACGGCTTCGGGCCGCAGCAGCGAGCCCACGATCAGCCCCAGCGCGACGAACGGCACGGCCCCCGCCCACAGCGCCCCCACCAGCGCGGCCCACTGCCCGGCCGGCAGCGACACGCCCTGCGTGAGCGCCCCGGCCAGGCACACCAGCAGCATCGAGGGCAGGACCAGCACCAGCGCGCCCACCAGCTTGCCCACGATGATCGTCCAGCCGGGCAGCGGCGTGACCCGGAGCTGCGGCAGCCAGCCCGAGGCGCGCTCCTGCGCCCACGGCCCGGCGGTGTTGACCAGCGCCCCGGAGATCGCGCCATAGGCGGCCATGGAGACCATGACGTAAGCGCTGAGCGTGACGCCGTCGCCGGTGGTCTCCTTGCCGAAGACGTTGGCGTTGAGCAGGTAGATGACGAGGGGGAACCCGATCCCGATGATCAGGAACTTCTTGTTGCGCACCATGCGCAGCATCTCCAGCCGCACGTACGAGGCGAGCATCAGGACTCCCGGGTGAGGGCGAGGAAGGCGTCTTCGAGGTGGCCGCCGGAGACCTCCAGGTCGCGGATCACCAGCGTGGTGTCGCGGTAGAGGGCGGCGGTGGTGAGGGCGGTGTCGTCGGTGCGCAGCCTGGCCACGCCGTCGCGGATCTCCACCGCGGTGACGCCCGGCAGGGACTCCAGCCCGGCGGCCGGCTGGTCGCCGAGGCGGAAGGTGACGAGCCGGCCGCCCGCCGCGGCCTTGATCTGGGCGGTGGTGCCGTCCGCGGCGAGCCTGCCCCCGGCGATGACGAGGACCCGGTCGGCGTGCTGGTCGGCCTCCTCCAGGTAGTGGGTGGCGAACAGCACGGTTCGGCCGTCCGCCGCGTACGCGCGCATGCCGTCCCAGAAGCGCAGCCGCGACTCGACGTCCATCGCGGCGGTCGGCTCGTCGAGCATCAGCAGGTCGGGGGCGCCCGCCACGGCCAGCGCGAACCTGACCCGCTGGGCCTGCCCGCCCGACAGCCGGCCGGCGCGGCGCCTGACCAGCGGGCCGAGATCGGCCAGGTCGAGGATCTCGCCGAGGGGCAGCGGCCGGGGGTAGAGGCTGCGCACGAAGCCGACGAGCTCGCCGACGGTCAGCTCGGGCATCAGCTCGCCGTGCTGGAGCATGGCGCCGACCCGGCCGCGGGCGACGGCCTCCTCCGGCGGCCCGCCGAGCAGGCGGACCGTGCCGGCGGTGGGCCGGGTCAGGCCGAGCAGCAGGGAGATGGTGGTGGACTTGCCGGCCCCGTTGGGGCCGAGCAGGGCGATGGCGCCTCCGGTGCCGGCCGTGAGGCTCAGGCCGTCGACCGCGCGCACGTCGCCGTAGTGCTTGGCGACGTCGTCCAGGGCGAAGGCGGGGGTGGAGGAAAGGGGTTCCATGCCTTCCACGCTAGGAGCGCGCCGGGCGGCCCCCTGGTGCCGTGCGTCCTGCGTTCACGCTGACATTTGTCATGCGGGCGCCTACCGGGCGCGCACGGCGTGGCTGTAGGGTGCGCGCGTGTCCGTTCCTCTCCGCCGGGACAACCCCGCCGGGTCCGCGCTGCGTTTCGCCACCGAGCTGATCGCCTGGGTCGCCACCCCGTGGGCTCTGGCATCCCACTCCGTCGCGCTGGCCGTCCTGTCGGTGGTCGTGCTGATCGGGCTGCCGACGTTGTTCTCCACGCCGGGCGACAAGCGGAGCGTGATCGTGGCCGTGCCGGGGTTCGTGACGATCCTGCTGGTGCTGCTCCAGCTCGTGGCCGCGGTGGCGGCGTCGTGGGTGGCCTGGCCGGCGGCGGTGGCGGTCGTCGTGTCGGTGCTGGCCGTGGCGACCGTGGCGTTCGAGGTGCCGCGCTGGCGTTGGCTGCTGTCCGGCGGCGCTCGCTCCACGTCCCGGACGGGCTGAGCCCGGGGGGCGCGCCCGGGCCGGGCGGAGGTCTAGAGGCGCAGCTCGGGCGGGAGGAGCGTCTCCGCGTCCAGCAGCTCGACGCCGAGCAGCTCCCCGGAGGCGCCGTAGTCGAGCACGGCCCGGCCGGCCGTCTCCTGGCGCACGGCCTCGCCCGGCACGATCTCGTGCTTCATCGCGAGGTAGGCGATGTCGTGGTCCTTGTCCCAGGACAGGTACACGGTCCGCGGCCGGCGGCCGTCCGGCTCCTCCTCCCAGGTGAGCATCCCCTCCTTGGCCTCGTGGGAGCCGGCCAGCGCGGCCCGGACCATGGCGAGCGCCAGGTCCACCGCCTCCAGCGAGTCGACGCCGGTGACCTTGCGCTCGTGCTCCCATCCGGCCAGACCGTCGATCCGGTACGGGCACGACCATTCGCCCGTGGGCTCTTCCACGGGCACGCCGATCGTGACCGTGACCTCGTGCGGCGGCTCGGTGGCGAGCGTCAGCGTCCGGCGGGCGATCTCGTACATGCAGGGTGATCTACCCCGAGGTGAGGAGGGCAAGACAGGCCCTCGGGCGGCCGGAAGATGTTTCGGTCACGTCACGGCATCGTTTCCTTGCCGTATGCCCAGATTAGTCCTAAAGTCGCATCTCATACATCGCATATGATGCGCCAGTCCAGGAGGAGTCTTCGTGGCGATGCCAGTCTTCAGTCCCGGCGCGTTGCCGTCCCGTACGGCACACGTGCTGGAGACCATCAAGGCGGCGATACTCAACGGCCGGTTCAAGCCGGGGACCCCCCTGGTCGAGAGCGACCTGGCCGGCCAGTTCGGCGTCTCGAAGACACCGGTGCGCGAGGCGCTCAAGGCGCTGGAGAGCACGGGGCTCGTCGTCATCCGTCCCTACACCGGCACCACGGTCCGCCAGTTGAGCGACGAGGACGCGCTGGAGGTCTACGACATGCGCCTGCTCCTCGAACCGGAGGCGGTGCGGCGCAGCGTCGTCGCCGCCGCCGACTTCTCCGAGGCGGCGCAGTCCCTCGACCGGGCCTCGCAGGCCGCCGACGCGTCCGAGCGCAGCATCGCCAACCGGGACTTCCACCGGGGTCTCTACGCGGGCTGCGGCAACCCGCTTCTCGTCCGCACCTTGGACGGGCTCCGGGACCAGACCGCGCTGGTGTCGGCCGCGTCGTGGTCGCGCAGCCCGTCATGGGAGGAGGAGGCCGAGGAGCACGCCGCGATCCTCGCCAAGGTGCGCGAGGGCGACGGCGACGGCGCGGCCACACTGGTCCGCCGGCACATCGAAGGCTTCGTGGCCAGGCACCTGAGGAGGGAAGCGGCCACCCGATGAAGCGCGAGATGCGGCCCGTTCTCCGCCAAGATCCCGGGCCGCGTCTCTGAGAACACACACGCTCCCTCAAGGAGCGTCTCTGGTACCCCCGTCAGAGGAGCAACCATGACCCATTCTACGCCGACGCGCGCGCCGTCGGCCCCCGCCCGCAGCCGCATGCGGTGGACCATCGTCGGCTTCTCGGCCCTCGGTCTGACGATCGCCTACCTCGATCGCGCGGCGCTCAGCGTGGCGATGCCGTTCATGTCCGAGGAGTTCGAGATCAGCCCCGCCGTCCAGGGCGTCCTGCTCTCGGCGTTCTTCTGGACCTACGCCCTGTTCCAGATCCCGTCCGGCTGGCTGCTGGACCGGTTCGGCCCGAGGGTGATCTATCCGATGGCCGTCGGCTGGTGGTCGGTCTGGACCGCGCTGATGGCCCTCACGCAGAGCTTCGGCTGGGTCATCGTGTCCCGGCTCGGCCTCGGCGTCGGCGAGGCTCCCGTGCAGCCGGCGAACGTGAAGGTCGTCTCGCAGTGGTTCCCGCGCAAGGAGCGGGCGTTCGCGTCGAGCCTGTTCGACATGGGCCAGCAGATCGGCACCGCCCTGTCCGTCCCGGTGGTGACGGCCCTGGCCGTCCTCGGCGGCTGGCGCCTGTCGTTCCTGGTCATCGGGGTGCTCGGCATCCCGTGGCTCATCGGCTGGCGCCTGGTCTACCGGCACCCGGAGCAGCACCCGCGGGTCTCGGCCGAGGAGCTGGCCCACATCCGCTCCGACCAGGGCGAGGCGACGGCCGGCTCGACGGCCGACGGGGCCTCCAGCGAGAAGGTGCCGTGGGGCCGGCTGCTGCGCGACAACCAGGTGTGGGCGCTGATGACCGGGTACGTGTTCCGCTCGCTCGCCGGGGCCTTCTTCCTCACCTGGTACCCCAGTTACCTGCTCAAGGACCGCGGGTTCAGCAAAGAGGACTTCGGCATGGTGGGCGCCATCCCGGCGCTCATCGCCATCGGCGCCACCGTGCTCGGCGGCATCGCCTCGGACCGCATGCTGGCGTCGGGGATGTCGACCAACGCCGCCAGGAAGATCCCGATCGTCTCCGGGCTCGCGCTGAGCGCCTGCATCGGCTTCGCCCCGTTCATCGAGAGCAACGTCCTGCTGATGGTCGTGCTCACCGTCAGCAGCGCCGCCCACTCGTTCGCGGGAGCCGCGATCCTGAGCCTCCCGGCCGAGGTGGCGTCGTCCCCGGCCAGCGTCGGCTCCATCGCCGGGTTCCAGAACTTCGGCTCCCAGCTCGGCAACCTGATCAGCCCGATCGCGATCGGCCTGTTCCTGAGCGCCGGCAGCGGCTCCTACGTCGGACCGCTGGTCGGGGCCGCGGCGAGCTGTCTTGTCAGCGCGGCCATCTACCTGTTCTGGGTGCGCGTCAAGCCCGTCACCCCATCGCCGGAGCCGGCCGGAACGGCTCCCCCGTCTCCCGGGAGGACCACGTCATGAGCGCCCGTCCGAGCACCGCGGACCTGAACACCGCGGATCTGAAGGAGCGGCTCAGCACCGTCATCGGCATCCCCGTGGTGCCCTACGCCGCCGACGGCGAGATCGACCACGACCGGGCCGTGGCGCTGGCCCGCCGCCTGGTCGGCAACGGGATCACCGCGCTGACCCCGAACGGCAACACCGGCGAGTTCTACGCGCTGACCCCCGACGAGCGCCGCGCCGCTCTCACCAGCGTGGTCTCCGCCCGCGAAGCGACGACGACGATCGTCGCCGGGGTCGGGCTGGACGTGCCGACCGCCGTCTCGGACGCCCTCTTCGCCCGGGACGCCGGCGCGGACGCCATCATGATCCACCAGCCCGTGCTGCCGTACCTGTCGGCCCGGGGATGGGTCGAGTACAACGCGGCGATCGCCGCCGCCGTCCCTGACCTCGGGGTGCTGCCGTACCTCAGCACCACCGCGGTGTCCGGCGCCGACATCGCCCGGCTCGTGGAGCGGGCCCCGAACGTCGTCGGGCTGAAGTACTCGGTCCCGGACCCGGTCGTGTTCGCCACCACCAAGGCGCGGGCGGGCGACGGCCTGCTGTGGATCGCCGGCCTGGCGGAGTCGTACGCCCCCGCCTACTGGCAGGCCGGGGCGCGGGCGTTCACCTCCGGGCTGGTCAACGTGGCCCCGGCCGTGTCGCTGGAGATGCTCGCCGCGCTGCGGGACGGCGACTACGACACGGCGACGCGGGTATGGCGGCGGATCAGGCACTTCGAGGAGCTGCGGGCCCGCGACCGCGCGGCCGACAACGTCTCCGTGGTCAAGGAGGCGATGCACCAGCTGGGGCTGTGCCGGCGCGAGGTGCGCCCGCCCAGCCATCCGGTGACCGCCGCGGTGGCGGCGGAGGTGGCCGAGTCGATCAGCCCGTGGCGCTCGGCCGTGCCCGAGCTGGGGACGGAGCTGCGCATATGAGGATCGCGTCACTGGAGACCTTCCGCCAGCGGGTGGGCGACCGCCCCCGGATCCTGGTGAAGATCACCGCCGACGACGGCACCACGGGCTGGTCCGAGGTCTACAACCACGGGCCCGACCTGGCCTACCCGCCGCTACTCGACTACCTGTTCGAGCAGGTCAAGGGCATGGACGCGCGGAGCCCGAGCCGGGTCAACCAGTTCCTGCTGCAGTCCTGCCGCTTCCCGCAGGGTGCCCTCGGCCTGGCCGCGATCGCCGCGATCGACCTCGCGCTGTGGGACATCGCCGCCAAGGCCGTGGGCGTGCCGGTCTACCGGCTGCTCGGCGGCGCCGTACGCGACCGGGTGCGGGTCTACGCCGGCCTGTACTCGGCGCCCGACCCGGCCGAGCTCCAGGAGCGGACCGCGGCGCTGCACGAGCGCTTCGGGTTCACCGCGTTCAAGCTGAGCCCGTACCGCCGTGACCCGAACCGGGTGCGGTCCGGGCTGGTCGCGAACGAGCTCGGCGCGTACTTCGGCCGGGTACGGGCCGGGCACCCGGAGGAGTGGGAGTTCGCGTTCGACGCGCACGCCTGCCTCTGGGAGCCCCGCCAGGCCGTGGAGCTGGGCGCCGCCCTGGCCCCGCACCAGCCGCTCTTCCTGGAGGAGCCCATCCGGCCCGAGCACCTCCCGGCGTGGGGGCGGATCAGGTCGGAACTGGCCGTGCCGCTGGCGACGGGCGAGTCGCTGTACTCGCCGCACGAGTTCCTCGCGCTGCTGACGGCGCAGGGAGCCGACATCGTGCAGCCCGACATCTGCGTGGTCGGCGGGATGACGCAGCTCCTGAAGATCGCCGCCATCGCCGACGCGCACTACGTCCCCGTGGCGCCGCACAACCCGCTCGGGCCGCTCGCCACCGCGGCGAACGTGCACTTCGCGGCGGCGGCCACCAACTTCGCCATCCTGGAGTACAAACCCGACGAGGTGTCGTGGTGCCCCGATCCCTACCTGCCGGTGGACGGGCATCTCGACCTGCGCCCGGACCGGCCGGGCTGGGGCGTCGAGATCGACGAGGACGCCCTCCGGGAGGACGACTGGGTGCGCTGGGACCGGAAGGTGCCGACCCGCCCGGACGGGTCCACGGCCTGGATGTGAGCAGAGGGGTCCCCGCCGTCGTCCCATACCGGCGGCGTCGGAAAACTTCCACGCCCGACCGGCGGGGATTACTCTGCGAACGTTCACGAGGGGGGCTGGGCGATGGATGAGCCGTTCGGGACCAGGCTGCGGGCCAGGCTCGACAAGTACGGGCCGCTGTGCGTCGGCATCGACCCCAGCCCGGGGCTGCTGCACGCGTGGGGCCTGGACGACTCGCCGGCGGGGCTGGAGCGCTTCAGCAGGACCGTGGCCGACGCCGTGGGCGACGTCGCGGCGGTGGTCAAGCCGCAGCCGGCGTTCTTCGAGCGGTGGGGCAGCCGCGGCGTCGCCGTGCTGGAGTCGGTCATCGCCGACCTGCGGCAGGCCGGCCCGCTGGTCGTCCTGGACGCCAAGCGCGGTGACATCGGCGCCACGATGGCCGCCTACGCCGAGGCGTACCTCGACCACGGCAGCCCGCTCGCGGTCGACGCGGTCACGCTCAGCCCGTACTTCGGGTTCGGCGCGCTGGAGGGGGCGATCACCTCGGCCGTCGCCAACGACGCGGGCGTCTTCGTGCTGGCGCGCACCTCCGGCCCGGAGGCGGCGCGGTTCCAGGAGCCGGTGGCCGGGCAGGTCTACGCGGGCGTCGAGGCGGCCAACGCGGGCCGGGCGCCGCTCGGCCCGGTCGGCGTGGTGATCGGCGCCACGCTGCCCTCCGCCGGCCACCCCCTCGACCGCCTCAACGGCCCCATCCTCGCGCCGGGCGTCGGCCCGCACGGGGCCTCACCCGCCGACCTGGCCCGGCTGTTCCATCCGGTACGGCACGCGGTGGTCCCGTCGGTCTCCCGCGCCGTCCTGGCGGACCCGGGCCGGGTGCGGGAGCTGACGCTGCGCTACCGGGACGAGTGCGCCCACCACCTGTCCGCCTGACGTCCGGCGGCCCGGGCCGTCCCGGGCGCGATGGTCAGCCGGTCGGGCCGGCGTCGGGGCGCACCTCCGGCTCCTCTCCGACGCCGCCGGTCCGTCCCTCCCCATCCGGTTCCGCCGCGGCCTCTTCACCCGCGTCTTCACCCGCGCCGGCACCCGCCTCGGCCTCGGAGGCGGCCTGCGCCTCGGGCGGGTCGGCGGGGATGGGGCGGCCGGAGCGGGACGTGCCGGCGCCGGACCGCTCGGCGACGACGTCGCTCTCCGCGTTGAGGCCCGTCACGGTGCCGGGCAGGGGCTCAGGATGTTCGTCGTGGTTGTCGCTCATGAGCGGTCACCTGCCCCCGCCGGCCCCGCTGATGTGGCGAGCGGCGGGGTGAATCCGATCACCCCCGCCCCTTCGCCGGCAGCTCCGAGACCGTGACGAACCGGTAGCCCTCGGCGTGCAGGGCCGACACCACGCCCCTGATGGCCGCCCGCGTGTTCGCCCCGCTCCCGTACCAGGGGTGGAGCAGGATGATCGAGCCCGGCCGCGTCCGGGCCCGCACCTCCGCCACGATCTCGCCCGCCGTGGGCGTCCTGCCGGAGTCGGGCTCGACGTCCCACATGATGGTCCGCTGCCCGTGCTCGGCCAGGTACATCGGCAGCACGACGAGCTTCTTGCCCGTCGGCGGCCGGAACGTGATCTCGCCCTTCTGCCCGGCGGCGCGGATGAGCGTGTTCGTCCGCTCCACCTCGTCCTTCACGGTCCCGGGCGAGACGAACACCATCCGGCGGTGCGTATAGGTGTGGTTGCCCAGCTCGTGCCCCGCCGCGACGAGCGCCGCCGCTTCCTTCGGGAACCTCTCCACCTGCGAGCCGACGACGTAGAAGGTGGCCCGGGCCCGCTCGGCGGCGAGGGCGGCGAGCACCTCGGCGGCGTGCTCGTCCGGCCCGTCGTCGAAGGTCAGGGCCACCACCTTCTCCGTCGTGCCGGCCCGCGACACCAGCTCGCCGGCGACCTGGTACGTACGCGAGTTGACCAGCCGGTACAGGCCGGTGGCCACCAGCACCAGCGCGACCGCCACCGCCGCCGTCACCCACAGCCGTCGCCGTCTCATCGGCTCTCCCCCGTGATCGTGATCATGGGGGAGGAGTCTAGAGAGCGGCGTCGATCTCCGCGCGGCTCGGCATCGACGTGCTCGCGCCCGGCCGCTGCACCGACAGCGCCGCCGCCGCCGACGCGAAGCGCAGCGCCTCCTCGGCCGGCCGGCCCTCCGCCCGGGCCACGGCGAGCGCGCCGACGAACGTGTCGCCCGCCGCCGTGGTGTCCACGGCCTCCACCCGGACGGCCGGGACGCGCAGCCGCTCCCCCGCCCGGGAGCCGTACAGGGCGCCCTCCGAGCCGAGCGTGATCACCACTTCGGGAACCCGCTCCAGCAGGCGGTCCAGGGCGTCGTCCGGGTCGGTGGTGCCGGTAAGGGCCGCGGCCTCGTGCTCGTTCGGGACGATGAGCGCGACCGCGTCCAGCAGCTCGTCCGGCAGCGGCTGGGCGGGCGCCGGGGTGAGGACGGCCGGCACGCCCGCCTCGCGGGCGGCCCGGGCCGCGCCGATGACGGCCTTCATGGGCAGTTCGAGCTGGAGCAGCACGGCGCGGGAGGCGGCGATGACGGCGCGCTCCTCCTCGCTGGGCGCGGTGACCAGACCGTTGGCGCCGGGCACCACGATGATCGAGTTGCCGCCGTCGTCGTCCACCACGATGTGCGCGATGCCGCTCGGGCCCGGCACCTGGCGCAGGCGCTCGACGTCGACGCCGGCGACCGCGAGCGTTTCGCGGATCGCCGCGCCGAACCCGTCGTCGCCGACCGCGCCGAGGAAGGCGACCTCCGTGCCCGCGCGGGCGGCGGCGATCGCCTGGTTGGCGCCCTTGCCGCCGGGAACGGTGCGGAACAGGCGGCCGGTGACCGTCTCGCCCCGCTTCGGCGCCCGGTCCACGTACGCGACGAGGTCCATGTTCGCGCTGCCGAACACCGAGATCATGCCGTCATCAACTCCCCCGTGCGCCGGGCCAGCTCGTCCAGCCCGATTCCGTCGAACCCGGTCAGGCTGCTGGCCAGGCTGTTCCTCATCCTCCACCGCTCGGGCACGCCGCCGTTCAGCGCCCCCGCGACCGAGCCCACGGTCGCGCCGGCCGAATCGGTGTCCCAGCCGCCGGCGACGGCCCCGGCGATGGAGGCGGTGAAGTCGCCCCGGCCGTGGATCAGGGCCGCGGCGACGAGGGCGGCGTTGTTGATCGTGTGGACCCAGTGCAGGCCGGCGTGCCGCTCGTGGAGGCGGTCGAGGACGCGCTCGAAGTCGGGCTCGGACGCCGCGTCCTCGGCCGCCCGCCGTACCGCGTCGTGCAGCCGCGAGCCGGGCGGGACGACCGACAGGCCGGCGGCCACCACCTCCTCCACGGAGGTCGCCACCAGCGACTGCGCGCACAGGGCCGCGGCGAACATCGCGCCGTAGACGCCGTTGGCGGTGTGCGTCAGCCGGGCGTCGCGCCAGGCGTACTCGGCGGCGGTGGCCGGGTCGCCCGGGTTGACCCATCCGTACACGTCGGTCCGGATGAGCGCGCCGATCCACTCGCGGAACGGGTTGCGGTGCGTGGCCGTCTCGGGCGGCTCGACGCCGGACAGCAGGTTGCGGTACGCGACGCGCTCGGCGGTGAACGTGCGGCCCGCGGGCAGCTCGTCCAGCCACAGCTTGGCGACGTCGTCGGTGGTGAAGCCGCGGCCGTGACGCTCCAGGACGGTCAGGGCGAGCAGCGGGTAGTTGAGGTCGTCGTCCTCCGGGACGCCGTCGATGTTCTCGGCGAGCGAGTTGACGGCGCTGCGCCGGTTCCACGGCCAGCGGGCGGCCACCTCGGCCGGCAGCCCCCGCGCGGTGAACCAGTGGCGGATGGGCCAGTTGCCGGTGGCCTCGGCGATCTCCCTGACGCCCTCGCGGGGGATCTTCTCCACCGGCTTGCCGAGCACGCACCCGGCGGCCCGCCCCTGCCAGGCGCCCAGCAGCCGCGCCGGGTCCACCGGGCGGCGGTCGCGGGGCGCGGGCCACGAGGGGGTGGCGGGGTCGATCGGCTTGATCGACACGAACGCGGTCAGCGGCAGGCCCACGGCGTCGGGGTCGATGACGGCGGTGTAGCCGCGCAGGACGCCGCGCTTCTCCAGGCGGCGCCCCCGCTGGGGCACGGCCGAGACCGAGAGCCCGGTCTCCCTGGCCAGGGCGGTGAAGCTCATCCGGGCGGCGGCGGCCCGGGGCGGGGCGGTCCGGCGGGCGGGCGCCCCCCACGGGCGAAAACAAGCCGTGGGGGGCGCGACAGGGTCCC
>NZ_JALHBK010000019.1:0-166077 GCF_031570565.1 Nonomuraea sp. 3-1Str
ACTGGGGCCAGCGCATCGGCAGCGAGTACTTCATGAGCAACCTCAACGCCGACAACATCCACATCCTGCTGCACGAGATGGGGCACTCGTTCGGCCTGGACGACTTCTACGACTGGACGCCCACGGGCCAGTGCTGCTTCATCATGAAGGCGGGCAGCGCCACCTCGATCACCGAGTTCGACGCGTGGATGCTGCGCGACTGGTGGCGGCACCTGAAGAGTCGCTATGGCTACTAGAGTCACGGCAGTCCTCTGCCTTCTCCTCGCGCTCCTCGTGGCCCCCGCCGCCGACGCGGCCGCCAAGACCGTGTACATCCCGTCGCGCTGGGCCGGCACCGGAGAGGTGCCGTGGGTCAGCTCCCGTACCAAGGAGTCGGCGAACTTCATCCTGCTGTGGGGCGACCGGTCGGGCACCGACCCCAGGACGGCCCCCTCGCCGTACCGATTCGACCCCGACAACATGCTGTCCCAGCTGGAGAGCCTCTACTCCTTCTACGTGAACACCATGAAGTTCACGCCCGAGACCGGCCTGCTGGCCCAGTACAAGATCATCGTCATCGTCACCACGACGTGGTCGAACGCGCCGCTCGACGCGTGGGCCACGGGCGGCTCCACCGACGGCAAGGTCGGCGTCATCAACATCGCCCCCGCCGCCGCGCAGCCCGGATCCTGGGGCCTGGCCCATGAGCTCGGCCACGTCTTCCAGAACTACACGTTCCTCGGCAGGCCCGGCTACGGGCTGGCCCACCCGAGCGCCGGGACGTTCTGGGAGGCCAGCGCCGAGTTCATGGCCATGCAGGTCTACCCCAAGACCGCCGCGGGCGACCTGACGAGGTTCATCCGCACCGAGAACCTCGCCTACAGCAGCAGCCGGCACCACTACGGGGCCTGGATGCTCCTGCAGTACATCAAGGACCGCGACGGCCTGGCCATGTTCAACCGCATCTGGAACGAGGCCCGCGACACCGAGCACCCGCTGGAGGTCTACCGCCGCATCTCGGGCATCGACCAGGCCGAGCTTAACCGGCGCGTCGGCGAGTACGCCCAGCACAACGTCACCTGGGACTACTCCAACCGGGCCGACGTCATGCCGTTCATCACCAGCCTGTACCCGTTCGTCACGGCCTACAACGGGGTGGCGGTGGAGCCGGTCAACGCCGCCGCCGGCCACTTCCGCGTCTCCGACGCCCTCGCCCCGTCCGACTACGGCTACAACAAGATCCGCCTCGTCCCCAGCAGCGACGGCGCCCTCATCCGGATGCGTTTCAGGGGCCACGTCAACAGCGCGGCGCAGTCGGGCTGGTCGTACGGGTTCGTCGCGGTCAAGAACGGCGTCCCCCGTTACGGCCCCGTCACCAGCTCACCCAACGGCGAGGTGACCTTCCAGACCCAGCCGGGCGAGAAGGACGTCTACCTCGTGGTCGTCGGCGCCCCGGCGGCCGTGCACAAGTACGCCTTCCTCGACGGCTACCCGCGCAACTACCGCTACCCGTACCAGTTCCGCCTCCAGGGCGCCCTGCCATGGGGGTACGAGCCGGGCCACGTGCGTCCGGCCGCGCCGGGCAACGGCCACTGGCACTCCAACGGCGGCGGCTGGGTGGACAACCGGGCCAACGTGGCCGCCACCGCCTACGTCGGGCCCCGGGCCGCCGTCTACGGCAACAGCACCGTCAGCGGCAACGCCCGCGTCGAGGACCTGGCCTGGGTCAACAGCGGCGCCACCGTCACCGGCAACGCCGTGGTGAAGAACAGCGCCCTGGTCCAAGGAGGGGCCAACCTGAGCGCCAGCGTGGTCATCGGCGGCGACGCCGAGCCCGCCACGGCCTGCGGCTCGGGGACGTACCTGATGTTCAATCCCGACCGCCGCTGCGACGGAGGCGCCGGCGAGGCCGACGTGAACCCGGCCCACCCGATCTTCAGCGACAGCGACCTCGCCTTCGGCGGGGGAGCGCCGAACTGACCTGACCCTCCACCGCGCGGCAGGGTCGCGGACGGGCGCCCGTCCGCGACCCTGCCACGCGCCGCACCCCTCGCCACCTGGAGATATATCCGGCGCGGCTCGGGTACAGGACCGAATGCCGCCCCTACGGGGTGCGTGTCCGTGTCTCGACCGGAGGTGCCCATGGATCCGTCGCGTCAGGAGACCGGTGAGGTCACCGGTACCAAGGACAAGGACTACAACCTGATCTGGTTCGTCGAGAAGTGCCTCAGCAACGCGCTGCGGCTGGAGAGCTACATCGCCGACGCCGAACGGGCCGGCGACTCCGAGCTGGCGGACTTCTTCCGCAGAGCCCAGGCCGAGAGCCACAAAGGCGCCGAGCAGGGCAAGGAGCACCTGCGCCGGCGGCTGGCCGGCTGACCGGCCGTCGCCGGCCTCCTCTCAGGACGAGTTCTCAAGGCGAGTTCTCAGGGCGAGGTGATGGCCTCGATCGCCGGTCGGGGCGCCCGTCCGAGCAGCGCGCGCAGCTCGCCGCCCGTACGGCCGAGGAAGCCCGCGGCGATGGCGGAGTAGGTGCCGACCAGCATCGGCACCTGGAACGCCTCGACGCCGAGGGCGGTGATGCCCGCGCGGGCCTCGGCCAGGGTCCCGGGCTCGTAACGGACGTGCGCGCCGTACGCCCGGGCCAGGTCGGCGCCGCCGACGGCGTGCTCGCCGACGAGCTCGTGGACGCGGCCCGCGTGGGCGGGTGCGTCGGTGACGACGAGCGCGGCGGCGTCGGCGAGATCGGCGCGGGCCACGACGGCCGCCCGCCCGTCGCCCAGCGGCGCGGTGACCGTGCCGTCCGGCGACGGCGCCGTGAGCAGGGCCAGCAGCTCCGCGTAGAGGCCGTTGCGCAGGATCGTCCAGGTCAGCGCGCTGTCGCGCAGCCGGCGCTCGGTCCAGCGGTGCGGCAGCGCGTACGGCAGGTGGTCGCCGTCCGCGGTGAGGCTGGTGTAGACGACGTGGCCGACGCCGGCCTTCTCCGCCGCGGCGATGGCGGCCTCGTGGCGGGCGATGACGGTGTCGTCCTCGCCGTAGCCCGCGGAGATCAGCAGCAGCACGTCGACGCCCGCGAACCCCTCGGCGAGCGTGTCTGGGGCGTCGAAGTCGATCCGGCGGACGGGCGACGTCCCCCGGAGACGCTCGGGCGCGCGGGTGCCCAGGACCACGTCGTCCCGGCCGGACAGCCTTTCGGAGACCAGCGCGCCCAGGGCGCCGGTGGCGCCGGTGACCAGAATCATCGAAGTTCTCCCTGGCGGTAGGTTCTTCTTGGTAACCACGACCATGCTGCGGGTCCGTGCCGCGCGGCGGAAGGAGGCACTTCGATGTCAGTGGGGCACACGGCGGTAACCACCCAGCCCGTGGTCACGTGCGGGGGAGAGGGCGAGGACTGCGGCATACGCGAGGTTCTCGACCGGATCGGCGACAAGTGGTCGGTGCTGGTCGTCGTCGAGCTGGCGCAGGGAGTGCGCCGCTTCCGGCAGCTCCAGCGCGCGGTCCCGGGCATCTCGCAGCGCATGCTGACGCTCACCGTACGGCGGCTGGAGCGCGACGGAATGATCACGCGCACCGTCCATCCGACCATCCCGCCGCAGGTCGAGTACGCCCTGACGCCGATGGGCCACAGCCTGACGCACCTGGTCAAGACCCTGGCCGACTGGTCGGCGGAGCACCGCGACGCCGTCGCGCTGGCCCGCCGCGACTGGGACGAGCTGAACCCCGGCTCCGGCGTGCGCTGACTGAGCTCCGGTCAGCTGCTCCGGCGGCCTGGGTCCCGGGGGAGCCTAGCCGAGCAGCAGCGCCTCCCGCCTGGCCAGCAGCCGCGACTGCTCGGCCCACAGCTCGGCAGTGCGGGACCGCAGGTGCGCGCCCATGTCCTGCACCCACTGGGCCGTCTTGGCGACTTCGGCGTGGGTGTTCGCGATGCGCTGATGTTTGAGCAGGTCGGTGATGATGTTGTCGAAGAACGTGTCGACGAACCACCGCGTGTCCACCTTGGGCAGGTGCGGACGTGCGGAGACGCCGACGTCGGCCAGCTCGCGGGAGAAGACGTCCAGGGCTCGCTGGGCGTGCCACGCGGCCTGGTCGGCGGTGTGCAACTGGCCGTGCTCGATGGCGTCGGCGAACAGGCCGCCGCCGAGCACGTCCCAGGTGGAGGCGCTCTTGGCCGAGCTCAGATGGCGCAGCACCTGACGGAGCGCGTCATGCGCGGCCTTTCCGGCCTGCTGCGCCTCCGCGTGCTCACGCAGGTCCGCCGCCACCCGGTCCAGAGCGGCGCCGAGGTCGACCAGCTCCCTGGCGCGGGCGTCACCACCGCCGACGAGCTGCCGCTCCTTCTCGGCCAGTGACGCCGCGTACTCCTGCGGGGCCGTCGCGAGCCCGGCCAGCTCGGCCTCGGTGGCGCGCGCGTCCGCCTCCAGCCGGGCCAGGCGGGCCCGGTGGCCCTCGACCCGCTGCCGGGCGGCGGCCGCCTCGGCACGCTCGCGGTCCAGCCGCTCCGCGCGGTCGCCCAGCAGCCGGGCCAGGACGGCGGACAGCCCGCCTTCCAGGCGGGTGACGTCGTTCTCCTCCTTGGACAGCTCCAGCTCCAGGCCGGCCAGGGTACGGCGGGTGTCCTGGATCTGCTCCGCCGTCGCCTCCCGCAGCCGCCGCAGATGATCCGCCCGGCGCACGCGGGCGGCCGCGTCCCGCAGCCGCCCGTCACGATCAGGTGAGCTCATCATACCTCGAAGGACGAACGAGATGCCCCCGATGTTCCCCACCTCCGGCCGGGCCGCCGGTAGAGCCGGGCTGCTGGGGAAGGTGCCGTGGCTGAGACCCGGCGGGAACCGCGATGATCGCGGTTGGATGGTGCGGCGATGGTCGACATGTGGGGAGTGCGGTGGACGTTCCGGTCGCTGAGCGGTTGTCGGAGGACGATCCGGTTGTGGAGTCGGTGCTGACGGCGAGCCGCGCGTTGGTGGGCGTGGCGGCGCGGTCGATCGCGGCGGCGGGCGGGGACGTGACGCTTCCGCAGTACCGGTTGCTGGTGGTGATCGCGGCGCGCGGCCCGCAGCGGCTGGCGAGCCTGGCCGACGCGCTGGACGTGAGCCAGTCGACGGCGTCGCGGATGTGCGATCGGCTGGTGGCCAAGCGCCTGGTGCGACGCGGCCGGCCCGCTGATGACAGGCGGACGGTGAGCATCGCGCTCACTCCGCAGGGGCGGGCGCTCGTGGACGGGGTCACCCGGCATCGCCGTGGCGACCTGGCGCGAATCCTGGGCCAGTTGACGCAGGATCAGCGGGAGGCGGTGGTGGCGGCCCTGAGCGCGTTCGCCCAGGCGGCGGACGAGAAGGCGGTGCCCGAGATCTAGCGGACGTTCCTAGACGAGTCTTTCCAAATGTCCGGTTGTTCCGTCCGGCCTGTGTGGTTGCTGCCCTATGTCACGATGCTGACGTGGACATCTCCGACATGACAGCTGCCGCGTACGAGGTGCATCGCCGCTGGCGTGCCTGGGAGGCGTCTGACGGAGACTTCATCGTGTTCGCCGATGGTTCTCTGTCAGTGATGGACCTCAGGTGCCTCTCCTTGCCGGGTCGGCTCAACGATCTCCGAGCTGAGCGATGGGAGTGGGTCGAGCTCCTACGAGCCACCGCGTGGACGGCCAACGACTGGGTGGATGTCGATTGCGTGCTCGCCTCATGCACCTACGCCGGAGTCCGCGCTTTGGCAGGAGAGTCAGCCGCCCACGGCAGCATCGGCTGGGTCGCCCTGACGCGAGACGATGACGAAGGCGCTCTGGAATGGGTCGTGATCTCCAGCGGGTCCAATCCGTTTGCCGAGGTCGCCCTGGATGAGACCACCGTGACGGCAATCAGTACCGCAGGCCGTGTCTGGGCCTTTCCCAGGAACGCCCCTCAACAGGTGAAGATCACTGTAGATCCGGCCTACCCTCGATCCGGGTTTCGCTGACTGGGATGCTTGCGGAGGCGAAAGGGAGGGTGTCCATGATCGGTTGTGACGATGAACCTGGACACCCTCGTGACCGCACTGTACGTGAAGATCGATGACGAGTGGGCGGGTATCGCCCGCCTGCCGGGACGGCCGCCGAAGCTCAGTCACTCGGAGTTGCTGTGCCTGGCGGTGATGCAGGCGATGCTCGGCTTTCACAGCGAAGCCCGCTGGCTGCGGCACGCCCGCGCCCACTACCGCCACCTGTTCCCCTTCCTGCCCCAAGACTCCGGCTACAACAAACGGCTACGCGCCGCGCTACCCGCGATCAAGCGAGTGTTCCGACTGCTGGCCATCGACAGCGACTTCTGGCACGACACGGTGTGGATCAGCGAATCGACGCCAGTGCCGTGCGGGATGTCCCGGCCGACGGTCAAGCGGTCGGAGCTGACGGGACTGGGCCAACTACGGCTACTGCGCGTCGCACTCGCGGTTCTTCTGGGGGCTGCGGCTCTACCTGGTGTGCACCCCGGCGGGCATGCCGATTCTGTGGGCGCTGGCCGATCCCAAGCTCGGTGAGCGCGAGGTGCTGGCCGCGCTGCTGGAGGTCGAGGCCGACCTGGTGGCCGCTCGGCCCGGCCTGCTGCTGATCACTGACAAAGGATTCGCGTCCAAGCAGTTCGAACGATCACTGTCCGAACAGGGCATCACCTTGCTGCGGCCTTCCCGAAAGAAGGAGGTCTTACGGCCCGGCGAGCCGATGCTCAAGAAGGTGCGCCAGCTCATCGAGTCGGTCAACGACACCCTAAAGGGCCAGCTTGACCTGGAACAACACGGCGGGCGCACTGTCGAGGGCGTGGCCGTACGGGTCGCCCAGCGCGTCCTGGCGCTGGCCGCCGCCGTATGGCACAACTTCCAGACCGGGCAGGCGGTCAGCCGTTCACTGACCGCCTATGACCACTGATCATATTCGGAACGACTCGTCTAGTCCTGGGCCGGTTCGCCGCCAGGCGGTTCAGGTGGAGGCGTGGGACCGCGTCGGACCGGCCGGGCCAGCTCGCTCAGCGCCTCCTCCAGGGTCGGCGCCGCCGCAGCAGCCGTGGCTCCCGCGGCGTGTCCGCTCCCTCCGGCCACGATCAGCCGGCCGCCCGCCGCCGCCGCGTATCGCTCGGCGTCGGCCAGCAGGATGTGGCCCGCGGAGTCGATCTCGTCGGTCCGGCACACGTCCACCACGACGAGCGGCGGCATGCGCGCGGCCAGGGCTTGCACCAGGGGGCGCTCGAGCGTGCCCGCGGTGTCGGAGGTCAGCAGGCCGCTGAGCGTGAGGACGATCACCGGGCCCACGCTCCACTGCCGCACCCGAAGGGCGGAGCGATCCGGTGGAAGCGGCTGGTTCCGGCTCACGGCTGCCCTTCGATCGCATGACACTTCCACGCCGACCAGACTTCCCGGCTCACCGTCCACGACCGTAGCAGATCCTTGCCATGTGCAAGAAATTCCGGAGGCGCGCGGTCGACGGCGCGCCGATCGGCGGCGATCACGGCGGACACCCTGGCGGCCCTCGTCCGGAGAGCTACGGCTGCGCTCCTCCTCGTGTCCGTGCGGGGGAACGGTGTGACCGGCGTACGGCCCAGCCGACGCCGACCGCCAGCCCCGCCACCGCGTAGGCCGCCGTGGCCGGGCCGGACAGGTAGGCGACCGCTCCGGCCGCCGCCACGGTGAGCCATTCCCACCTGCCGTCCATGGCGACCATCGCGACCACCAGCAGCGCGTACCAGGAGTACGCGGGCGTGAACAGCAGCAACAGCGACCCGGTGACCAGCAGCGCCCCGGCCCAGGGCCGCTCGGGGTCCCCCTCGCGCAGCACGTGCAGGACGACCAGCGCCAGCAGGAGGATCGCGGCGAACGGTGCCCCGGAGTCGGGCAGCGCCAGCCGCACCAGCGCGTACCGGCTCTTGGCGGAGGGGTCGGCGTACTCCTCCTCCCGCACGTACCCGAACAGATAGCCCAGCACGGAGCCCCGCGAGACCAGCGCGTACGGCAGGTACGCCGCCATGACCACCAGCGCGGCCGGCACCACGACGACGAGACGCCGCCGCCACGCCACCCCCTGCCTGAGCACGCCCGACAGGGCGCCGGGCAACGCGGTGGCGGGCAGCAGCTTGGCCGCGACCGCGGCGCCGAGCAGCGCCCCGCGGCCCCGGCCCCGGACCACGCAGAACGCCAGCACCACCAGCAGCACGCCCAGGACGTCGACGTGCGCGTTGTTCACCGCCTCGACCGGCACGGCCGGGCACCAGCCCCAGGAGGCGGCGGTCCGCACGTCCCTCCATCGGCACAGCGCGAGCAGCACGGCGATCGCCATCAGCGCGCCCCCGAGCTGGAGGACCTTGTGCCGCGACCCCTCGGGCGAGAGCCGGTGCACCAGAAGGAAGTACCCCTCGGCGACCGGCGGATAGATCGTGTGCACGGCGGGCCGGTTCATCCGGGTGCACGTTCCGTCCCCGAGCGGAGCGAGACGAGGCGCCGCGCAGTCGCCGGGGAAGAGCCAGTCATCCCGGAGGAACGCCAGCTCCGGGTCGGCGGGGGCGTAGTCGTAGGGGGAGATGCCCGCCGCCTGCACCCGGCCGTCCCACGCGTAACGGTAGGAATCGGTGCTGGTGCTCGGCGGGGCCACCAGGCCGGTGGCGGTCACGGCGATGCCCCCGGCCACGACCAGGCCGGTGAGACGACCTGCCGGCAGGCTCCGCGCCACCCACAGGGCGGCGGCGAACAGCGCCCACCCGGCCAGATGCCAGCCGAGCAGACCGGAGCCCCCGAGCGCCATCCTGACGAGGACGGCGACCAGGGCCGACAGGACCGCGACAGCGCACACCATGCGCCCGCCGGCGCCGTACCTGCTCACACCGCCGAGCTTTCCACCGCCGGCGCAGGTCGAGGCCCTCTGGAGCCGGAACGTCCGGAGTCTGTAAGAACTCCGCAGGGAAGGCGCGCTTTCTCACGACGCCTCGCAGGGCGCCGGGGCAGCCCCGTCCACGGTGAGGTGGCGCAGCAGGCGTACGGTCACCGAGGGGCTGATCAAGGCATCGCCTGCGGCTGCCGCCCTGATGCCCTCCACGAGGAGCACCGGCCCCGCGTGTTTGAGCAGAAAACCACAGGCTCCTGCATGGAGCGCGGAGTGCACGTACTCGTCGAGGTCGTAGGTGGTCACGACGATCACCCGCATCGGTGCCGCCACCTCGGGGCCGGCCAGGCGTCGGGTGAGTTCGAGCCCGTCCATGCGCGGCATGCGGATGTCGGCGACGACCACGTCCGGCCGGAGCTCGCGGGCGAGGTCGAGCGCGGTCACGCCGTCCGGCGCCTCGCCCACCACCTCCAGGTCCGGCTGGGCCTCGAGGATCGTGCGGAAGCTGCGTCGGACGGTCGGCTGATCGTCGGCGATCAGAACCCGGATGGTCATGGGAACACCGCCTTCACGACCCAGCCGCCGCCGGCGGCGCGGCCGGAGGTGAACTCGCCGCCCAGCGCCTGCACCCGCTCGGCCAGCCCGGCCAAGCCGACGCCGGCGCGTTCGGCGGACGGCAGACGCGGCAGGGCCTGGTCGCGCGCATGGTCGGCCACGGTCACGACGACCGCCCCCCCTTTCGTCTGTCACCTGGATGGCGACGCTCGACCCGGCCGGCGCGTGCTTTCTGACGTTGGTGAGCGCCTCGACACGATGCGGTAGATCGTGGTCGCGACCTCGCGCGGCACCGGGCCGGATGGTTCGACGCGCATCTCGGTGTCGGGGAAGCCCGCGTCGGCGAAACGCCGTACCAGATCGGGCAGGCTGTCGAGCCCGGGCAGTGGCTCGGCGGAGGCGCTCTCGCCCTCCAGCTCGCGCAGCATACGCACGGTCCGGTCCATCGACGCGAGTGCCCGCGCGCCGTCCTCCTCGATCGCCCGCAGTGCCGCCGCGACCTCGGACGGATCGCGGTCGAGCAGGATCTGCGCCGCCTGGGCCTGGATGACCATGGCGCTGACGTCGTGGGCGACGAAGTCGTGCAGGTCGCGGGCCAGCTGCAGGCGCTGGGTGCGGCGGGCCTGCCTGACCGCCTCGACCCGGCGCCGGTCGAGGGTGCGGAGATAGGCGCCGAGACCGATTGCGCCTGCCGTGCCGATGGACCAGAAGAGGGCGAGAGCGACCGCTTCGAGGCCCGAGGGCGGCGGCTGGGTGATCTGCAACGCCAGCAGCGCTTCGGAGGTCGCGGCCACCGCCACCGCCGGGACTGCCTGCCGCACGGCGGCCCAGCGCACGGTCAGCGTGATGAGCGTGAGCACGGCAACCGTGTGGGTGTAGGTCGACGGACCGCCGGAGATGCCGGGACCGGCCAACCAGGCGAGCGTGCACGTCGCGCCGACCACACCCGCGGCCGCCGTGATCGCCGCGAGGAGGGGGCGCGCCCTCGGCCACCAGACAACCGACATGGCCGCGACCGCGAGCATCGCGGGCACGACGACGAGCGGGCTCGGAAGCGGCCGCAAGACTAATGCGAGCGCGAGCGCGCCGGCCACCGGCAGCCCACCTGCAAGAAGTCTCATAGCGGCACCTTAGGGCAGCGGCCCGCGCCGGCGAATCGGCCGATCGGCAGATGTCTTCCTCCCCGCGTGAGCGCAGTCTGGGTGCTGATTCCAGAAGCCGGGAGGCGACGATGGTACGGAAGAGACCGGTGATGTTCGGCGCGCTGCTGTCCAGCGCCGTCTGCGGAGCACCCGGCTACCACCGGTGGGCGGGCGGCGGCGGGTCCCGACCCGCGAGCCGTCGACGGTGCGAGCCTGTTTCGCCGGGGCCGATGCGGGTGCGAGGGCTCCGGTGATCGCCCTCACGTGTACGGCGGGCGTCCTGGTCGCCGCCGTCGCCCTGAGGTGGCGGGGGAATGCCCGGTCCCTTCTGACGAACAGCCCTTGAGATCCTTCGGGGTCCTGCGGTCCCTCCAGCGCCATGAACAGCCGTTGGCGCTGAGAACGATCTCGCCGGGGGCACCGGCCGGCAGAAGTGGACGCGGGAGGGATGGCTGTCGTCCGACCTTCGACGGCCTGGCCCCGACGACCCGATGGATCAAGATCGAAAAACACCGCTATCCAGTTGTCCAGACAGTCCCGGAGGCAGAAGAATGACCATCAACCTGCTGCACAAGGCTCCCGCCACCAGCGACACTGAACAACCCGTCCCACGCTGGGCGCTGCGTGCCGCCTACGCGCTTCCCTGGCTGCTGCTGCCCTCGTGCCTGTGGAGATTGCCGTTCGCCTTTCACTTCGACATGGGGCAGCTCAACGACGCGCCTGTGTCGCCGTTGTGGATCACCATCCCGTACGTCTTCGGGCTCAGTGTGCTCACCGAACTGGCGGCGCTGCTCAGCATCGGACTGGTGCGCCGGTGGGGCGAGGCGGCCCCAGGTTGGATCCCGATCGTCGGCGGCCGCCGCGTGCCGCCGATGGCGGCGGTCGTCCCTGCCGCGGCCGGTGGGCTGGTGCTGACCGCGGTCTCGGTCTGGATGGTACTCACCTGGGTCGGCGTCTCCGGCCGCATGGCGTACGAGAACGGCTGGTGGCAGGCGCTGGCCATGGTCTGCATCACCCCGCTCGCGCTGTGGGGACCGACAGTGCTCGTCCTGGCCCACGCCTACCACCGGCGCCGCCGCCACGCCTGAAGGCGCTGCCAGTCATGGATCTCCGTCGACGTGCCGACATAGCCGTGGCGCGCCGCGCTCCAGAACGTTGCAGGAAAGAGCCCTTCCGTGATGTGACTTGGCGGTGTGCGGCGGCCAGGTGGTCGCGCCAGGAGGTGATCCCGCGCGGGGTGACGGCCGACAGGTGGTCGTGGCCGAGGCCGTCGGTGAGCCAGGCGATGAAGCGCCGCCCATGGCGGGCTGTCTCAGCGGCGACTTCGTCGGAGCGCACTCCGCGGCCGGCCAGGGTGAGGCAGCGGCCGGCCCAGGCGGTGAGGCCGTCGTCGGTGTCGGCGAGGCCCTCGGAGAGCCCGACAACCTTTCGTGAAGTGCTTCTGGCGGGATCGTGGTTGCCTTGGCGGGAGGTCGAGCTGGGGGTGCGGGAAGGTGAGGTGGTCAAGTGGTGATGCGGTCGAGCCACTCGGTCAGCAGCGTCTTCTCGGCGGCGGTGAGCGTGTCGACGTGGGGCAGAGCGGCGTGCAGGGCGACGGCGGCGGTCACTGGTCCGGGTTGGCGTCCGATGGGCTGGTCGGTCGTGATGGCGGCGATGACCGCTTCGCGGGCGGTGGGTGACAGGGCAGGGTCGCGCTGATCTTCGGGCGTGGCGATGAGGGCGAGGGTCGTACCGGAGCCGGCGGCGTGGACGAGACCGGCGGCGAGGGCTTCGGGCACCCGTAGGCGACCTGCTTCAGCGATGCGTCGGATGTGGTGGGCCAGGATGTCGGCGGCGGCACGCGCGGCCGGTGAGGCGGCGGCGCGCGGCCGGCCGTACATGAGCGTGTAGAGGGCGGGGCGCGCCAGGCCCAGCTCCACGTGCAGGTCCCACCCTCGGCGCAGGTCGGCTACGGGATCGTCGGACAGCGGCACGGCGGACTTGGTGGCGAGGTAGGCGTGCAGGCCGTGGGTCGCGACCGCGTCGAGCAGCCCTTGCTTGTCGCCGAAGAAGCGATAGATGGTCGGAGGTTGCACCCCTGCGGCAGCACTGACCGCCCGGGTGGAGACCGCCTCCTCGCCGGCCTCCCCGAGCAACTCCAGGGCTGCGGCGATGATGCGCTCGCGCGGGGAGTCGACCTCTCTGCTGTCCACGTCGCCAACGATAACACAACTGTGTTTCCGTCGTTATTAACAGTGCTATGGTCATCATGGTTCCAGCGATAGCGATCCGGCTTCGGCGGTTCGCACTCATGAGAGGGAGAAGCGATGATCATCGTCACCGGGGCCAGTGGTCAGCTCGGCAGTGCCGTCGTGGACCATCTGCTGCGGCTCGTAGCCGCCGAGCAGATCGGTGTCAGCGTCCGCGACCCGCGGAAACTCGCGAGCCTCGCCCGACGTGGCGTGCGGGTCCGGCACGGCGACTTCGCCGAGCCCGCGAGCCTGCGGGACGCGTGGGAGGGCGCGTCCCACGTGCTGATCGTGTCGGCGAACAGCACCGGCGCCGAAGCCGTGCGCCTGCACCGCGACGCCATCGACGCCGCTGTGGCGGCAGGCGCCAAGCGCATCCTCTACACGAGCCACATGGGCGCCGACCCGTCGTCTCCGTTCCCCCCGATGCCCGACCACGCCGCCACCGAGGAAGCCCTGCAGGCATCGGGAACGGCGTTCACCTCCCTGCGCAACGGCTTCTACGCCTCGACGGTGCCCCAGCTGCTGCGGCACGCGCTGGACACCGGTGAGCTACGCGTCCCGCAGGACGGACCCGTCGCGTGGACCGCCCACGCCGATCTTGCCGAGGCCGCCGCACGCATCCTCGTCGACGGGCGATTCGACGGCCGCACCCCGCCGTTGACCGGCCCGGAAGCGATCGACATGAGTCGCGTGGCCGAGATCGCGTCGCGCATCACCGGCCGAGCGATCCGGCACGTCGTCATCTCCGACGAGGAATACCGGCATGGTCTGCTGTCGGCGGGGCTGCCCGCACCGGCGGCCGAGCTGCTGGTCGGCATGTTCGCCGCCAGCCGGCGCGGCGACTTTGGGGCCACCGACCCCGCCCTGGCCGACCTCCTCGGCCGTCCCGCGACGACGATCGAGGACTACCTGCGCGGCTCGCTGCCCACCATGGACAACTGACCGGCCGACGGTCCCGTGCTCGTCGCGAGGCCCGTGACCTCGGCAGACGACCTGCTGCCCGGTCGGCGGTGTCCCGTCGCGCTCATGCCTGCCCGTGCCGCCGGCGGTTCCGGCTCACGCCGGCGAGACCGCCGGGACGTCCAAGAAGCTGAGGAGGATTCATGAACGAAGTGGTGGTCCGGCGGCCCTCAGCCGCGTACGTGAGGCGTTCGCGTTCAGGTGACGGTGGCCACTTGGGCGGTGGGCGAGAGCCGGTCGCGGCGGTCCAGGCGCCGGACGGCCGCCGCGGAGGCCAGGCCCGCGACGGCCAGCAGTGCCCATGGCAGGCCGGCCGGCCCCGCTGTGCGGGCCACGTCCAGCAGGGTGCCGGCCACCAGGTTCCCGGCCAGGATGCCGGCGCCCGAGGCCAGGTTGTAGATCCCGTAGTAGGTGCCGATCAGCCGGTCGCCGGCCATGTCGGCGATGGTGGCCATCTCGAACGGGAAGGCGATCAGTGTGCCCGCGGTGAGCAGGACGGTGCAAATCAGGACGGGCAGCATCGCCCATCCCCCTGCCGGCGGCAGGTGTGCCAGGGCGGCCGGAGGCAGGAAGGCGACGCCCATGAGCGCCAGGCCGCGGCTGATCGCCTGGCCGCGGCTCCACCGCTGCGCGCACCAGGCGGTCAGGCGTATCTGTCCGGCGATGCCGAGCAGCGCCGACACCGCGTAGAGGGCCATCACCCCTGCCTGGCCGCCGCCGAGGCGTTGCACCTCCAGCGGCAGGGCCAGATACATCTGGAACGACAGCGCGTAGGAGGCGATCATCGCCGCGGCGAAGGAGAGGAACGCCCGATCGCCGAACGCCTGCCGCCACTCGCGCAGCACCGGCCGGCGGCCCTGCCCCATGCCGCGCCGCCGTGGCAGGCAGAGCCCCTGCAGCACGGTCAGTACGGCGAAGATGGCGGCGGCGGACAGGCACACGGCGGTGAACCCGGCGTTCAGCAGGGCGATGCCGGCCAGCGGGCCGAGCAGGATGCCGCCCTGGTAGAAGACGTTGAACACGGCGAACGCGGCCACCTTGCGCTCTTTCGCCTCGACGGCGAGGCAGGCACGGGCCGCCGGGTTGAACAGCGCGCCGGCGAACCCGGTGAGCACGGCGGCCACGATCAGCAGCGGCACGGACGTGGTCAGCCCGAACAGCGCGAACCCGAGGGTGCGCAGCGCGCACCCGGCCATGATCATCGGCTTGTAGCCGATCCGGTCCGCCAGGGTGCCGCCGATCAGGAACATGCGGTGTGGTGGTCCAGGGCCGGGGCGTCGAACTCCATCCCCCAGAACTGCAGCACCTCCGGCACCAGCACGCGCGAGCGCAGCAGGTCGGGGTAGGCCTGCTCCAGGTTGACCTTCGAGTGCGTCGGCCCGCCGTGGTCGGTGCACATCGCCCAGGTCAGGCCGAAGTACTTGGACATGATCGCATTGGTGACGATGGGGTAGACGGCGTCGGCGCCCTTGCGGAAGGTCGGCGGGTTCGTCTTGGTGTCGAACGAGCCGCTGTACTCGGAGTGGATGTGGTGATCGCCCGCGCGCCACATGCGCCCGTTGTTGCCGCCGTTGCCGAACTTGCGCTCGTCGTCCGCCTGCGCCGGGGTGCCGCCCACGAGGGGGGCCGCCGCGGCCAGGGTCGCGCCGACGCCGGCGTACTTGACCAGCCGGCGCCGTGAAAGCCCGGATTGCTCGGACTCCTGGGCCTTCTTGTTCTTCACAGTGAAGCCTCTCGTGCAGGGTGGAGTGCCAGTCCACAAACCTCCAAGAGAGCCTTTAACGCGGCATGAACGGTGGCCGGGATGACCGAGAACAACGCGTTGCCACTGCTCAGAGCGTTACCCGGCCGCTCACACCCGGGGCCGTGCCGTCGGCGGCGATGCGGCGGTCCCGGCCGCCACAGGCCGGAACCGCCGCCGGGCGCCGGTTCCCTGAGCGGTCGGTGTCATGAGTGCGCCGGACATGCCCGGCCTCGGCCCCGCGTCCGGGCGCCCGCGGTCGCGGCCGAAGCGCTGGTGGGCGTCGTCGCCATCGCGGGGGCCGCATCCGCACCTCGCCGGGCGAACGCGTCAGCGCGGCAGGAGTCAGCGCGGCAGGAGTCTGAGCGTGGTGGCGCGGGCGGAGGCGGCGACCATCGGCTCGACGTAGGAGCTGTAGCGGCCGTACTTGGCGCGGTAGGCGGCGTCGACGCGGTCGTTGACGGCCGGGTCGGTCTCTTCGGCGAAGGCGACGTCCTTGGTGACGCCTGCGGCGCTGACGCGGCCGGAGTGGCTGGCGCGGGCGGCGCGGAACCACGCTCCGTCACCGCCACGCCAGGAGCGCACGAACAGCTCGTCGCCGTCGCGGACCACCCAGATGGTGGTGGGCTCGCGCAGGCTGCCGTCGGTGCGCTGGGGGGCGATGTCCAGTTCCTCGGCGGTGGCGATGCGCTGCAGTTCGTCGCTGGTCCAGACAGTCATGGGCGTGTCTCCTTCACGGGTGGCTGAGAGCCGCTGATGGATCGGGCGGCGGCACGCACCCGGCGCGCCGGAACGTGCGGCACGGCGGAGCAGCAGCCGGGCGGTCGATGCCGCGAGGCATCAGTGCTTGTCGTGCCCCGTTGACGCCGGCGGTCACGGATCGGCGGCACTCGATCGTGGGTTCCACGTAGAAATCTACATTGTAAAGGCGGGGGCTTGAGTGAAGATCATCGACCTGTCACAGCGCACAACCAACGACAGCGACAGTGAGCTCTCAGCAGGGCGGATAGGGTGATATGCGGCGTTTGGGGTGGGTTGTGCCGGCGGCCGGTGGATCCAAGGGCGAGGGAGACGAGTGGCGGAGTCGTTCGGCACGTTGCTGCGGAGTTTGCGTCATACGGGCGGGCTGACGATCGAGGAGCTCTCCCACGCGTCCGGCGTCAGCGTTCGGGCCATCGGCGACATGGAGCGCGGTGCGAGCCGGGGGCCGCAGCGGCGCACCGTGGAGGCGTTGGCCGATGCGCTCCGGCTCGACGACGCGCAGCGGACGGTGTTGTCGGAGGCGGCTCGTGCCGGCCGGCCTCGTCAGGAGGCCGGCGCGCCGGGCGCGTGTGAGTTGCCGCGTGGCGTGGGGGACTTCACCGGGCGGGTGCGGGAGTCGGCCCTGCTGCGCGAGTTGGCGGAGGCGGCGGGTCAGGGCAGGACCGCGGTCGTGGCGGCCGTTTCGGGGGCGGCCGGTATCGGGAAGACGGCGTTGGCCGTGCGGGCCGCCGGGGAGTTGGCGGACCTGTTCCCCGACGGGTGCTTCTATGTGGATCTGCGGGGGATGGACCCGGTTCCGTTGGACTCGGGGGCCGTGTTGTCGCGATTGCTCAAGGCTCTGGGGGTGGCGGAGCGGCGTATCCCGGCCGATGAGGAGGACCGCGCGGGTCATTACCGTGCTCTGCTGCGTGAGCGGCGGTGTCTGATCGTTCTGGACAACGCGGCGCATGAGGGGCAGGTGCGGCCGTTGCTCCCTTCGGATGGTCCGGTGATGGTGCTGGTGACCAGCCGGCGGCCGTTGGCGGGGCTGGAGGGTGTGCATCAGATTCCGCTGGCGCATCTGGCGTCCGAGGAGGCGGTGGCGCTGCTGAGCGCGATCGTGGGCGAGGGGCGTGCGGGGGCGGAGTCGGAGGGCGTGGCGCGGGTGGCGAGCCTGTGCGGGAATCTGCCGTTGGCGTTGCGTATCGCTGGGAATCGGTTGCAGAGCCGGCCGGGGTGGACGGTGGGCCACCTGGCCGCGCGGCTGGGTGATGAGGGCCGGCGGGTGGAGTCCCTGGCCGCCGGGGATCTGTCGGTGGCGGCGGCGTTCGCGCTGTCGTATCGGCAGCTCTCCGTGGAGGCTAGGCGGGTGTTCCGGCGGTTGGCGTTGGCCGTGGCGCCGGATTTCGGGGTGCCGATGACGGCCGTCCTGGCCGAGCTGGGTCCGGGGGAGGCGGAGGACGCCCTGGAGGAGCTGGTGGATTGCGGCCTGTTGCTGTCGCCGTACCCCGGTCGTTACCGCTTCCATGATCTGGTGCGGCTGTTCGCGCGTGCGCGGTTGTCGGAGGAGGAGTCCATCGTGGCTCAGCGGCAGGCGCGGCGGCGGATGGACGACTGGTTGCTGGAGGTGGCGACGGTCGCCGGGCGCTGGTTCGAGCCGGATCATGGTGCGCCGCCGCTGGACTGGAGCTCTCCTGTGGGGCTGGACGGCTCGCAGGAGGCGCAGGAGTGGCTGCAGCTGGAAGGTGAGGCGTGGCTGGCGGCCTTGCGGCAGGCGGCGCGGGTCGGGGAGAACGCGCGGGTCGTCGAGGTGGCCGGGGCGATGCACTGGTTCTCGGACCTGTGGATGCACTGGGGGCACTGGCCGGAGGTGTTCGAGTTGTCCGCCGGGGCCGCTCGGGCGATGGGGGACCGTGCGCAGGAGGCGGCGCATCTCAACTATCTGTCGTGGGCGCGGACGTACTGTCAGGCGCGTCACGCGGAGGCGGAGGCGACCGCTCTGCGTGCCCTGGAGCTGGCCCGTGAGGTCGGTGACGTGCGTCAGCAGGGGTGGGCTCTGGTCTATGCCACGTGGGCGTCGTGGGCGCGTGACGACGAGCCGAGCCAGGAGGTCGCGCTGGGCTATACGCGGCAGGCGGTGGAGTACTTCCGGCAGGCGGGGGACACGGAGGGGTACGCGCACGCCATGGTGAGCGTGGGGAACTGTCTGCGGCGGATCGGCCGGGTGGAGGAGTCCGTGCGGCACAGCCTGGCGGTGGTGGAGCGGCTGCGTGATCCGGCGTTCGGCGGGTCGCCGGCGATCGTGAGCCACGCCGTGGGCGCGGCGCTGGATCTGGTGGGGGACGGTTACCTGGAGCTTGGCCGCTGGCAGGAGGCCGCCGACCATTACCGGCAGGCGTTGTCGGAGTTGCGCGGGCGGCCGATCGTGCGGGCCATGGCGGTGTCGCTGCTGAATCTGGGCAAGGCGCTGGTCCGGCTGGGGGAGGTGGAGGAGGCTCGGGAGGCGTTCCGGGAGGCGGTGGAGCTGTACGAGGGGGCTGGTGACACGGCGCGGGCGGCGCGGGTCGTCAGGGAGCTCGATCGGCTGCGGTCAGGGGTCCACGAAGCGCTGGATGAACGTCAGGGCGGTGCCGCAGACCTCGCGCCAGCCGCTGTCGACGGTCAGTGAGTGGCCGCGGCCGGGCATTTCGATGATCTCGGTCAGGTGGTGCCGGTTGCGGGCGTGGTTTCTGTAGGTGGTGTGGGCGAGGGCCCAGGGTGCGGTGCGGTCGAGTTCGCCGGTGATGATCAGTAACGGGCCGCGGTCGTGGGCCGTGTGGTGGATGTCCGGTTCGGTCCAGGGGTGGTGCGGTCGGGTCGCGGGGGTGTGGAGCGTCTCGTACAGCCGCTCGGCTTCCTGCTCGTGGACGGCGTTGGCGAAGGCGTGGCGGAACCGGTCGTAGCCGGGCGGCGGGGTTTCGCGGGTGGGGCTGACGGCGACGGAGGCCGCGGCGAGGCCGCGTCCGGCGAGGATCTGGGTGAGCAGCGCGCCGGTGGAGTGGCCGATGATGGCGGGTCTGCGTTCGAGCCGGCTGATGAGGTCGGTGAGGTCGGTGAGATCCGCTCGGGCCGGTGGGGTGAGGGCGGCGTATCCGGCTTCCTCGAACACGGGGGCCCAGCGGCCCCAGCCGGTGGGTGGCCGCCAGGGACCGGGGAGGAAGAGGACGGGGACTGGGGGCACGGCGTGACGTCCTGGGTGGGGGGAGGCGGTTCGTACGGGGCCGCCGCACCACGGCGGCCCCGTACGGGCCGGTCTCAGCTGTCGGTGAGGGCCCGGCGGAGCGTGGTGATGGCCAGCTCGATGGCCGACTCGGCGGCGTGCGTCTCGCGCAGCGCGTTGAGCATGACGAAGTCGTGGATGATGCCGAGGTAGCGGACGGCGGTGACGGGGACCCCGGCGGTGCGCAGCTTGCCGGCGTACGCCTCGCCCTCGTCGCGGAGGACGTCGGCCTCGCCGGTGATGACCAGGGCCGGGGGCAGGCCGGTCAGCTCGGCGGTGGTGGCGCGCAGGGGGGAGGCGGTGATCTCGGCCCGCTGGGTCTCGTCGGTGGTGTACTGGTCCCAGAACCACTGCATGCCGTCGCGGCGCAGGAAGTAGCCTTCGGCGAACTGGTGGTAGGAGTCGGTGTCGAAGGCGGCGTCGGTGACCGGGTAGAAGAGCACCTGCTGTCGCAGCGGCAGACCGCCGCGCTGCTTGGCCATGATCGTCAGTGCGGCGGTCATGTTGCCGCCGACGGAGTCGCCGGCCACCGCGATGCGTGCGGGGTCCAGGCCCTTGGAGGCGCCCTCGGCGACGATCCACTGGGCCACGGTCCAGTTCTGCTCGATCGCCACCGGGTATCGGTGCTCGGGCGAGAGGTCGTACTCGGGGAAGACGACGGCCGCGCCGGTGCCGACGGCGAGCTCGCGTACGAGCCGGTCGTGCGTGTGGGCGTTGCCGAAGACCCAGCCGGCGCCGTGGATGTAGATGATCACGGGGAGGTCGCCGGTGGCGCCCGCCGGCCTGACGATGCGGGCCCTGACCTCGCCGGTGGGGCCGCCGGGGACCGTGATCCATTCCTCGTCGACGGCGGGCTTGTCGGCCGGGCCGGACTGGACGTCGTCGACGGCCTTGCGGCCTTCCTGCGGCGTGAGCTGGAAGAGGTAGGGCGGCTGGGCGGTCGCTTCGGCGAAGGCCTGGGCGGCGGGTTCGAGGACGGGCTTGTTCACGATGGCTCCAAGGATGGGTGGGAAAGGGCGAGGCTGTGGCGCGGTGGGGGGATGCCGTCCTTCGCACATCCAAGCAACCGGCGCCGGCGAGGACGAGGCAGAACGGCAGGCAGAAGTGTGGTTTCGCCTCGTGCCGGCTGCTCGTGGCGTGCTCGGATCGTCGCTGAACACCTGACATCTTCCGACAAGGAGCGTTCTCATGACGGAGAGCACCATTCCGACGGTCGTCCTCGTGCACGGCGCGTTCGCCGACGCGGGCAGCTGGTCCGGCGTCATCGCCGAGCTGCAGGGGCATGGCGTGCCCGTGGTGGCGCCGCCCAACCCGCTGCGTGGCCTGGCGGCCGACGCGGCGTATGTCGCCTCGGTGGCGGCGCAGATCGACGGTCCGGTCGTGCTGGTCGGTCACTCGTACGGCGGCGCGGTCATCACCGTGGCCGGCGCGGCGGAGAACGTCGTGGGTCTGGTCTATGTCGCCGCGTACGTGCTCGAGGACGGCGAGAGCCTGGGCGAGCTGCAGGGGCGTTTCGCCGACTCGCCGCTCGGCGCGAACCTGCGGCAGGCTTCGTACCCGGTGGAGGGCGGCGGGAGCGCCGTGGAGTTCACGATCGCTCCGGAGGCGTTCCCAGAGATCTTCGCCGCGGATGTGCCGGCGGAGGTGACCCGGGTGCTGGCGGTGACGCAGCGGCCGCTGGCGGGCGGGGCGTTCGCCGAGGCCGCGAGTACGGCGGCCTGGCGGGCGAAGCCTTCGTGGGCGGTCGTCGCCGGCGCCGACCAGGCGATCAACCCTGAGGTGGAGCGGTTCGGGGCGGAGCGGGCGGGGGCGACGGTCGTCGAGGTGGCGGGCGCCTCGCACGCGATCGCGGTGTCCCGTCCCGAGGAGGTCGCCGGCGTGATCCGGGAGGCGGTCCGGGCCGTCTCGGCCTGAACACGCCGGCGTTCCTGTCTCGTACCGTCAGCGCAGGCGGGACTCGATGGCCTCGATGATCCGCGGGCGCAGCTCGGCGGCGCTGATGACGGCGTCGACGGAGCCGACCTCGACCGCGCGCCGGATGTTGTGCACGCGGTCGAACTCCGCGGCCACCTCGCCGAGCTTCTCGGCGCGGACGGAGGAGCGGAGCTCGTCGAGCTCGGCGGTGAGGGCGGCGCGGTCGGCGCCGGAGGCGGCCGCGACGCGGGCCTCCAGGTCGCGTACGCGGGGGTCGGCCGCGGTGCGGGCGTTGACGTCGCCGGAGAAGACGGCGGCGGCGGCCGGGGCGCCGCCGAGGACGGAGGCGTAGGAGCCTTCCAAGGCGAGCACGGTCATGTTCGGGTTGAGCGCCTTGGAGAACACCACGAACGCGCCGCCGTGGTAGCGGGAGATGACGCAGAACACGATGGGGCCGCGGAAGTTCACGATCGCGCGGCCGATCTCGGCGCCGTACTCCAGTTGCAGCTTGCGCATCGACTCGGGTGAGCCGTCGAAGCCGGACAGGTTGGCCAGCACCACGAGGGGCCGGTTGCCGCTGGCCGCGTTGATCGCTCGGGCGGCCTTCTTGGACGAGCGGGGGAACAGGGTGCCGGCGGTGTAGGTGTCGGGGCCGTCGGTGGGCGGGAAGCCGCGTCGCGGCACGGAGCGTGACTCGATGCCGAGCAGGCACACGGGGATGCCGCCGAGGTGGACGTCCTGGACGACCGCGGTCTCGGCGTCGGCCATGCCCGCCCAGCGTTCCAGCACGGGGTGGTCCTGGTCGGACAGTGCCCGCATCACGGTGCGGATGTCGAAGGGCTTCTTGCGGTCGGGGTTGGCCTCGGGGGAGAAGATCTGGCCGACGGCGGTGAAGTCGCTGCCGTCCAGAGCGTGCGGGAAGTCGGAGATGTCGCGGTTGACGGGGTCGGTGGTGGTCGCCCGTCGTGGTGCGTGCTCGCCGGGTGCGATGTAGGTGTGGTCGTAGTACGACATGAGGACGTGGCGCGCGGCGGTCAGGTTGGGCGCCCAGTAGTGGGCCTGCCCGTTGGGGCCCATGACCCGGTCGTAGCCGCCGATGCCGAAGTTGTCCTCGGCCGAGACGCCGCCGGAGAAGTCGAGTGCCTGCTTGCCGGTGAGGACCATCGCCGAGTCCGGCGTCATGATCAGGATGCCCTTGGTGTGCATGAGCATCGTCGCCTCGGCGTTCCAGTAGGGCTGGGCGCCGACGTTGATGCCCGCGACGACGATGTTGATCTCGCCGCCGTCCTGGGTGAACTCGACGATCCGCTTGAGCGCGGCGGCGACCCAGTCCATGTTCTCGGTGCCGGACTTCATGGAGATGCGGGCGCCGGAGGACAGGGCGTACCACTCCAGCGGCACGCGCATCCGTTCGGCGAGGTCCAGGGCGGCGATCACGCGGCGGCACTCGGGCTCCGACAGGGCGCCGAGTGACTTGGTCGGGTCGCCGAGCAGCACGACCCTGGTGACGCCCTCGGGGTGGCGCGGGGTCGGCGTGGTGACCACGCCGGCGACGAGGGCGGCGGTGTTGCGCCCCTTGGGCCGGTCGACCGGCACCAGCGCGTGCTGGTCGTCGAGGTCGTGCTCGGTGAAGTCGCCGAGCAGGCCGGTCAGCTCGTACGGGTAGACGGTGTTGCGGCTGCTGGCGCGCAGCACCTTCTGCCGGTAGTCGTCGAGCGGTTCGACGGGCTCGTCGGACGGCTCGCCGATGGTCAGCTCGGTGCCGCCGGCGGCGTCGAAGGAGATGCGGACGGCGACCTTGGTCAGCTCGCCGGTCCTGCGGTCGCGCTGACGCGCGATGAAGAGGATCTCCTCCAGCCCGGCGCCCGCGGTGGTGGGGCGCACGCGTCCGGCGATCATTTCCACTTCGGCGCGGGTGATGTCGATCGGCGGCCAGACGTAGACGACGATGCGGTTGGTGTTGAAGCGTCTGGCGGACGGTCGCAGTGCCTGGGCGCGGCGGATGGAGTCGAGGCAGGAGGCGATGGTGTCCTCGGCGGTCGGCAGCGCCACCAGCCGGCCGTCGTGCTCGCGCAGCTCGGTCAGGTCGCGTACCTGGGCGAAGGCGACGAGACGGTCGTCGGAGGGGTTGTCCCGGGCCACGCACTGGAAGAGGTAGACCTCCTCGTCCGAGGACGGCAGGCGGGTGAGGTCGAACTTGCTCAGCCGCTCCAGTTGCATGCGCTGGGCGATGAACGGGTGCAGGCCGCGGATGAGCCGCTCCTCGGCCATCCCGGTGGGCGAGGGGCGGAAGGTGAAGTGGTGGTGCATCACCGCGCCGCGGCTGCCCGCGACCGTGGTCGTGAGCCTGCGGACCTGGCTGGGCAGCGGGTGGGCGCTGACGACCTCGTGCAGGGCGGCCGCCATCGCGTCGGAGTCCTGCGGCTGGTTCTCCCAGGCGAGGTAGATGTCGGCGTCGATGGCGTCCTCGCCGTCGGCGAGCTCGGCGAGGCCGCGCAGGGCGTCGCCCAGCGCTTCGAAGCCGACCGCGGAGGAGACGACGCATGAGCCGGCGCGCTCGGCGACCACGAACGTGCAGCCGGCGACCTGGCTGGTGCGGACGCCGGTGAGGCCCTTGTTGCCGTAGTAGCGCCGGGTCAGTACCTCAAGCATGGTGGCGTTGTCGAGGTCGTCGCGGATGAGCCGCTGGCCGAGCAGCCGTACCAGCGGTTCGGTGCTGCGGACCATCTCGGCGACGCGCTCGGCGCGGTCGGGCGCGTCGGGGTGGGCGTCCAGGTGGCGCAGGTGCTTGCGGACCTGGGCGTAGACGCTGGCGCGGTTGCGGCGCAGCAGCGGCTGGGCGAACCAGGCGAACACCACGCCGCGGGCGAGGTCGGCGACCACGGGGAAGCGAACCTGTGTCGCGGCCACGAGCCGCTCCAGGGCGAGGCCGGCGGGCTCGCGCAGCGCCTCGTCCGGCGGCGCCTCCCGCAGCCAGGCGCGCAGCAGCGTCGCGATGACGGTGGCGTCGGCGGAGGCGCGCTGCTGGGCGAGGAAGATGCGGAACACCGCGGCTTCGAGCCCGGGGGAGGGCTCCAGGGTGGTGACGCCGTAGTGGCTGAGGGCCTTGGCGAGCTTGGCCTGGAAGGACTGCGGCAGGCCGGCCCGTTCGACGTCGAGGCTCTGGAGGTAGGTGTGGAAGTACTCGCGGGGGCTGTGCACGTGGCTGTCGCCGCCGTCGCCGCCGATGTCCTCGCCTGCCGGGCGGTTGCGGCTCAGCTCGGCGAGGTCGGCGAACACGTCGATGAGTTCGAGCTCTTCGGCGAGCGGCCGGTGGCCGTCGTCGGTGGCCGCCTTGCGGGCGGTGAGGTAGTCGTCGAGGAGCCGGCGTTCGTCGTGCGGGTCGACGTCGAAACCGAGCAGCAGGCTGCGCAGGTCCTCCTGACCGCGGGTGGCGCGCCGGCGCGCCGGGATCTCGCCGGGCGCGGCCGGCAGGTCGAGCTCGACGGAGTGGGTGGAGCCGGCGGCGGCGGCCTCGGTGTCGTCGCCGAGCGGCTCAAGGCGCAGCAGCGGCGCGCCGGTCTCCACCTGGCTGCCGACGGACACGACGCATTCGGTCAGGCGCGCCCTGAACGGAGCCCGCAGCACGGTCTCCATCTTCATGCTCTCCAGCACCAGCACCGCCGCGCCGGCCTCGACCTCGGCGCCGACCTGCAGCGGGGTGGCGACGACGAGCGCGGGTGCGGGTGAGCGGACGACGCCGCCCTCGTCGCGGCTGATCCGGTGGGTCACGCCGTCCACCTCGACCAGGTGGGTGGGGCCGTGCGTGCCGGTGAGCAGGCGGTAGCGGGTGCCGTTGACGATGATCTGGCCGGTGTGCCGGTCGAAGCGGTCGAGCTCGACGTCGGCGATGCGGACGTCGTCGCCGGCTTCGACGCCGACGCGGAAGCGGTGCGCGCCGACCCGGGCGACGCGGACGCGGTAGGCGGCGCCGCGCAGCTTGAGGCCGAGCGGCCGGCCGCTCTGGTGCTGCACCTGGGGGCGTCCGCCGAACGCGGTCGACAGCAGCCGCTGCCGTTCGACGCGCTCCTCCTCCTCGTACGCCTCGATGGCGGCGGCGGCCAGCGCGACGGCGGAGTGGCGGTGGGAGACGAGCCGGCCTTCGCCGCGGACGCGGTCGATCCAGCCGGTGTCGGCGCTGGCGTCGATGACCTCGGGCTGGTCGAGCAGGTCGAGCACGAAGCTCTTGTTCGTCGCGCCGCCCTCGATGATGACCGTGGTCTGCGCCATGGCGCGGCGCAGCCTGCCGAGGGCTTCGTCGCGGTCGCGGCCGTAGGCGATGATCTTGGCGATCATGGAGTCGAAGTCGGCGGGGATGGTGTCGCCCTCGCTGACGCCGGTGTCGACGCGGATGCCGGGCCCGGCGGGCAGGTCGAGGCGGGCGATGTGGCCGGGAGAGGGCGCGAAGTCGCGGTCGGGGTCTTCGGCGTTCAGGCGGGCCTCGATGGCGTGTCCGCGCTCCAGCGGCGGCTCGCCCTGGAGTCTGCCGCCGGAGGCCACCTGCAGCTGTGCCTTGACCAGGTCGAAGCCGGTGGTGACCTCGGTGATGGGGTGCTCGACCTGCAGGCGGGTGTTGACCTCGAGGAAGGCGAACTGCTTGTCGCCGGGGTGGTAGAGGAACTCGACGGTGGCCGCGCCGCGGTAGCCGACGGCGATGGCCAGGCGTTCGGCCGCCGTCTTGAGCTCGGCCGTCTGCACGGGGCTGAGCACCGGGGACGCCGACTCCTCGATGACCTTCTGGTTGCGCCGCTGGATCGAGCAGTCGCGGACGCCGAGCGCCCACGCGGTGCCCTCGCCGTCGGCGATCACCTGGACCTCGACGTGCCGGGCGCCGGTGACGAGGCGCTCCAGGAACACGACGCCGCTGCCGAACGCCCGCGCGGCCTCCTGGCTGGTGCGCTCGTAGGCGTCGGCGAGCTCGGTCTCGTCGGTGATCACGCGGATGCCGCGCCCGCCGCCGCCGGCGGTGGCCTTCAGCATCAGCGGGTAGCCGATCCTGGCCGCCGCGGCCAGGGCGGCGTCCAGGGTCTCGACCGGGCCGCGGCTCCACGGCGCGACCGGCACGCCGACCTCCTCGGCGATCAGCTTCGCGCCGATCTTGTCGCCGAGCTTGCGCATGGCCTCCGCGCTGGGCCCGACGAAGGTGACGCCGATCTTGTCGCACAGCTCGGCGAACGCCGGGTCCTCCGCGACGAAGCCCCAGCCGACCCAGGCGGCGTCGGCGCCGGTCTCCACCAGGGCGCGCTCCAGCACCTTCAGGTCGAGGTACGGCCGGGCGGAGGCGGGGCCGAGGTCGTAGGCGATGTCGGCCTCGCGCACGAACGTGGCGGTGCGGTCCACGTCGGTATGCAGGGCGACGGTCTCCATCCGTGTCCCGGTCTCCGCGGCGACGTCCCGGACGGCGTGGATGAGCCGCATGGCGGCCTCACCACGGTTGACGATGGCGACACGACTGAACACCCGACCGAGCCCTCCTGTAGACCAATGATGTGCGCGCCGCGACGCGGCGGCCCCCCGGTAGTCTCCACCCTTCCCTCTACCGGGTGGGCACCGCCATGTCGCAGACAGCGCACGTTACGCGCCCCGAGTTGTGGGAAAACCACCAAAACCGCGCCGGCTCGCCCCCGTGATCGTGGTCAGAACGTCCTGCCGAAGGTCTGACTCGCCATCCGGAGGGAGTGGTCGACGGCGTCGAGGCCGCGCGGGAGCATGACGCGCTCGTAGGCGGCGACCGCGTCGGTGAGTGACTGCTCGCCGCGGGCGGCGCGGAGCAGCTCGCCGGCCAGGGTGGCGGAGTCCCGCAGGGTGGTGTTCGCGCCGACGCCGCCGGTGGGCGGCATGAGGTGGATTGTCGCCGAGCAGCGTGACGGGGCCGGGCTCCCACGCCTCGACGCGGCCGGCGGAGCGGATACCGATCGGGAAGATGGCCGCGGCCATGGCGATCACCACGCTGCCGCAGGTCATCGAGAGCGTCTGCGACGCCGATCCCGGATCGCCCGAGTTCGTCGAGCACTTCGCCGATCAGGTGGCCGCCGTCGCCCGGCACCTCGGGCTCGACACCGCCTGACGCCTCCGGCGATCCCGCACGGGCGTGGCGCGGCCCTCAGGTGCGGGGCGCCCCGAGCACCGCCGCACGGCCGTCCTCTAGAGTGCTTTGCGTCCCACACGCGTCCGTGGCCTCCACCACGAGCACGAGCACGACCGAGGAGCGACCGTGACCGACCTGGCGTCCATGTCCCTGCAGCAGGGGATCGCCCGGGATCTCCAGGTGAGCGCGACCTTCGACGCAGGGCAGGAGATCGAGCGCCGGGTGGCCTTCCTCGCCGATCAGCTGACCGCCACGGGCCTGCGCTCGCTGGTGCTGGGCATCAGCGGCGGGGTGGACTCCATGACCGCGGGCCGGCTGTGCCAGCTCGCGGCCGAGCGGGTCCGTGCCGCCGGCGGTGAGGCGACGTTCTTCGCGATGCGGCTGCCGTACGGCGCCCAGGCCGACGAGAAGGACGCGCAGCTGGCGCTGGAGTTCATCCGGCCCGACCAGGTCCTGACCGTCGATGTGAAGTCCGCGGCCGACGCCGCGCTGGAGGCGCTGCTGGCCGGCGGCATGGTCTTCCGCGACGACCACCAGCAGGACTTCGTGCACGGCAACATCAAGGCCCGCCAGCGCATGATCGCCCAGTACGCGGTGGCGGGCGCGCACGCCGGCCTGGTGGTGGGCACCGACCACGCCGCCGAGGCGGTCTCCGGCTTCTTCACCAAGTTCGGCGACGGCGCGGCCGACGTGGTCCCGCTCACCGGCCTGACCAAGCGGCGCGTACGGGCCATGTCGGAAGCCCTGGGCGCGCCGTCCGCGCTGGTCTGGAAGACCCCGACGGCGGACCTGGAGACCCTGAACCCGGGCAAGCCGGATGAGGAGACGCTCGGCGTCACCTACGACGACATCGACGACTTCCTGGAAGGCAAGCCGGTCGGCGAGGCCGCCTTCGCGGCCATCGCCGCCCGCTACCGGCTCACCGAGCACAAGCGGCAGCCGCCGATCGCCCCCGGAACGGCCCGCTGATCCGCGGGGCCGCGATCAGGGGGCGATCGGGCCGGGACACGTCCCGCCCGGGACGTCGGTGGCCGGTGGGCGGTGGCAGGGGTCAGGAGGCGGTGGCGGGGGCGAGGGGTGCCACCGCGCGCATCCGCTTGAAGTTGTCCACGTACTGCCGGTAGACGCGCCTGTCGTTGAGCCGCAGCAGCGTCTCGTCGTTGCGGCGCAGCGACGTCTCGTTGTAGTTGTGGCTGCCCGTGAACACCCAGCGGGCGTCGCGGTCGCCGTCGAAGGAGCCCTCGACGAGGAGGTACTTGGAGTGGACGCGGCCGGGCAGCGCGCCGCCGTCGCCCAGCGTGCGCAGCTCGATCCTCGGCTCGGCCAGCAGCAGGCTCCCGCACGGCGAGGGGTGCGATGTGCCGGTCCGGGGTGATGTTCCGGTCGTCGAGCATCGGCATCAGGAGAGTGCGGCCGCCATACCCCCACCGGCGCTGTCGCCCATGACGCCGATCCGGTCGGGGTCGACGCCGAGCTCGGCGGCTGCCCGTTCAGCCACTTCAGGGCGGTATAGGCGTTTTCGAGCGGGGTGGGGGAGGGGTGTTCGGGTGCTCGGCGGTACTCGACGGAGAGCATGGGCACGCCGCTCGCCGAGACGTCCCAGGTGAAGGGGCCGTGCATCGTGATCGGGGCGCCGTCGTCCGTGGCGGCGACGTACTCGTGTGTGGTGACGTCCTTCGGGATCGGCCGGGCCTTCCCTGACGCCTCAAGGATCGGTTCCCACATGGCGCGTCGTCCGCCGACGTCGCTGACGACCGGCGGGGTCATGCTGGCCATCGCTTCGCCCATCGGGGCCATGGCTTCGGCGACTTCGGGATCCAGGATGAGGGGACATGTTCGGTTCCGTTCGGGAGGTCCTTGGGCTGGATACGGCGGCTGATGTCGATGTGAAGTTCGCCTCGGTCGATCGCCGCCACGAGTCCGGCGAGCTGCTTGGCGTCGCTCCGGACGAAGACGTTGAGCCCGCGCACATGGCGCGCTTCGTCGCTCGGCGCCTGCATCCACACCGTGGTGTTGACCACGGCCCCGCCGGACCGCACGAGAGCGGCCTGGTCGGCGAGCTGCGAGGGCTCGATCGGTGCGAGGTTGAGCAAGAGGTCGACCGGCTGGGTCACCGCATCCACCACGTCGGTCGCGGTGTGGTCGAGAACCTCGTCGGCACCGGCGGCCCGGACCCGGTTCGCGCTGCGCGAGCTCGCCGTGGCGATAACGTGCGCACCGGCGTTCTTTGCCAGCTGCACCGCGTAGGCACCGACAGCGCCTCCGGCGCCGGTGATGAGCACGCGTTGCCCGGCGGTGAGCTCGCCGAGTTCGAACAGTGCCTGCCATGCGATTAGGCCCACCAGTGGCAGGGCCGCCGCGTCAGCGAGCGGCACGCTCGAAGGCGCGGCCGCCAGGACCTCGGCGGGCGCGATGACGTACTCAGCAGCTGCGCCGTCGCCGATCATCGGGAGGAATCCGACGACCTCGTCACCGACCGCCACCGCATCGACGCCGTCACCGAGGGCTGATGGACGCGTTGATGATGTGCAACTACTGGGGCGGCGTCACAGCTCAGCGACACGGCTGATGCCTGCTGGCGCTGGTGTCGGAGCCGGCCTGGCGGGGGCGAACCTGAGCAGCCGGTCCGCCGGCAAAGGCTGCGTCGGCCGCGTGAGCCTGCACGAGTGCTTCCTGTTCGACCGTCCATCCGGTCGCCTCTCGCAGGCTACTGAACTCCCCGGCCAGCGTGGTTGCTGAAGTGGTGCGCGTGTCGGTGTTGATGGTGACCGCTAGCCCTTTTGTCAGGAGCCAGGCGGCGGGATGCGCCGCCAGGCTGGGGACTGCGCCGGTCTGTATATTGCTGGTCGGGCACATCTCCAGGACGATCCTGTCGCGCTGCAGCCGTTCGAGCAGCGCGTTGTCGCTGATGCAGCGGACGCCGTGGCCGATCCGGCGAGCGCCGAGCACCTCGATCGCCTCCCACATGCTGTCGGGGCCTGCGGCCTCGCCGGCGTGAACGGTACAAGGCAGCCCTGCCGTGTGGGCGAGGTCGAAGGCGGCTCGGTGTGGCACGGCGCTGTGAAGCCGTTCGTCTCCGGCCAGGTCGAGCCCGGCCACCTTGTCGCGGTGCCGCAGCGCCGTCTCGGCGACGGCGAGGCTCTCCTGTGCTGTCTGGTGCCGCAGGCAGCACAGCAGCAGCCCCGTGCGTACGCCGGTGGCTTCGCTACCTGCTGCCAAGCCCTCGGAGACGGCCTCGACCGCCTCGTCCTGACTCATGCCGCGTCGGCCATGCAATTGCGGGGCGAACCGGACTTCGCCGTAGACCACATCGTCGGCGCTCCAGTCTTCGACCAGCTCGCGGGCTGCCCTGCGGAGAGCGTCGGGGGTCTGCAGGACCTGTAGTGGCACGTCGATGTAAGTGAGGAACCGGGTCAGGCTGCCGCAATCGACGGGCGCCGTGACCAGCCGCTCGACGGGGCCGTTCAAAGTGAGGCCCTGAAGGCGTGCCAGATCGGCCACCGTGCCGGGGCGCACCGACCCGTCGAGATGGCAGTGCAGTTCGTAACGCGGCACGAGTGAGGGAGCGGCGTCGGACATCATCGGTGTCTTTCTGGGTGAGGGTCGGGTGCTGACGCCTGGCCCGGGGTTCGGGCGCACGTGTCGAAGAGCAACTGCTTGAAGCCGGTTCCGCTGACCCGTCGGACGAGCGTCAGGTTGGGTACGGGAGCCGATCGGCGGCGATCTATGATCAGCTGGCCGCGAGTCTCCTCACCGAGGGCGATGTCCACATGGACCTGCTCCCGCTCGATGGCCAGCTCGGGCCGCAGCGCCACTGCCATGGTGACGGGATCGGGGAGATCGTATCCGGGCAGGCCGGTGACGTCGCGGGCCCAATCGTTGACAGTCCGGTTGATGCGGTGCGCGAAGGTGGCCATGGGCGTGCCGAGCCGCTCCAGGCGGAGCTGGTCTGCGGGCGTCATGACCGCGTCCGTTCGGGAGACGTCCCAGCCGATCCAGGTGACCTTGTCCGGTGTGGCGGCCTGGAGTACTACCCGAGCGGCCTCGGGGTCGGCCCAGACATTGAACTCGGCGGTGGCCGAGATGTTGCCGCGCATGTCCGCGGCACCGGCCATGCAGTACACATGCCGGTACCGGGTAAGCAGATCGCGATCACGCAGCAGAGCGGCGGCGATGTTGGTGAGTGGGCCCAGAGTGACCAGCGTCAGCTCCCCTGGATGCCATCGCGGGTAGGACAGCAAGACGTCGACCGCGTGCTGCGGCTCGGCGGCCCGCAGCGGCTTGGGCAGACCGACGTCGCCCATCCCGTCGTGGCCGTGCACCTGCTGGGCGGTGGACGGCGCGCGCGTCATCGGGCGTTCGCACCCGGGATGGACCGGGATGTCGACACATCCAGCTATTTGCAGTGAGATGAGCGCGTTGCGAGTGCCCGTCACCACAGGTACGTTGCCCGCCACCGTGGTGACGGCACGTACGTCGCCCAGACCGCTGGCGGCCGCGAGCAGGAGCGCCACCGCATCGTCGGAGCCGGTGTCGGTATCGATGATCAAGGGAAGTTTCGGCACGGTCTCCTCCACATCTAAACGTTTAGAGTCACACCGTGCAATCTAATCGATTAGATGAGAGAATGTAAACCGCCATGATGAATCGCGCAGGTAAGACGATCACGCTGGCCGATGTGGCCCGTAGAGCGGGGACCTCCACGGCGGTGGTCAGCTATGTGATCAACAACGGCCCTCGTCCTGTCGCTGCCGCGACGCGAGAACGCGTCCTGGCCGCCGCAGCCGAGCTCGGCTATCGCCCCAACCGCATCGCGCGCGCGTTGCGCTCACGCACCACAGGGGTGGTCGGCCTGGTCGTGGCTGACGCGTCCAACCCCTACTTCGGCGCTCTGGCCAGGCATATCGAGCAGGCGCTCGACCAGCGCGATCGACTCACGCTGGTCGGCAACGCCGACTACTCCGCCGACCGGCAACGGCACCTCGTCGATCGCTTCCTCGCCGCCCAGGTCGACGCTCTGGTGATCGTCTCCGCGGACGGGGAGGACGACGTGGCGGCCCGCGCCGAAGCGGCGGGCGTACCCGCCGTCTACGTCCACAACGGCCCGACCGGCGGGCGCGCACCTGTCGTCGCGGCCGACAACAAGAATGCCGTGCAGGAAGCGGTCGCGCACCTACGCGCGCACGGGCACCGGCACATCGCCTTCCTGTCCGGCCCACACGACACAGGACCGGTGGGGGCGCGGCGGGCTGCATGGCACGCGGCCGTCGCCGACGATCCTGATGCCGTCCTACTGCGTTGTGACTACTCACGGGCAGCAGCGGACGCCTTGGCCCGCCGCCTCGCAGGCCAAGGCGCCATGCCACAGGCCGTGATCACCGCCACCGATGAGCAGGCAACCGGGGTCCTGTCAGGGGCGTGGGCATGCGACCTTCCCGTCCCCGACCGGATCGCCGTGATCAGCCTGGACGGAACCCCTGAGAGCGCCCACACCGCCCCAGCACTGACAGTCACCCGCCAGCCACTGCAGGCCATGGCAGAGCAGGCCATCGACCTGCTGTTCGGCCATGCTTCCTGTTCGCTCGTCGCGCATGCCCCCCTGGTCATCAGACGTAGCTGTGGGTGCGACGAAGGATGACCGATAGGCGACAGGCCCCAGAACGGCCCAAATCTTCTGAAGCGCGCTTGGTTCAGGTCACCGTGACATTCACGAGCAGAGTACGTACGAGACGGTCCTGCGACGCAGCACTTGCTGTCCTGCTGGATAGGGTCATCCTGCGGCGGCGGCAGCGTCCGTTCACGCCAGCGCGACGCTGGTCGGCCACGGCTTCGGCGAGATGGTGATCGCCGCCGCCGATCGCGCCCGCGGCCGAATCTTACGACTGGTGCATCTCGACGCCTACATACCGCGCGATGGCGAGCCGAACTCCATGACGAGCGCCGGCCTCACTGGTCCGGTCTGACCTGCAGACCGTCGAGGATGAGCGCGAGGTAGCGCCGCCACGGTTGCACGGCGCCGGCGGTCGGCAGATCCATCACGGAGTCGATCATCGCAACGATGGGCGCGATGTCGTCCACCGTGACGTCCTCGCGTATCGTCCCCTGTTCCCGGGCGCGGGCGATGAGGTGGCCGCAGGACTCCACTATGTCTTCCCGGGTGCGCGCGATCTGCTTGCTCTCGCCCGCGCCCTGCCGTATCAGTTCGCGGAGCCCGTGGTCGGTCGCGGCTTGTTCCAAGGCATGTTCGAGGAAGGCCCTCAGGGATTCGTAGGCGTCCCGCCCTGCCAGCGCGGCCTGTGCCGTGGCGCGGAGGCCGTGAAGCTTGCCGGCGTAGACGGCCTCGGCGAGGACTTCTTTGTTGGGAAACCGTCGATAGACGGTGCCGACGCCGAGTCCCGCGTGGTGGGCGACGTCGTTGAGTGTGGCTTGCAGCCCACGCGTGGCGAACACCTCCCGTGCCGCCGCCAGTGTGCGCTGCCGGTTGTGCTCGGCATCGCGGCGCAGTACCGGTGTCTCTTCGCTCATGGCATCCCCGCTCCTCCGCCTAACTGGATACAGCATATCCGCTACGTGCTAGGCTGCCCGACATAATCGGATACGACATATCCACTTAGGTGGGTGCCCGCACCCGCGAACCCGAGGCTTTGCGCCATGCTCCGCGCTACCGGCCCACCCTCGTCGATCCTTACCGTGATCACCTGCGAGAGCGGCGCTCCGCCGACCCTGCCGTAGCGGTCCTGCAGTTGTTCCGCGAGATCAAAGAGCTCGGCTACACGGGCAGCCTCAACCTGCTCTACCGCTACATCACCCAAGGCCGAGCCGAAGGAGAGCGGCCTGTCATCACCCCACGCCGCCTGGCCCGTCTCCTGCTCACCCGCCCCGACCGACTGCGTGACAGCGACACCCAACTGTTGCAGGAGCTCACGGCCGCCTGCCCCGAACTGGCCGATCTCGTCCGCCATGTCCGCGGCTTCGCAGAACTCCTCACCCCAGCCGGAGGTAACGACGCCAAGCTCACCACCTGGATCGCCACCATCCGAGCCGCTGACCTGCCCCACCTGCACGGCTTCGCCAACGGCCTCGAACTCGACCGCGACGCCGTGAACGCCGCCCTCACCCTTCCGCACCACAATGGCCGAACCGAAGGCGCCAACACCCGCACGAAGAGAATCATGCGACAGATGCACGGCCGCGCCGGGTTCGACCTCCTGCGCCACCGCATCTTGCTGCGGTGAAGATCACCCAGCGCTACCACCGATTACGGGACAGAGCCGTTAACTGGACAGACCCGCCACGGCGAAGGGGCCAGTAGTCTCAGGGAATCTTGGTTCGGATATCGCTACGCACGGAGGCCATGATGATGCGGTTGGCGCGGGGTTCAAGCCGACTGTACAGCGTGATGCTCATACTGGCGGCGGTAGTCCTGCTCGCGGACCAGCTCACCAAACTGTGGGCGGTCTCCGCGCTGTCCGACAGCGAGCGCGTCGCCGTGATCCCGCCTCTGATCTACTTCCGGCTGCTGTACAACCCTGGCGCCGCGTTCTCCATAGGCATCGAGGCGACATGGGTGTTCACCCTGGCAACGGCAGCGGCAGTGGTCGGCATTCTCTACACCGCACGCCGACTGGCCTCGGCGGGCTGGGCGCTCGTGCTGGGCGTGCTGCTCGGCGGTGCGGTATCCCACCTGGGCGACCGACTCTTCCGCGAACCCGGCCTGGGCCGCGGGCATGTTGTGGACTTCATCGACTACGGCCCGTTCGTGGGTAACGTCGCCGACATCGCGCTCGTCTGCGGGTGCGCTGGATTGGTGCTGCTCAGCCTGCGTGGTGTGCAACTCGCTAAGGTGCCGGGCGAAGAATCCGCCTAGCCTCCCTGTTTCGCTTCGAGTGGCTGAGCCGGTCTGAGCTGGTGTGCAGTGGTGGTTCGGTTGCTTTTCGTCGGCGGGCATGGCCGTGGCCCGACGCGCGGGTCGGGTGCTCCAGGGTTCCTCGGGTGGTGGGCGGGCAGAGGCGCTGTCATGCTTCAGGTGGCTGGCCAGGGCAGGGCTGTGAGGCCTACGAATGCGCTGGTCAGCTCGTTTCGCCAGGGCCAGGTTGCGGAGATGCGCAGATGGAAGCGGCGACCGCCCCGGGTGATGCGAGCGGCTGCATGCAGCAGCCGGTAGCGGAGCTTCTTCGGCTCGGCGAGATAGTCTGCAGGCCGCCGGGCGGCACGTCGATTACTCGGTCAACGATGCGAGACGAGCCACTAGATCACGTCCCCGGACCGCGAGACTGGAGCACGCGGTCCGGGGACGTGGCTCATCGCGTCATGCGGAGGCCGCGTCGGAGTGGACTCCCTGGTCCAGCAGGGCGTTGATCATCTCCTGGAGTTGGGCGCGTCCGACGGAGCCGAGTGCGCCGGTCAGGGCCTGGGCGAGCTTGTCGAACGGGTCGTCCATCGGCAGTTCCGTCACCTTCTCGGCCAGTTCCTCCACGCTCCACAGCCCGTCTTTGTGGATGTGGGCGCCGAGGGACCAGCCGTGGTTGACCGCGACCGTTCCGCCCCGTACCGACAGCACCTGGCCGGTGAGCGGGCAGGTTGCGCTGGCCAGGTAGGCGGCAATAGGCGCGCTGGCGGCCGGGTGTAGCGGGTCGAACCGGTCCGCCGGCGGTTCCTGGCTCATGCCGGGGACGGCGAGAGTGAGGCGGGTGCGGGCCATTGAGGGCGAGATGCAGTTGACCCGCACGCCGTAGCGGCCGAGTTCGAGGGCGGCCACGGTGGTCAGCGCCGCGACCCCGGCGTTGCCTGCCGCATAAGAGACCTGCGCGGGCAGCGGGTTGAGCAGCCCGGAGCCGGAGGAGGTGTTGACCACGGCGCGGTCGGCGTGGACCCCTGCCTGATACCGGTCGCGCCAGTGGCGGGCCGCCCAGTGCGTCACCGCGAAGGTGCCCTTCAGCTTGACGGCTACGACGTCGTCGAAGTCCTCCTCCGACAGGTCGGTCAGGCCCATGTTCCGTTCGATGGTCGCGTTGTTGACCACGACGTGCAGGTCACCGAAGGACTGCAGGGCCGTCTGCACCATGCGGCGGGCGCCGTCCCAGTCGGTGACGCTGTCGGTGTTGGCCACGGCCTGTCCGCCGTGGGCAGTGATCTCCTCGACGACCTTCGCGGCTACGCCGTCGTCGTCGCCCGTACCGTCGATGGCGACGCCGGGGTCGTTGACGACGACCTTGGCGCCTTCGGCGGCGAAGAACAACGCCTCTTCCCGCCCGATGCCGCGCCCTGCTCCGGTGATGAGGACGACGCGTCCGTCCAGACTTCCCACGAATGATCTCCTTCAACTGACTACAGTCTATGTAGCGATTCACAGTATGCATCAATTCGAAAGATGCAATAAACTGCCCTGCGTGGTGGAGAAGCATGGACTGCGAGAGCGCAAGAAGCAGCGCACCCGGCAGGCACTGATCGAGGCGGCGGTGCGCCTGTTCGAGGACAAGGGCTACGACCACGTGACCGTGGCCGAGATCGCCGACGCCGCGGAGGTGTCACCCCGCACCTTCTTCCTCCACTTCCAGGCCAAGGAGGATGTGCTCCTGGCCAATGCCGACGTGCGCGTCGACCTGGCGCTGCAGGCGATCGACGAGCGCCGCGCCGAGGAACGGCTCCCCGAAGTGCTGGTGCGGGCGATGGACCAGATGATCGCCAACACATGGGACAGCGACCTCCCCAGCGGGCTCGCGGCACTTCGGGCACGGCTGACGGCCTCAGTGCCGGCGCTGCAGGCCCGGCTGCTGCAGCGATACCTCACCGCGCAGGCCGAACTGGCCCAGGCTCTGCAGCGGGCATTCCCCGACAGCCTCGACACGATCACCGCCTCCGCCCTGGTCGGCGCGATGGTAGGCGCGGTCAGCGCATCCGCGCTGACCGCGCTGCAGCGCGGCGACGGACCCGACGAGGTACGCAACGCCATGCGGCAGGCCATGGCGTTGGTGGCGCAATCCGTCACCTGACCCCGTCCAGGGCGTTCCCCCTTGAATGTGGACACCTTGGAGACTGGATCTTGAGGTCCAGGGGAAGAGATGCCACTGATGGTGATGAAGAACTACCCGCCCGAGTTCAAGGCCGACGCGGTGGCGTTGGTGCTGTCCCGGCCGGACCGGACGATCACGTCGATCGCGAGGGAGCTGGGGGTCAGCCGCGAGACGCTGCGGCTATGGGTGCGCGCCGCGCAAGCACGCGGCGAGGGCAGACAAGGCGCGGCAGCAGGTGCCGCTGCCGGTAAGTCTGCTTCGTCTGGACACCTACCCTCGGACGACGTGCTGGAAGAGGAGAACAAGCAGCTCAGGGCTCGGATCCGGGAGCTTGAGCAGAGCGGGACATTTTGCGCAGGGCCGCCAAGCTTTTCGCGGGCGAGACGAACTGGTGAGCCGCTTTCAGTTCGTTGAGGACCACAAGGCGCTCTTCGGGGTGAAGCGGTTGTGCCGGGTGCTGCAGGTGTCACGCTCGGGTTTCTACCGGTGGCTGAAGAGTGCTGCCGCGCGGCTGGCCCGCCGCCAGGGCGATGAGTGGCTGGCCGGGCGGATGCGGCGGATTCATGCCGAGTATGAGGGAACCTACGGCTCGCCCCGGATGACGGCTGAGCTGCGGGCGGCCGGCATCAAGGCCAACCACAAGTGGGTGGAGCGGGTGATACATGAGCACGGCATCGTCGGGCTGCATCTACGCAAGAAGGTCCGCACCACCGTTCCGGAACCGGACGCGGCGCCGGTCCCTGACCTGATCCAACGCGACTTCACCGCCGAGCAGCCGAACACCCGCTACGTGGGCGACATCACCTACCTGCCCGTCGGCGGCGGCACGTTCCTCTACCTGGCCACGGTCGTCGATCTGTATTCGCGCCGGCTGGTGGTCTGGTCGATCGCCGACCACATGCGCACCGAGCTCGTCGTCGACGCGCTGCAGGCCGCGGCGCACACCCGGGGCGGCCGCCTGGACGGTGCGCTCTTTCACAACGACTCCTTGAACCCGAGCAATACACCTCTATCGCCTTCGGCCAGCGCTGTGAGCAGGCAGGCGTCCGCCCGTCGACGGGCCGTACCGGGACCTGCTTCGACAATGCGATCACCGAGAGCTTCTTCGCCTCGCTGGAGTGCGAGCTGATAGACCGGCGCACATTCCGCACCCGGTCAGAAGCCGAACGGGCCCTCTTCAGCTACATCGAAGGGTTCTACAACCCGCGCCGCCGCCACTCCGCCAACGGCTACTTCAGCCCCGCCGAATACGAACGCCGACACGCACACGAGAACGCCCAAGACCTCGACTATGCTGCCGCGTAGTCGCAAGCCCTGATGTGTCTACTGAACCGGGGCAACTTCACCGCCGAGGTCCGGGCGGACCTGGAGCGGCTCCTGATCGTTGATGTCGGCCTGGGGATGACCCGGCTGGAGTGGCTGAAGCAGGGGGCGCGGGAGGCCACGGCCTCGGCGGTGAAGACGTCGATCGACAAGCTGTTGTGGCTACGGGCGATCGACGCTCACACCATGGACCTGTCGGCTCTGCCGAACGAGCGGCGCCGGTTCCTGGCCACGGTGGCGCTCCGGTCGACGAACCAGGCGCTGCATCGGAGGGAGGAACGCAAGTATCCAATCCTGCTGGCCTTTGTGGCGCAGGCCGCGATCGACCAGATGGACGAGGTCGTGGCGTTGTTCGATCAGGCGGTGTCGGCGCGTGAGTCGCGGGCGAAGAGCAAGACGGATGAGGCCCTGGTCGAACGGGCGAAGAAGGGCGAGGCCCGGCAGCTGCTGATGGACCTCATCCTGCCCGTGCTGGCCGATCCGTTGGTGCCGGACGAGCAGGTCGGCGGCATGCTGCGTGAACAGATCGGGATGCAACGCCTGAGGGAGATCACCTCGGATGCCTGGAAGCCGCTCCCGAAGGACCGCGGACGGCTGTCGGAACTGGACTCCTCCTACTCCTACCTGCGCCAGTTCACCCCGAACGTCCTGGCGGCGGTCGATTTCCAGGGCGGGCCTGGCACCGATGACCTCATGATAGCCGTCGCGATCTTGAAGAGGCTGAACGAGACCAATGGCCGCAAGGTCCCTGCGGAGGCGCCGACGGGGTTCGTGCCGGCCCGGTACGCCGACTATCTGGACAAGGCCCGCACGTCCGGGGAGGACACCGCGTTCCGGCACTACTGGGAACTGGTGGTGATCTTGTGCCTGCGGGACGGGCTGCGGTCGGGGGATGTGTTCGTGCCGGGCTCACGGCGGTACGCCGATCCGTCGACGTATCTGTACACCGCGAAGCAGTGGGCGCCCAAACGCTCCGAGTACGCCCAGCTGGTCCGCAAGCCCCTGGCCGGCAAGGACGCTGTCGAGATCGGCAAGCAGGAACTGCACGCCGCCCTCGCCGATCTGGAGGAGACGCTGCGGAACGCGCCGCCGGACCAGGCCGGGGCGGTCCGTCTGGACGCCGACGGGAACCTCATCGTGCCGCCGCTGTTGGCCGAGGACATCCCGTCGGAGGTGAAGGAGCTGCACGATGATCTGGCGGGGATGCTGCCGTTCGCGCCGATCGCCTCGGTGCTGATCGAGCTGGACGCCCGGACGGCGTTCCTGGACTGCTTCACCCACGCTGGCGGCCGCAAGCTGGCCAAGTCGGCGGAGACGAAACGCAACATCCTGGCCTGCCTGATCGGCCTCGGCACCAACCTCGGCCTGGTCCGGATGAGCGAGGCCTGCGGGGTCTCCTATGAGGTGCTCGCCTGGACGATGGAGTGGTACATCCGCGAAGACACGCTCCGGGATGCCAACACCGTGATCGTCAACCACCACCATGGGCTGGAGCCGTCGAAGGTGTTCGGTGGCGGCACCATGTCCTCCTCCGACGGGCAACGGTTCCCGGTCCGTGGCAAGAGCTTGACCAGCCGGAACATGACCGTCTACGGCGGCCAGGTGCTGTCGTCCTACACCCACGTCTCCGACCAGTGGTCGACGTTCGGGACCCAGCAGTTCGTGCCGACCACCCGCGAGGGCCAGTACACCCTGGATGAGTTCCTCGGCAACAAGACCGACCTCCCGCTGCATGATCACGCAACCGACACACACGGCGCCACGTTGATCAACTTCAGTCTGTTCGACCTGGTCGGCAAGCGCCTGACCCCGCGGATGCGGGATCTGACGAAGGTCACTCTGGTTCGGGATGACACCCCTACCGTGATCAATCTGCGGTATCCGAATGCCGGGCCGCTGTTGAACTCCCGCTGGAACGAAGCCCTCGTGGAGGGGACATGGGACGATCTGATGCGGATGGGCGCGTCGCTGAAGTACGGGCAGGCCACCGCCTCCCTGGTGGTCGGCAAGTGGTCCGCCGCGCCGCGCCAGAACACCCTGGCCACCGCGCTCAAGGAATGGGGGGTGCTCAGACGGACCCTGCACACTGCCCGCTACCTGTCGGACCCGGTCTACCGGCGGCGGATCTCCCGGCAGCTCAACAAGGGAGAGTCCCTGCACGCGCTGCGCCGGGACCTGCACTACGCCCAGCAGGGAACCATCACCGCCCGGCCCTACCTTGCCGACCAGATCGAACAGCAGTGGTGTCTGACCATCTTGACCAACAGCGTGGTGGTCTGGACGACCGAATATTTCGGGCTCGCCGTGCAGCAGCTCCGTGCGGACGGCAAGGCCATCGACGACGAACTGCTCGGCCACATCTCACCCGGCCGCAGTGAGAACATCAACTTCTTCGGCGCCATCCCCGTCGAGGTGGAAGCCGAACTCGCCAAGCTCGACAACGGCTGGCGGCCCCTGCGCACGCGGCCTGCCGACGGGACGGACGGGATGCTCGGGCAGATCTGACCGTAGTTGACCCTGCCGCTGGCCCTCGAGGGTGGTCGTGCGGCCTCAGGCGGCCCCGGCCTCGCGGAGGGCACACGCCAGGTTGTGGTGCGCGCGGGTCAAGACGGTGGCTGTCACGACGAGGATGACGTCGAGGACGGCCAGGGAGGCCAGCGGGGGCAGCCGCCAAGATCGCTGACACTGGATCGACGGCCGCCGGAGTGCCACGCGTCATCATTCGACTCGGCATTGAGGCCGGGTGGCCCGAGAGTCTCACCTCCGGGCCGGACAGGCTGATCGGCCGGGTTGCACCGCGCGGTTGAGGCTTTTCGCGTACCGCGCCCAGGCAGGGGGTACGGCGCGAGGCGTAAGTCTCCGGGACTCGTTCAACGACAGCCTTGAAGCATGAGTGTTTGTGACAACGAGCAGTCCGGCGCGGAGCCCGCCCTCGGGATCCGCCGCTCACGGCTGCGCCACCGACCGGACGGCTCTCTCGCCGTGGCGGACGAGTCCGGCCCCGCGAGACGTCCCGTGCCCGGCGAGCGGACGGGGCCGACCGCGTGAAGGATACCTCTGCCCCCGCCGCCGTCTCGTGGCGGGAACTGCTGAGCCCGGAGCACGCCGGCGCGGCGATCGTCCTGGCCGTCGGGGTGCTCGTCGGTGCGATCAACATCTACCTGGCCTCGAGCCTGCTACCGACCGCGGTGGCCGACATCGGCGGCGCGGACTTCTACGCGTGGAACATGACGATCTACCTCGTCGCGATGGTGATCGCGACGATGCTGGTCAGCCGCTTCCTGGCCCGCTGGGGCGGCGTCGGCGCCTACCTGCTCGGCTTCGGTGTGTTCCTGGTGGGCTCGCTGGCCTGCGCGGTGAGCCCGGTGATGCCGGTGCTGCTGGCCGGCCGCGGCGTCCAGGGGCTGGGGGCGGGGCTGCTGTCCGGGCTGGGCTTCGCCGCCGTCCGATCAGCGTTACCGCAGCGGTTGTGGACGCGCGGCAATGCGCTGATGTCGGCGATGTACGGTGTCGGCAACTTCGTCGGCCCCGCGCTCGGCGGGTTGTTCGCCCAGTTCGGCGGATGGCGGATGGCGTTCGTCACGATGGCGGTGATCGCGGCGGTGTGCGGCTTGCTCGTGCCCCGGGTACTGCCGCGCGGCGAACGCGGTGGAGCGCGGGCACCGGTCCCGGTCGTGTCGTTGCTGCTGGTCACGGCGGCCACCGCCGCGGTCAGCGTGGCGGGGGTGCTGTCCGGCGCTGCGGCCATGGCGGTCGGCATCGCAGTGGCGCTGCTGCTGGTGGCCGTCTTCGTCGCTCATGAGCGGCGCAGTGAGCTGCGGGTCTTCCCGCGCACCACCTACCGGCCGGGGTCGCCGCTGAAGTGGCTGTACCTGACGCTGGCGCTGCTGGCCTTCGGCGTCGCGGTGGAGTCGTTCCTGCCGCTGTTCGGACAGCGGCTGGGCGGGCTGGCCCCGGCCGTGGCCGGGTTCTTAGGGGCGGCCATCTCGCTGGGCTGGTCGGCGACCCAGCTCGTCAGCTCCTCAGCGGTCAAGGAACGCACGATCGGCCGGTTGCGCATGCTCGGCCCGCTGCTGCTGGCGCTCGGCTTCCTCGTCCAGGGGCTGCTGCAGCGGCAGGACGCCCCGGTCTGGCTGGTGCTCGTGTGGGTGCCGGTGCTGTTCATCGCCGGTGCTGGCATCGGGCTGGCCTATCCGCACCTGTCGGTGGCGGTGATGTCCAGCACGCAGGATCCGGAGGAAGGAGGGCGGGCGGCCGCTGCCATCGCCACGGTGACGAGCCTGTCGATCGCGTTCGGTACGGCGGTCGCCGGCGCCCTGGTCAACCTGGGCGGCTCCTCGATGCTCGACGCGGCCCGATACATGCTCTTCGGGTTCGCGATCATCTGCGCGCTCGGTGCCGTCACCGCCCGTGTGGCGGCACGTACCAGCTCTCTGGTCTCAGCCGATCAGTCCGGCCGATGACCCGTCACCACCCACCGATCCGGTCTGAATCGCTCACCACAGCCTTTCGATCGCTACTCGAGCTCGACCATGCCTCATGTACGACCCGATGGAGATGTCATGACTGATGCCCTGTCCAAGACACCAATGTTCCCGATGGCCCGTGCGGCGGGATGTCCATTCGATCCGCCACCGGAGCTGAGCCGCCGCAGCGAGCAGGCGCCGGTCTCGCGCGTGCGGCTCTGGGACGGCAGCACCACGTGGATGGTCACCCGCTACGCCGACGTCCGCGCGCTGCTCGCCGATCCGCGCGTCAGCGTCGACGTCGCCGAGCCGGGCTTCCCCCACACCAACGCGGTGAGCAAGGCGCGCGACGCGCAGATGAAGACGCTGATGCAGATGGACGCGCCGGAGCACACCGTGCACCGGCGCCGGCTGACCGCGGACTTCATGGTCAAGAAGATGGAAGCGCTGCGGCCCACGATTCAGCGGATCGTCGATGGTCTCATCGATGACCTGCTCGCCGGGCCGAACCCTGCCGACCTGGTGGAGGCCTTCGCACTGCCGGTTCCCTCGCTGGTGATCTGCGAGCTGCTGGGCGTGCCGTACGCCGATCGTGCCTTCTTCCAGCGTGTGGCGGGCAAGCTTGTCATGGACGAGGGCGATCCCGCCGAGGCCATGGCCGCCAGTGAGGAACTGAACGGCTACCTCGAGAAGCTGGTGGAGGAGAAGAACGCCGAGCCAGGCGACGACGCCCTCAGCAGGCTGGCCGCCGAGCAGCACCGCACCGGCGCGATGACCCGGGGCGAGATCGCCACGATGGGACAGCTCCTGCTGGTGGCCGGGCACGACACCACCGCGAACATGATCGCCCTGGGCACTACCGCGCTGCTGACGAACCCCGAGCAGCTGAGCGCGATCCGTGATGGCGCCGATTCCGCCCTGGTGGCCAGCGCCGTCGAGGAACTCCTGCGCTACCTGTCCATCACCCACACCGAAGCCCGCCGCGTCGCCCGCGAGGATCTCGTGATCGGCGGGCAGTTGATTCGCCGGGGCGAGGGCATCATCGCGGTGAAGAGCACCGCCAACCGCGACCCTGCCGCCTTCCCCGACCCGGACGCGCTCGACGTCCACCGCAGCGCCCGCCACCACGTCGCCTTCGGCTACGGCGCCCACCAGTGTCTGGGCCAGCCGCTGGCCCGCGTGGAACTCCAGGTCGTCTTCGGCACCCTGTTCCGGCGCGTTCCCACGCTGGCGCTGGCCGTGCCGCCGCAGGACCTCACGTTCAAACCCAACGCGGTCTTCTACGGGGTCCGCGACCTGCCCGTCACCTGGTAGCACACGAAGGAGAACGTAGATGAAGGTCACCGTCGACCAGGACGCCTGCACCGGCTCGGGCCAGTGCGTGCTCAGCGCCCCCGAGGTGTTCGACCAGCGCGACAGCGACGGCATCGTCGTGCTGCTCAACGACAACCCGGCTGCCCACCAGCACGAAGACGTACGTGAGGCCGAGCGGATCTGCCCGGCCTCGGCCATCACCCTGACCCGGCCGTGAGGCAGCCATCCCGCATCGTTGTCGTAGGCGCTTCCGCGGCGGGACTGACCGCCGCGGAAGCCTTGCGCCACAACGGATACACCGGCGCCTTGACCATCGTCGGCGACGAGTCGCGACCGCCCTACGATCGGCCGCCGCTGTCCAAGCAGATCCTGCGTGGCACCTGGCAGCCCGACCGGGTGACGTTGCGGCGCCCCGGCGCGCTCGCCGCCCTGGGCGCGAACTGGCGGCTCGGCGTCGCCGCCACCTACCTCGACACCGACGCTCGTACACTCACCCTCACCGACGGCGGCGTGCTGCCCTACGACGGGCTCGTGATCGCCACCGGAGTCGCTCCCCAGCGGCTGCCCGCAGGACACGAACTCGGCGGCGTGCACCTGCTGCGCACCCTCGACGACGCGCTTGCCCTGCGAGCCGGGCTGCTGGCCGCCACCTCGGTGGCCATCGTCGGCGCCAGCTTCCTCGGCTCGGAGGTCGCCGCGGTCGCCCGCGAACTCGGCCTGGACGTCACCCTGATCGACCCGCTGCCCCCACTGATCCGTCAATTCGGAGATCACGTGGCCCAGTTGTGCGCCGAGTTGCACGCCCAGCACGGCGTAACGGTCCGCTCCGGCACCACCGTGACCGCATTGAGCAGCCGCGATGGCCGGGTTACCGGTCTGAACCTGGACAACGGCGATCACGTCACAACCGACCTGGTGCTGGTGGCCATCGGCTCGACCCCGGCCGTCGACTGGCTGACCGGCAGCGGGCTGAACCTGGACGACGGCGTGCGATGCGACCAGACGTGCCGGGCCGCCCCCGGTGTCGTCGCCGCCGGTGACCTTGCCTCCTGGTCCCACCCGCAGTTCGGACATATGCGCGTCGAACACCGCATGAACGCCACCGAACAAGGCACCGCCGCCGCGCAGACTCTCCTCGGGCGCGGCAACCTCGTTCGCGCCCGTTCCCTACTTCTGGAGCGACCAATACGACGTGAAGATCCAGGCCTACGGCCGCCCCAGCGGGGAGGCCGAACTCCACATCATCGCCGACGACCCGGCCACGCATCAGTTCGCCGCTCTGTACAGCACGGACGGTCGCGTCACAGGAGCCGTGACCTGGAACCTTCCCCGGCAGGCACGTGACCTTCGCCGCCATGTCGCCGAGCGAACCCCCTGGCGGCAAGCACTGGGAGTCCGCCGCGGCTGATGGCGATGTGCGCTGGGTACCGGATTCTCGATTGCCGGCCTGTCAGGTGGCGATCTTGCCGTAGTGGCTTGTGCCCCGGCCACGCCGAAGACCTGGAGGCACTGGAGATGGACGTGCCGGCTTGGTTCGTGCTGACTCGGGCGGCGCGGGCTCTCGGACGGGATCACCCGCTCCAACGCGTGCATGGGGAGCAGATGCGGGCCGAGTTCGGCGGCCGCTGCGGGCAAGGGAAAACCATCGACGCCGATGCGTACCTCGGCAAGGTGCCTAGGTGACCGCGATGGCGGGAGCCACGCGTGCGGATCCGATGCCGCGGTCCGGCTTGCCGAGACGGAACCGCACCTTGCCCTTGAGCACGGTGCCGGACTCGGCTTGGCCATCGGTGAGGCCTTCCCCGGGGAACAGGGTGAACGTCCACCTCTGGTTTGATTCGCAGTCAGGCAGGTCACGACCGCCCTGCAGGACTCGCGCTCCCCAGAGCTGACGGATCATCAGCGCCCTAGTGTCGGTGCCGGCCACCGTGAACGCCGCCGCCGCCCCGTCCACGACTTGGTGGTGGCTGCCCAAGGACGGCCCATAGACGCCGGTGACCGTAGCGACCATGGTCCACGGCGTGCCGGGCCGAATCCCGAGGACACCCGCGGGCAGCCGCTCGTCGAACACATCCTCGGTGGGCGTGCCGAGCTGGTCTGCTCGCACGGCCGCGGCCATCGGGCGCCGGGTGTCCAGCCTGCCGGGGTCGGGCACCAGCAGGATTCCATACGTTGTCTCGTCCGCGAAGCGAGCCGCAGCGAAGTGATCCCGCAGGGCGAGCACCGCGCGTTCGGCGGCGTCCCACAGATCGCCCGAGAAGGCCGTCGCCAGGTAGTCAGGCGTCACCGCCGGTAGCCCGGCTTTGGCCACCGCTTCGGCCACTGACTCGCAGTGCGACCACCCGGACTCGGCCAGCCCGGCGATCTGTTCGGCCTTGAACGACATCACTGGCCAGGCAGGTCACAGATCCCGGTCATCGAACACGTCCTCATACAGGCCCTCCAGTTCGGTGGTGTCCACGATCTCGGCGAGCCGCTCCAATGCGTCGGGGCGGGTCAGCACCGCGCGCTTGTTCTCGAACTCGGCCAGGGACATGTCCAGTTCAAGGACCGTGATCACCTGCCGGTCGTCGGCGACGTTGCGAGCAACGCTGACCTTCGCGGGGTAGCCCCCGTCCATATCCTCCGGAACCCAAGCGTTCTTGAACTGCTCATATGTCACGCCCACCTTCAGGGTCCGGACAAACACAGCACGCAGCATCGCTACCCCTCGATAGACAAACCGACTGCCGAACGTACTCGATGCTAACCACGACCACCGACAGACCCACCAAGATCTACAGGACACGGCCTACACGCCACTGTGAGGGGCAGCCGCCGTCGAGAGCGCCGCCCGCATTCCGGGCCCGTACCTGCATGGTGTCCAGGCTGTGGGCCAAGCCGGTCAGCTCGGTGCCGGTCGCCGTGCCGTAGGCAGACCACGGCCCTGCTGCCTACGGTGCGCAGGATGCGGGTCTCGCGGAAGGCCGTTCCCGACGAAGACCGGACGCAAAGAGCACGCCCCCTACGCTCAGTGCGTCAACGAATGTCATCCTTAATCCCGGCTCGCTGCCAGTCCCCTGGCGGGCCATCTTGCCGGTGCATCGCGTAGTGCCTGCGTACGCAAGATCTGGACGGACCGTCAGGATCTCCCAGGGATGGGGAGCATGTTCGGCGTTCATCTAAGGAACGTCTGATGAACGCAAGCGGGGATACGGCCGGAGAGGCCGCCACAACCGGCCACGGCGTTCATTTCACCGTTCATTTTCCGCTAGTGTTCATCTGCTCCGAGCAGTACGTTTGACGAACGGGAGGCGGCCCCTCGATGGCGCTCATCGGCCTAGTCAGGGTCAGCACCGACAAGCAGAACACCCAGCGGCAGCACGACGCCCTTGACCCCATCTGCCTGAAGGTCTTCGAAGAGAAGATCAGTGGCAAGCTCTCCACCGACGACCGGCCCGCGCTGCTGAACGCCCTGTCCTACATCCGCGACGGCGACCTGCTCACCGTCCAGGAGGTCGACCGCCTCGGCCGCAACCTCCTCGAAGGACTCATCGTCCTCAACAACCTCTTCCAGCGCGGTATCGGCGTCAAGGTCCTGGAGGGCATCGCGGCCGGCGAGCACACCGAACGCTCGCTCATCCTCGACCTCGCGCTCGCCCTGGCCGAAGACCGCCGCCGCGACATCACCCGCAAAACCAAGAACGGGCTCGAAGCCGCCCGCGCCCGAGGCCGCATCGGCGGCCGCCGCCCCGTCGTCGACGACGACAAACGCGCCGCCATCCTCGCCCGCCGCAGGCGCGGCGAATCCATCCGCACCATCGCCGCCGACGTCAAAGTCTCCATCGGCGTCGTCCACAAGACCCTCGCCGAAGCCCTGGCCGAGACTCAGCCGAACGAGTAGCCCGCCGAGCACGAGTAGCCCGCCGAGTATCCGAAGCACAGCCGCGTTATCCCATCTCAGGGCCATATCCGACGGAAATTCCTACAGGACTACCGGGACCCCCAGCCGCACCAGCACGGTGATGCCGGGCAGCAGGATGCGCTCCTTGAGCATGTGCACCCGCGCCCGGTCAAACAGCGCCCGCGGCCCCTCCACCGACGCCCACACTCGCGCCGCCACGTACCGGCGCACCTCTTTCTCGCCGGCACCGAAGTCGCGGTAGCCCAGCAACTGGCGGATCTCCCATGCGTGCTCATAGACGGTCTGCTGGCGGTGACCGTAATCGGCCAAGTGCGCCGGATCGAGCCCGAGCTGCTCGGCCACGAACGCCACCGCGCCCGGCGGGACCGCCAGCGGATCCTCGGTCAGGAACACCCCGAGCATCCGCACTGTGCCCCACTGCACGGCCCAGCCGAGTTTGGTGGCCGAGCGTCGTTTGGACGCCAGCGCATCCAGCGCGCTGCGGTCCAGGCGAAAGAACTGCTCCAGCTCGGCCGGCGAGGGCTCCGCGGGGAAGCGGCCATAGCGGGCGACCTGCTCATCAGAGAGGAATTCGAAAGGCATGGCCCAGGAACGTAGGGCCTGCCACCAGCAGGAACAGCGGCCGTCATCGAACCGGTATCAAGATCAACTCGCTACCGCTAATTTCTGCACTCAGACTCCTCGAAGGCCGCTCTTGACCTCCTCGTCCATGATGCCGTAGACGATCCGGACCGTGCAGCCCTGGGCGGCCAGGCTCCGGAGCTTCTCGGGGATCGCGATGCGGTAGGTGTCCCACTCCGACATGCCGACGCGGATGGTCGTGCCGCCGCGGCAGGACACCTTGCCGAGGTAGTCCACGATGAGGTCGGTGCCGGCGTCCGTGCCCGCCCGGGGGAAGAAGTGGGCCCGTACCGAACCGCCCGGCCCGCCGGTGGTGGTGACACGGTAGTAGTCGAGGTTCTTGCGCTCGGCCGCCAGGTCGGCGAAGTAGCCGCTGTAGGCCGCGAACAGCCGCTTGTTGCCGGGCAGGACGACCAGGTTGTTCCAGTACGTGGAGGAGTTGAGGTCGGTCAGGTTGGCCGAGGACTGCACCACCACGTCGGAGACGTCGCCGGTCCGCGAGAACAGGTAGAACTTGTTGTGCTGGCCCTTGTCGCCGATGCACGCGGCGGTGCCGCCGGACGGGGGGCCCGTGCACACGTGCACCCAGGAGCCGGCGGAGGTGTCGGTGCCCAGCTCGGCCGACAGCCGCCCCGCCACGCCCGCCCCGCGCGTGTCGCCGTCCAGGATCACCTGGACGTCCACGCCGCGCCGGTGGGCGCTGATCAGCTCGTCGGCGAAGCCGGTGCCGGCCGCGCCGGACATGACGAAGTGGGCGAGCTGGATGCGGGAGGCGGCGGGCGCCTGGCGGACCAGGCCGCACAGCTCGCGCACGAGGGCGGCCGGGTCCCCGCCCACCGGCTGGTTGAAGACCGCGCCGCTGGTCACCGGCGTGTCGGTGCAGGCCGAGGCGATCGCGCTCTCGGCGCTCGCCACGGGGGCGCCCGCTAACGCGGCCGTGGCCGTGACTGCTCCGGCCGCCAGCATGGACAGGACCTTGCCTGACATCGGTCGCTCCTTCATGAGGCGGTCTCGGCCGCCGTCGTGCTCGGGGTGGGGACGGCTTCGGGGAAGTGGCAGGCGACCGGATGACCCGTGTCCCGGTCGACGAGCGCCGGCTCCTCGTCCCGGCATCGATCCTGGGCCCGCCAGCAGCGCGTACGGAAACGGCAGCCTGACGGGGGGTTCAACGGTGAGGGAACATCTCCGCTCAGGACGATCTCGCCGCGCTCGTCGCCCCGCCAGTCGTCCAGGCTCGGCGCCGCCGACAGCAACGCCTGCGTGTACGGGTGCGACGGCCGCTGATAGACGCTCTCCTTGGAGCCGGTTTCCACGATCTTGCCCAGGTACATCACCGCGACCTGGTCGCAGAGGTGGCGGACGACGCCCAGGTCGTGGGAGATGAACAGGTACGCCACGCCCAGGTCGCGTTGCAGCTCGCGCAGCAGGTTGAGGATCTGCGCCCGCACCGAGACGTCCAGGGCGGACACCGCCTCGTCGCAGACGATCAGCCGGGGCCGCACGGCCAGCGCGCGGGCGATGCTGATGCGCTGCCGCTGGCCGCCGGAGAACTGGTGGGGGTACCTGTCGGCGTGCTCGGGGCGCAGTCCGACGCGGCTCAGCAGGCCGCGCACCTCCTCCTCCCACCGCTCGCGCGGCACCAGCCCGGGGTGGATGCGCCACGCCTCCTTGATCAGCGCGGCGACGGTCATGCGGGGGTTCAGCGCGGCGTACGGGTCCTGGAAGATGAGCTGGATCTCCTGGCGGAGCCTGCGCATCTCCTTGGCGGGCAGCGCCGCCAGGTCGCGGCCCTCGAACAGCACCTTGCCGCTGGAGGGCCGTACCAGGCCGACGATGGTGCGGGCGATCGTGGACTTGCCGCAGCCGGACTCGCCGACCAGCCCGACGGTCTCGCCGGGGCGCACGGTCAGGCTCACCCCGTCCACGGCCCGCACCTGCCCGCCGGGGCGGCCGATGCCGCTGCGCACACGGTAGCCGGTGACGAGGTCCGTCAGCTCCAGCAGGGGCTCAGCGGGTGCGGGCATGCGCGATCATCTCCTCGGCGAAGTGGCAGGCGCTGGCCCGGCGCGGGCCGAGGTCACGCGGCTGCGGGTCTTCTTCGCGGCAGACGTCCCGGGCGAACGGGCAGCGCGGGTGGAAGGCGCAGCCCGTGGGCGGCGCGGCGAGGTCGGGCGGATGGCCCTCGATCGCCTCCAGCGGGGCGTCGCCGTCCCGCACGGTGGGCACCGCCCGCATCAGCCCGATCGTGTACGGGTGCGCGGGCCGCTGGTAGACCTCGGCGACGGTGCCGGTCTCGACGATGCGGCCCGCGTACATCACCGCGACCCGGTCGGCGGCGCGGGCGACCACCCCGAGGTCGTGGCTGATGAGGATCATGCCGAGCCGGTCGGCCTGCTGGCGCCGGCGCAGCAGCCGCAGGATCTGCGCCTGCACGGTGACGTCCAGCGCGGTGGTCGGCTCGTCGGCGATGAGCAGTATCGGGTCGAGCGCCAGCGCCATCGCGATCATGACGCGCTGGCGCATGCCGCCGGAGAAGCGGTGCGGGTGGTCGTTCAGCCGCCGTTCGGCGTCCGGGATGCCGACCTGGGCCATGAGCTCGGCGGCGCGGCGGCGGGCCTCGGCCCGGCCGGTGCCCCGGTGCCTGCGGAACATCTCCGCGATCTGGTAGCCCACGGTCAGCGAGGGGTTGAGCGCGCTCAGCGGGTCCTGGAAGATCATCGCGATCCGTTCGCCGCGCAGCTTCTGCCATGCGCGGTCGGGCAGGCCGACGACGTCGCGGCCCTCGATCGTGACGCGTCCACCGGCGACCCTGGCCAGCAGGGGCGTCAACCCCATCAGCGTGTGCGCCGTGACGCTCTTGCCGCTGCCGGACTCGCCGACGATCGCCAGCGTCTCGCACTCGCCGACCTGGAACGACACCCCGCGCACGGCCCGCAGCGGGCCTCTCGGCGTGTCGAACTCCACGGCCAGGTCCTCGACCTCCAGCAGGGGTGTCCTGGTTTCGTTCACCGTCGTCAGAGCTCCGTCATCGGGTCGGAGGCGTCGCGCAGCAGGTCGCCGAGGATCCCGATGCTCACCACCACCAGCGCCAGGGCGGCGCCGGGCGCGGCGGCGATCCACCAGGCCGACGCCAGGTAGTCGCGGCCCTCGGCGATCGTCGAGCCCCAGGACGCCTGGGAGGAGGGCACGCCGAGGCCGAGGAAGCTCAGTGACGCCTCGGCGACCATGGTCAGGCCGACCTGTACGGTCGCCGCCACGAGCAGGGGCGGCAGGCACGAGGGCAGGATGTAGTGGAGCAGCATGCGGCCGTGGGAGGCGCCCATCACCCGGGCCGAGTCCACGAACTCCCGGTCGCGGACCGCGATCGCCGAGCCGCGCACCACCCGGGCGAAGATCACCCAGCGGGTCACCGCCAGCGCGATGATGACGTTCACCATGCTCGGGCCGAGAACGCCCGCCAGCAGGATGGCGAGCAGCAGGCTGGGGAAGGCGAGCTGGATGTCGCCGATCCGGGAGATCACCCCGTCGGCCCAGCCGCCGAAGTAGCCCGACAGCAGGCCGAGCAGCAGCCCGACCGATCCGCCGACGGCCACGGTCACCAGCGCCACGGTCAGCGACGTGCGCATCCCGGCGACGACCTCGGCCAGGATGTCCTGGCCGACCTGGTCGGTGCCCAGCCACGCGACGGCGCCGTCGGACAGCCGGCTGCCGGGCGGCAGCAGCCGGTCGACCGGGCTGGTCAGGGCGGCGTCGTAGGGCACCAGCAGCGGCCCGAGCAGGCCGGCCACCACGAACAGCGCGACGATCCCGAGGGCTAGGTGGGCACGCGCCGGCAGCCCGGCCAGCCGCTTGGTCACGGTGAGCCGCTTGGGCATGTTCGGTGACGCCGTCGCGTCGCTCCGGTCAGGGGCTTTCACTGGCATCAGGCGTTCTCCAACTGGATCCTGGGGTCGAGGTACACGTACAGCACGTCGACCAGCAGGTTGAGCATGATGTAGCAGACCGTGATGACGGTGAGGATGGCCTGGACCACCGAGTAGTCGCGGAAGGTGATCGAGTCGACCAGCAGCGACCCGATCCCGGGCCAGGCGAAGATCACCTCGACGATGACGCCGTTGGCGATGAAGTAGCCCATGAGCAGGCCCAGCATGGTCACCACCGGCACCAGGGTGTTGCGCAGCACGTGGATGTAGAAGACCACCCGGTGGCTCAGCCCCTTGGCGTACGCCGTGCGGACGTAGTCCTGGTTGGTCTCCTCCAGGACGCCCGTGCGCACGAGCCGGCCCAGCCAGCCCACGAACGGCAGCGCCAGCGTGAGGGCGGGCAGCAGCAGGGCGGCCATCGTCCCGTCGGCCGTGCTGGGCAGGATCTGCATCCACCGCGCGAAGATCAGCGACAGCATGATGCCGATCCAGAACGGCGGCAGCGCCTGACCGACCAGCGAGGACACCGAGACCAGGTGGTCGGCCCAGGTGTTGGCGCGCCGGGCGGCGAAGGTGCCGGCGAGGAATCCCAGCACCACCGTGATCACCATCGCCCACGCCGACAGGGACAGGGTCGGGCCCAGCCGTTCCAGGCAGGCGTCGAGGGCGCTGACGCCCTGCCGCCAGGACTGACCGAAGTCGAGCCGGACGACGTCCTGCAGGTGGTGCAGGTACTGCACGAGCAGCGGGTCGCGCAGGCCGAGCTGCGTGCGCAGCGATTCCAGCGCCTCGGGGGTGGCCTGGCTGCCGAGGATGAGCTCGGCCGGGTCGCCCGGCAGCACGCGCAGCGCGATGAACACGATCGTGATGGCGCCCCAGATCTGCAGCAGCGCCTGGGCGAGGCGGCGTGCGACGAAGGCGGTCATGTGCCGCTCCCGCCGCTCGACGCCCGCACGACCAGCCGCGGCGGGAACAGGATCTGGTCGGGCCGGCCGTCGGCGTCCGGCCGCTTGAGCCGCCGCAGCATGTGGTCCACGGCCGACACGGCGATGTCGGCCGCGGGCAGCTCCACGGTGGTCAGCGAGGGGATGACGAACGGGGCGAAGGGGTGGCCGCCGTAGCCGACGACCAGTATGTCGTCGGGGATCCTCAGCCCCGCCTCGTCCGCCACCCGGTAGACGCCGAGCGCGAAGTAGTCGTTGCCGACCACGAAGGCCATGGGCCGCTGGGCGGTCCGGACGACCTCCCTGGCCAGCCGGTACGCCTCGCTCGGGTCCCACGGCATGGCGCTCTGCTCCAGCCGCCGGGTCGGCACCTTGATCATGGTGTCCGGCTCCACGGGCAGCCCGCTGTCGGCCATGGCCCGGCGGTAGCCCTCGACGCGGTCGGCGACCGAGGACACCCCCAGGTCCTCCTCCAGGAAGTAGATCTGCCTGGCGCCCATGGCGATGGCGTGCCGGGCCGCCTCGTAGCCGCCCCGGACATGGTCGACGCCCACCAGGTCGGTGTTCAGCTCGGGCACGTCACGGTTGATCAGCACGAGCGGGACGCCGGCCGAGCGGAAGCGCCGCCAGTGGTCGGCTCCTTCCTGCACCGCCACCACCAGGACGCCGTCGACGCCGCGGCGCAGCAGCTCGTCGGCCGCGCGCCGCTCGTTGGCCACGCTCTCCTCCGTCGCCATCAGCAGCAGGGAGTAGCCGTGCCTGCGGCAGTGCTGCTCCATCCCGCTGATGAGCTGGGCGTAGAACGGGTTGGACGGGTTGGTGATCACCATGCCGAGCGTGCTCGCGGAGCCCAGGACCAGCGACCGCGCCGTCACGTTCGGCACGTAGCCGAGCCGCTCGGCCTCGGCCTTGACGCGGTTCCTGGTCTCCACTCCGACGCTGTCCTTGTCGGCCAGCGCCCGCGACACGGTGTTCACCGAGACGCCGAGGCTTTCGGCCACATCTTTCAGGGTGGTACGGCGTGCGTTACGCATGCTGCCCCCAGACTCGATCGAGTTCCGCATGGATCACCCGGCGGTCGACACCGTGCGGAACTCGGGCTGGCTGTTGGCCGCGGGGACGAATCCCGTCACGGTGGAGCGCAACCCGTACGTGCTCGACAGCGCCGCGGGGAAGACGCCGACCGCGTCACGCCAGATGATCTCGCACGCCTGGCCGTACAGCGACTTGCGCTCGTCCTGGTCGGAGGTCGAGCGGGCCTTGGCGAGGATGCCGTCGAGCTCCTTGTTGTGGTAGCCCATCCGGTTGGCCGTGCTGGTGTAGAGCCTGCCGAGGGTGTAGTCGGCGTCGCCGGTGGTCACGGTGTTGACCTGGAGCTCGATGTCCCAGTCGAGGGCCGTCAGCCGCTTGATCCAGGCGGCCTTCTCGATCTGCTGCGGCTCCACGACGACGCCGACCTTGGCCCAGGCCGAGATGATCGACTGCGCCAGCTCGGTCGCCAGCGGGCCGGTGTCCTTGAACCACATCATCGAGGTGCGGATGCCGGAGCCGTGGCCGGCCTCGGCCAGCTCGCGCTTGGCCAGGTCCGGGTCGTACGGGTACGGCTGCTGCGGCGCGTGGCCGAAGACCGCGGCCGGGATCGGGGCGTCCATGACCGTGGCGGCGTCGCCGTACAGGCTGGAGACGATGCCCTTGATGTCCAGCGCGTGGTGGAGCGCGCGGCGCACGCGCGGGTCGGAGAAGGGTTTGCGTCCGCAGTTGAACCAGGCGAGGAAGTAGTTCAGGCCCGGCTTGCTCTCGATCCGCACGCCGTTGACGCCGCCCAGCCGCTTGAGCTCGTCGGGCGGGATGATCCAGGTGACGTCCACCTCGCCGTTCTGCAGCGAGGTCATGCGCGTGGAGGCCTCCGGAATGTACGGCAGGCGCAGCCCGGACAGCTTGGCGGCGCCGCCCCAGTGGTTCGCGGCGGGCTTGAGCAGGAGCTGCGAGGACGGGGTGAACGACTCGACGGCGAACGGGCCGCTGCCGATGGGCTTGCGGGACAGGTCGGCCTTGCCGATCTGCGTGGCGGGGATGACGAAGGCGAGCGTCAGGTTCACCAGCAGGGTGCCGAGGGGCTCCTTGGTGGTGATCCTGATGGTGCGCGGGTCGGGGGCCTCGACGCTGTCGACGGCGCTCCACAGGGGCTTCTGCGGGCCGTCGGAGGCGGCCAGCCGCTCCAGTGACGCCTTGACGTCGGCCGAGGTCAGCTTGGCGCCGTCGTGGAAGACGACGTCCTCGCGCAGGGTGAACTCCCACGAGGTGTCGTCGGGCTGCCGCCAGGAGGTGGCCAGGCTCGGTGCGAGCTCCTCGCCCTTCCTCGTGACGAGGGTGTCGTAGATCTGCCGGTTGGCCAGCAGCGACGCCTCGTCGACCGCGCTCGCCCCGTGCGGGTCCAGGTCGTTGATGGCCTGGTAGAACGCGGCGCTGAGCGGCCGGTTCCGTCCCGGTGCCGCCGCCGTCCCCGGGGCGCCGGGGGCGCACCCGGAGACCAGGGCGGGGAGGGAGGCGCCGGCGACCCCAGCTCCCAGGAGGGTCAGGAACTGCCGCCTGCCCACTCCCTCCGTTGCTGTCATGTCCGTTCCTCTCTCAGCTCTTGAGCGCCAGGTAGATCAGGACCTTGGCCTTGGCGCCGGACCCGGTCAGGGTGCCGCGCACGCGCAGCCAGTGGCCGAACTCGCGCACCCGCCAGGACACCAGCCCCGGCTCGGTGGTGACCTGTCCGGCGTCGTCGTCGTCGCACCAGTGCAGGCCGTCGGGGGAGATCTGGGTGGTCAGCTCCAGAGCGGGCGCCTCGCCCTCCAGAGCCAGGGTCCGCACGAACCAGCGCGCCTCCCCCGCCCACCCGGCCTCGTACGGCTCGGTCGTGAAGTCGGCGGTGAAAGTGGTGTTGCGCTCCAGAACCGCGGTAAGAGCATGCCTCATGCCGATGTTCACCAATCCACGGAAATAAGTGCGGAATCAAGGAAGAGGAAGTTGCGTACCGGGGAATGGGTGCGCACGCTCACGTAGAAATTGAGCAGGTTCTCCAGGCCGTCGTACTTGTCGGGATACTGGGGGACCGGCACCTGGCGCATGTCCATGATCCGGTCGTTGACCTGAAGCTCGATATTCGTCCGGGTCCTGGTGTCGAACTGCCAGCGCAGGTAATGCCAATTGACCTTGGTCGGGACCTCGTTGTAGCAGAGGAACTGCGGCTCCTCCTCCAGCGCGTGCCAGTCCTCCGGGCGGGGCGCGGTGAAGTCCTCGGTGGGCGACAGGTTCTCCTGGTTGTGCAGGTTCTCCCTGGGGGTGGGCTCGGGCACCACCGGGTAGACCCAGCGCCGGGTCAGCCGGTTGTCCAGGTCGGTGTTCTGGTAGCGGGCGACGCAGTGGTAGCGGATGCCCTCGCCGTCGCACAGGTCCGTGGCCACGGTGAACGCGCCGAACTGGGCCTCCGACGGGTGCAGGTTGCCGTCCCACTCGATGTCGCCGAAGCTGTTGCCGAGCGAGGAGTCGGCGGTGGCCGCCTCGCTCTTGTAGGTGAAGTACGTCTCGAACTGCACCACCCCTCGCTGCGCCATGGTCAGGCGGCGGATGGCGACGGCGGTGTGGCCCGTCACCGGCCGGGTGGCGACCTTGAGCGCGTAGTTGCCGCTCATCGCCGCGTGGGTGCCGATGTCGAAGAAATCGCACGAGCTGAGCTGCGGCGGCCGGAAGTCGCGCATGTGGACGTCGACGGTGTCGAGATTTCCGTAGCCGTCGTGATTGCCGATGAGTTCGCACCAGCCGTGTGTCCCGGTGTTGAACTCGTCGAAAGCGAGGATGCGTGGCAGGGGATTGAACTTGGACAGCTTCGGATCCGCCGCGATCAGTGCGCGCCGTAGATCATCAGCCGGAACATGGGTGGTCTCCACGCTGGAGGCGTCCTTCCCATCGATGAATTCCCTGGGTGGATTAACGTTCACGTGAACGTTAATTCCAGGTTTCGAGGACGCTAACTTGTCGCGTCCGCGCATGTCAAGGGATGTCCACGAACAGGTCACGGCCCGCATGCGCCGCGCGAGCCGGTCCGGCGCGGCGCCGGCCGGCTCCCGCGTGCCTCCCCGGGCGGCCGCGCGCGGACCGCAAGGTCGTCCGCGCGCGTCGGAAAAGTTCGCGCCGGACCACCGTTTCATTGGTCTGTTTTTGTGGGCCGCTTGCGGCCCTGATGGCCGTCGGAGGTCGCCTAGGATCGCCGACATGATCACAACCTTGGCGCTGAGCGTCGCCGTTCTGCTTGCCGGATCGCCGGCTCAGGCCCCGGTTCAGACGTCCGCGAAGACCGTGTCGTACCGCGGGATGACCCTCCAGGTGCCCGCCACCTGGAAGGTCAAGAAGGAGGGGACCGCGTTGCACGTCCTCACCGGCACCTGCTCCAAGGCCGCCGTCGAATGCGAGGGCTTCAGGATCGGCGGACCCAACGCGATCAAGTACGGCGACGAAGGCGGCACGTACAGCGTGAAGCGGCCCTACCAGGTCAGCAGTGGGGTCACCGAGTGCGTGACGGACAAGAAGTACGACACGGGCACCGCGAAGAACCTGTACTCCGGGTATCGCAAGATCGGGACCAAGAAGGCCCACTACACCACCTGGGAGATCTCCTGCAACGCGAAGTCCGGCAAGCCGGCGCCGGGTCACTCCTACGACCAGGCCGTCTGGTACGTGCCCGCCTCGAAGGTGATCGTGGTGGACGAGTTCGGCACCGAAGGGCTGGAGGACATCCTCGCCGAGGCTCGCTGGAGCTAGTCTCCGGCCCCGCAGTCGGCCGGCCGACCCGTCCGAGGTCGAGCCCGCTCATGGGTCCTGCCGCGCGGTGTCATGTTGTGCGGTGTCCTGCCCCGCGCGGTCCTGCTTCGTGGCGTCCTGCGCGGCCAGGAAGCTCTTGATCTGGGCCGCTCCGCCGCGGGCCAGCCAGGTGGGCAGGTCCATCAGGCCCGGGTGCAGGGCGCGGGTGAAGGCGACGTCGGCGCGGTAGCCGCGCTCGTTGAGCCAGATGTAGGAGTAGGCGAAGTCCACGCCGAACTCGGCGATCGCCTCGACGGGGATCTGGACGTAGGGCAGTGACAGTCCGACGGCCTTGGAGATGGCGGCGGCGATCTGTACGGGGGTCAGTTCGTCTCCGGCCAGGTCGACGGCGCGGCCGATCCACTCCTGCGGCCGGGCGAACGCCAGCGCGGTGAACACCCCGACGTCGTCCACGGCCATGATCTGCTGGGGCACGTCAGCCGCGAAGGCGGTGGCCACGGTGCCGCCGTGCAGGTGGTAGGGGCCGGTGTAGTTCTCCATGAAGGAGACCGGGCGCAGGAAGGTCGCCGGCAGGCCCAGCCGGGTGATGTGCTGTTCGATGCGCCATTTGCTCACCACGTTCTGCGGCAGCTTCTCGGTGTCGTGACGGCCGGCGCCGGCGAGCGAGGCGTAGACCAGGTGCCGCACACCGGCGGCGTGGGCCGCGTCGGCGACGTTGCGGCCCCAGCGCACCTCGTCGTCGGCGCCGAAGCCCGGCGCGGTGCCGGGGGAGCCGACGGTGGGCTGGACGCTGAAGACGCCGTGGGCGCCTTCGGCTGCGGCGACGAGCGAGGCGAGGTCGTCCATCTCGGCGCTGGCGAGCTCCGCGCCCGCCTGCGCCAGCGTCCGGGCCGCGGGGGAGTTCGCGTCGCGCGTCACCGCTCGTACCCGCCAGCCCTCGGCCAGCAGCCGCGCCGTCACGGCGCGGCCCTGCAGGCCGGTCGCCCCCACCACCACGATGGTCTTCACGATGTGACTCCACTCGGTAGGCATGCGGAGGCCACCCGTCTAAGTGGGGCACCCCTCCGGTTCTGATCGAGTACGATATGGAGGGCCACCCCGTTTTGCAAGTCCGCCGCCTGTTCAGCTCGGTGACCAGGCGCGTCGCACCGTCATCGCATGGGGCGGAAAGCCTGTGTTTACCGCTGGTCGACGTCGTGTCATCATGCGCTCACCGTCTGCCGATGGGAGCGCAGTGATTCGCGACTTACTGACCGTTCTGCGGTGTGCCCGGCCGGCGATCGCCCTCCCTGTCGCGCTCAAGGACGCCGTCGCCTGCGCCCCCGCCGCCGTGCGCGACTTCGAGCGGGCCGTGGAACCGATCGTCCGCGGCGTGTTGTGCGAGCCCGAGCGGGCGGCGATGATCGCCTCCCTGCGCGGCACCGCGCTGACCTTCAACGTCGGCATCCACGCCTACGCCAGGATGGCGGGCCGGCCCTGCGACGGCGAGCTGGTCATGCTCGCCGGATCCGTCGCGCGGCTCTACGACGACATGATCGACAACGGCGGCGACGCGAGGATCGACGCGTGGGTGGCGTCCCTGTTCAAGGCCGACGGGTCCGTAGCCGATGGGTTCGGAGGCGGCGGGTTCGGAGCCGGCGGGGATCCCGTGGCCCGCGATCAGCACCGGCGCCTGCTGGCCGCGCTCTACGCGGAGATCCGCCGCCGTGCTCCCGGGGAGCTCTGGCACACCGCGCTGCTCGAACTGCACGACTACCAGGTGCTCTCCCGGCGGCAGCGTGATCCCGCCACCCCGGCGGCACAGCTCGGCAAGATCACTCGCGGGAAGGGCGGGCTGGCGTGCGTCGTGCTGTTCGGGATGGTGCACCCGGACATGAGCGTGGTGCAGCGCGACGCGGTCATGGAGGCGGGCGAGGCGCTGCAGCTCCTGGACGACTACCTCGACCAGGACGCCGACCTCAGCGACGGCATCGGCACCCCGCTCAATCGGGGCGAGGTGAGCCTGGCCGAGGTGGGCGCGCGGCTGCGGGCCCTGCGGCCCCGGCTGGCCGCCTGCTACGGGCGAGCCGCCGCCCGGCCCTTCGCCGCGACGCTCCTCCTCGTCCTGGTGGCTGACGTGCTCAAACGCCACAGGCGCGGACGCGGCAGGACGACGACAGACACCCCGCTGGGGCTGCTGCTGGCCGGCGGCACCCACGCCATCCCCCCGAAGAGGGCCTCATAGATGCGCAAGCTGCAGACGGCGGTTCTCGTCATCCTCCCGCTGGCGTTCGTCCTCCTGGCCGTCGTACGGCTGGCGGTGGGCGGGTGGTCCAACGTGGAGGCGGTCATCGCCGCCGCCGCCCTCGTCGTGGCCTACATCGGCACGCTGCGGGGCGCCCGGCCCCCGAACGACGCCTCCGACCTGGCCGACAGGCTGGCCGACGAGGTCATGAAGGCGGCCAGGCGGGAGGCGGGCAACCGCGACGTCCCGGACAGCCGTGGCATCCCGATCCGGTGCGAGTCGGGCGGCGAGCTGCCCGGGACGATCGAGGAGCTGGCCGACCACCTCCTCACCATGAAAGGGCGCGTGGTGGTGACAGGGGGGCGAGGCTCGGGCAAGACCACGCTCGGCCTGCTCCTGGCGCTGCGCATGTCCTCGGTGCGGCACCGGCCGATCCCGGTCACGCTGCCGCTGTCGTCGTGGGAGCCACGGCTGGCCCTGCGCGAGTGGGTGGCGCTGCGGCTGGTCACCGAGTTCCCGTTCCTGCGGGCGGCTCCCCTCGCGTTGGAACGGCTGATCAGGAGCGGCAGCCTGCTGGCCGTGTTCGACGGCTTCGACGAGGTGCCGCCCGCGCGGCGTGCCGACGTGGTCAGGGCCATCGACGAGGACTGGTCCGGCTCGCCGTGCGTGCTGACCAGCCGCGTCGAGGCCTACGCCGGCCCCGTCACTCGCAGGCTCGCCGGGACGCCGGTGGCGCGGCTGCTGCCGGTGGACGGCGCGGGGGCCGCCGGATACCTCGAGTCGCGCTGGGGCGACGTGCCGGCGGCCGCCGCGCTGGTCGCCCGGCTGCGCGCGGAGCCGCGAGGTCCGCTGGCCGAGGCCCTCGACACCCCGTTGATGATCTTCCTGGCGGCCCGCACCTGCGAGAGCGGCCACACCCCGCGCGTCGACGGCACCGCCGTACGGATCAGGCAGGGCCTGGTCGCGGGGTTCGTGCCGGCCGTCTACCGGCCGGAACCGGAGGCCGATCAGCGGTGGGACCCCGAACAGGCGGCCCGCCACCTCCGGTTCCTGGCCGAGTTCCTGCGCCGCCGGGGGACCGGCGACCTGGCCTGGTGGGAGCTGCACCAGGCGCTGCCCCGCGCGGTGGTCCCCACCGTCCAGACCGTGCTCGGGATGGCCATCTTCGTGCCGCTCTGCACCGCCGTGACCGTGCTGTTCGGGCTGGGAGCGGTCGGCTGGTGGTTCGGCCTGGCGATCGGGCTGACCGGTGGCCTCACGGTGTCGCTGGCCAGGCAGCACTACCCGCGTGAGGCGGGGCCGAAGCTCCGCAAGACACTGACCCGGCGCTACCTGCTGCGCCGCCTCGGCCAGGGCCTGGTGTGCGTGACGCCCGGCATGGTGATCGTCCTGGTGCTGTACGACGGGGTGACGTACGCGTTCACCGAGGGAGCGGTGTTCCTGGTCGGCTTCCTGGCCGCCTCCCTCGCGCTGGCCCCGGCCAACGCCGACAAGGCCGGCACGCCCGACGGCTTCCTGCGCAACGACCGGGCGGCCGTGCTGCTGGCCTTCGCCGCGGGCGGCCTGGTCGGGCTCGCCGTGGGCGCCTACCTCGGCTGGTGGATGGAGACCGGGCTACGGGTCAGGGACCACGTGTGGCTGCTCACCCTGGGCCGGTGGCAGCAGACGCTCATCGGCGCCGCCTGCGGCGCGGTGCTCGGCGCGGTCGGGTTCGGCGTCACGATGATGGCGCCGAGCGCGTGGGGACGGTTCATCGACGTCCGGCTGTGGTTCGCGTGGCGGCGGGCGCTGCCCCTGCGGCTGATGACGTTCCTGCACGACGCCTACGAGCGCGGAGTGCTCCGCCGTACCGGGCCCTACTACCAGTTCAGGCACGAGCTGCTGCAGGATCAGGCCGCAGCGGGGCTGCGACCGCCGGCGTCAGGAGCACCCGCCCCGCCAGCGCCCAGACCGTGACCCGGCCGCTCGCGCCGATGACGTAGCTCGCCTCGGGGAAGCGCACGCGGCCGCTGTCCGGCGGGAAGGCCGCGTGCCGTATCTCCAGCTCCGCGCGCGTGCGGCGGACCCGCTCGACCGTGACCCGGTCTCCCGCCGCGGGCCGGTAACCGAACTCCAGGACCACCTCCGCGCCGGGCGCGGCCCGCGTCAGCGCCGCCACGTCGCCGGCCCTGGTCAGGTCGCAGACCCGGCCGCCGACCGTACAGCGCAGGATGTCGAAGCCGTGCCCGCGCAGGACCCGCGTCTGCGCGGCCAGCCAGGCGGGCTCGAACCGGCACTGGGCCCGCGACAACTGCCGCAGCGCCACGACCCGCGCCACCACGAATCCCGCCGTCAGCCAGGTGGCGGCGGAGAGGGCGGGATGCGGGGTGAAGGTCGCCGCCAGCGCCAGCCCGGCGGTGAGCACCGCCCAGCCGACCGTCGCCGCGGGGGCCCGCTCAGGCGCCGGCCAGGCCAGCGCTCGCCGGACCACCACCGGCACCCCCGACAACGGCACCAGCGGGACCGGCAGGTCAGGGCGGGAGTACTCGGGCCCGTAGGTAACCGGCATCTTGCCAGTATCACCCGAGACGCCGCCCGGCGTTACTGACCGGCCCGTCCCGGCCGCGTCCCCCGGCGAACTGGCGCTTACGTCGGTCTTAGGTAGTTCGCTGCACTGTTGTCCCATTGCATACCTGTCGGGAGGACGAGATGACCCCTGGGCCGGACGGATTCGGCACCGCGGAGACCCTGGCGAACGAGCCGCCGCCCGGACGCCGCTTCCCCCGCTCCCTGCTGCTCGTCGCCGCCACCTCGCTCGCCCTGGTCACGGGTGCCGGCGTGGCCGCCGCGGCGGTGCTGTCACCCGCGCCGTCACCGTCGCCGTCGGCGAGCCCGTCCGGTACGCCGTCCGCCACTCCTTCCGGGGCCCCCTCCGACAGGGCGCCGGGCTGGAGACACAGGACGGGCATCGGTGGTCCGCCCATCCACGGCGAGTACGTCGTCCCCGACGGTGCGGGCGCGTACGTGACCGTCGCCACCCAGTACGGCGACGTCACGGCCGTCGACCACGACTCGGTCACCGTCAAGAGCGAGGACGGCTACACCAAGGAGTACGCGGTCAACGCCGACACCCGGATCAACCGCGGCAGCGGCGGCATCGACACGGTCAAGACCGGGCAGAAGGTCATGGTCATGGCCAAGGTGGACGGCGGCACGGCCACTGCCGTCGCGATCCGCGACCGGACCCTGCGCGACCGGACCCTGCGTGACGGGACCCCGCCCGACGGGACGCTGCGGGACGGGCAGGGCCGGTTCGGTCGGGGAGACCGCCGGCACCGGGGCGACCAGCCCGGACAGCCCACCTCCTCGCCCTCACCGACCGCCGCCCCCACGACGACCTCCTGACACCGGCCCGAACCGACACCGGCCCGAACCGACACCGCCTCCGGCGGCCCGGCCGGTCGTCCCCGGGGCCTGGCGGGCGAGCGGGCGGCTGCCCTAGGGTGGGCTCCTCAACAGCTGATCATGAAGAGGAGTTTGCCGATGCATGCCTTGCGGAAAGCGCTGCGGAAGGTCACCGCGGTCGCCCTGGGCGCCGGTGTGCTGGCCGGATCGCTCGTGGCGTGGAGCGCCCCGGCGTCGGCGGGCGTGGCCTGCGGCGGGACGCGCATCGAGTCGCAACCCCTGAAGAACGTCTCCGGAACGACGATCGGCTGGCTCAACGTCTACTGGGACGGCACCAACAACTGCGCCGAGATGCAGTCGTCCGGAGCCACCTGGGGCAAGCGCAAGTGGATGGTCGCCGCGATCTCCTCGTGCCGCCTGTCCGACAAGGGCTCGACCTACTGCCACACCATCGACGACGACTCCAACTCCGGCAACTTCGAGTACTACGCCGGCCCCGCCCGCGTCAACGGCGTCGGCCGGTGCATCGCGGCCTGGGGCGAGATCAGCGACCTGCCCGGCGACAACCACGTCTACCAGGTGTTCACCAAGCCGTACGTCGGCCACTGCTGACCTGCCGCCCCCGGCCGGCCCGCGCGGCGTGCACGGCCGGGGCATGGTCGCGGAGCCGGCCCACCCCCGCGAGGCCCTTCACCGCAACCGAGCATCGGACCGGCTCGTCAGCGGCGCCACGTACCGGTTCCGGCACCTGACCCCGCCCGGGAACGCCGGCGACACATGAGCCGCCGTGATGACCCTGTCAGGACCGGCGGACCGCGGAGACGTCGAACTCCAGCGTCACCTTCGGGCTGACCATGATCCTGGTCGCGGCGTTCCAGTTCACGCCCCAGTCGTTGCGGTCGATCGTGACACTTCCCTTGAAGCCGACCCGGATGCCGCCCCGCGGGTCGTTCCCCGCGCCGGTCAGCTCGAGGTCCACGGTGACCGCTCTGGTCACGCCGCGGACGGCCAGGTCGCCGGTGACCTCGAAGCGGGTCTCGTCGACCTGCTCCACCTGGGACGAGGTGAAGGTGATGGCCGGATGGTGGTCGATGTCCAGGAATGTGCCGCGCAGCTGGTCGTCGCGCTGCCGGTTGCGGGTCTGGATGCTCCTCGCCTCGATGGTGAGGCGTGCGCTGGACTTCGACGGGTCGTCGCCGTCCAGGTACGCGCTGCCCTCGAACGCGTCGAACTGCCCACGCACCCTGGTCGCCATCGCGTGCCGGGCGACGAACCCGATCCGCGTGCGGGCGGTGTCGAACACGTAGTCGCCGGTCAGCTCGCTGAGCTTGGTCATGGTTGACATCGCTCGGTCACTCCTGCTGGGAAGGGGTCCTTGTCGTCTGTGCTCCACTGGCAGTACGACGAGGCAGCCCCTCGGAATGTCAGGCGAGCCGCCGGCCTCACATTCCGGGGGGCTGTTCCGTCGATCTGGTGAGAGCAGCCGCGACAAAGGGAAAGTCGGCGACACCATGAGCACCACCGCATCCGGGTCAGGAGATGACCGGTTCGACCCGAGCCTGAGCGCGATCATGAGCGAGCGGCGTCAGCTGATCAATGTCGCCTACCGGCTCCTGGGCTCGCTGGCCGACGCCGAGGACGTCGTGCAGGAGACCTACGCGCGCTGGTACGCCATGTCCCGGCAGCAGCAGGAGGCCATCGAGTCACCCGGCGCCTGGCTGACGACGGTCGCCGGCCGCATCTGCCTCGACCTGCTCGGCTCGGCACGGGCCCGGCGGGAGAAATACGTGGGTGAATGGATCCCCGAGCCGCTGCCCGACCGTACGGAGTGGATCAGCGGCCGGCCGGGCGGCACCATGGCCGACCCGGCCGACCGGGTCACCCTGGACGAGTCGGTCAGCATGGCCTTCCTCGTCGTGCTCGAAGCGATGACCCCGGCCGAGCGCGTCGCGTTCGTCCTGCACGACGTCTTCCGCTACTCCTTCGCCGAGGTGGCCGACATCGTCGGCCGCAGCCCGGCGGCCTGCCGCCAGCTGGCCTCCTCGGCCCGGCGCCGCCTCCGCGCGTCGCAGACTCCCGCGATCCCGCCCGCGCGTCAGGCCGGCCTCGTCCGGGACTTCAAGATGGCGTGGGAGGCCAAGGACATCGACGCCCTCATCGGCCTGCTGGCCCCGGACGCCACCGCGATCGCCGACGGCGGCGGCCTGGTCGACGCCATGCTGCTCCCTGTCAAGGGCGGCGAGCAGATCGCGCGTTACCTGGTCGACATCGCCGCCAGGGCGACCGATCTGACGATCCTGGAGCGCACCGTCAACGGCCGGCCCGGCCTGGTGGCCCAGCAGGACGGCGTCACCGTGCTGGTGATGGCGTTCGACGTCGCGGCGGACCGGATCACGCACCTCTGGGCGGTACGCAACCCCGACAAGCTCCGGCCCTGGACGACCGGCTGACGCGCGCCGGCGGGTGGTCACCACGCTGCGCGCGGTGAGTTGCCCTCACTCGGACGCTCGCCGACGGTGATCGGCACCGAGCCGGCCGCGCCGTCGGCGAGGCCAACCCGGTAGGCGCGCCACCCGTGCACGTACAGGAGGTGCTCGCCGGTCCCGTCGACGCTGAAGCGCAGGCTCAGCGAGGCGTCGCGCGGCAGCTCCGGCCGGGCCAGGACCTGCGCCGGCCCGCCGGTCACGGGGACGCGTTCGACGGTGTGCCCCGAGGCGTAGATCAGCGCGCCGCCGTCGGGGGTGTGGGCCACCGACTCGATCGGCCTGGCGTCCATGGAGCTCTTGACGATCCGGGACGCGGCGCTGTCCGGGCCGGTGCCCAGGCGGGCGAGGTCGAGCAAGGCGAGGGCCCGGCCACCCAGCACGCAGGCGAGCGAGCGGCCGTCCGGGGCCCAGGACAGGCCCGTCACCATGGAGTGCGTCAACGTCTTCCAGTCTCGGCGCCGGCCGGTGGCGACGTCGAGCACGGAGATCTTGGCGCCACCTCCGATGAGCGGCGTGGAGTAGGCCAGCCGGGTGCCGTCGGCGCTGAGGGCGAGGTCGTAGATCGCACTGAGGTCGTCGGGGTCGGTCTGCGTGACAGCCACCGGCTTCCCGGGGCGCCCGTCGTCGCCGAGCCGCACCAGGAAGAAGCGGATTTCCGTCTTCGGTCCTGTCCAGCCCGCGATGGCGAACGTGCGGTTGTCCCGGGCGGCGGCCACGAGGTGCCAGGAGCTGGCGATTCCGGGCGGCAGCGAGATGTTCGCGACGAACGCCCCGGTCTCGGCGTTGTGCACGGCGGGCGGCACCGGCGTGAAGACGCCGCTCTTGGAGCCCTCGGGAAAGTGGACGAGCGGAGTTCGCGCGGAGACGAAGAAGCGCGGCCGGCCCGTCGCCGGCAGGGGTGTTCCGGTCGCCATGGGATCGGCCAGGGAGGTCGCCATCGGGAACGGGTGCCGTACGGGGCCCGAGGACATCATGGGCGAGGGCCGCGGCAGGAGCACCGTGGAGGACGGCTGCGGCGGGGAGGCCGGCGGCTGGGGCGCGTTGACGAGCGACACCCGGTCGGCCGAATCGGCGCACCCGGCGACCAGGACGGCCAGGGCCAAGCCCGCCAGCGTGGCGGACGCACGGGAGGACATGCAGCGATCATGTAGGAGAGCGGCCTTTTTGACCAGGGCGAGGCCGTCAACCGGATCGACGAGCTGGTTCGACGGCCGACGCACGCCGGAGGCCGCCGCCCCTCAGGTCCCGGTCGATCTCGTCACCGGGCTCTGCGGTGGTGTCGGCTGCTCGCCGTGCCAGCTGGCCAGGAAACGGAGCGCTGCGTCGCTGGGCGAACCCGGCTCGGCCAGGTAGGTCACGAGCACCTGGTCGGGATCGTCGCCGACCCGCAGGCTCTCGTAGTCGAGGAGCAGCTCGCCGACGAGCGGGTGATCGAGGTGGACCCTGCCGTTCGAGCGTTCCCTGACGTCGTGCTCGGCCCACAGGCGGCGGAAGTCGGAGCTCCGCATCGACAGCTCCCCGATCAGCGTGGCGAGCTCCTGGTCGTCGGGGTGGCGGCCGGCGTCGAGCCGCAGGAAGGCCACGGTCTCTCGGGCCTTGTCCTCCCAGTTGAGGTAGAGGGCCCGCACGGCGTCGTCGAGGAACACCAGGCGCGCGCAGTTGATATCCTCTTGCGCCGTATCGGAGCCGCCGAACAGCACAAGGGCGGCCAGCCGGTTGCAGGCGAGCAGCTCGCTGCGGCGGCCGATGAGGAACGCGGGACACCCGTGCGCGTCGAGCAGCCGCTGGATCGTGGGCCGCACGCGCTGCGACGGCCTTCGCACCGTACGGGACCGGCGCACAGGGCGGCCCACGTTGCGCAGGTGGGCCTGCTCGGCCTCGTCCAGCCGCAACGCGCGGGCGATCGCGCCGAGGATCTCGTCGGAGACGTTGGTGGCACGCCCCTGCTCCAGGCGCACGTAGTACGGCACGCTCACCCCGGCGAGCAGGGCCACCTCCTCGCGGCGGAGGCCCGCGACCCTCCGGCGCTCCCCGTAGGTGGGGAGCCCGGCGTCCTCGGGCCGCACGCGTGCCCGGCGCGAGCGGAGGAACGCGCCCAATTCTCGGTCCATGTCCACGCCCCCCAGTATCGGACATTTCGCCTGCGTTCCCCTGACCCTGCCAGTACCACCCTCACCAAGGTCCTGGCTGTCCCCGTACGGCAGGCCGGAGCATCGTGCCGAACACAGGAGATGTCGAGCACTTGGGAGCAAGCGATGACTGTTCTGTCCCCCCTCGCCGGTCGGCGCGCGGTCGTGACCGGGGCCTCGTCCGGCATCGGAGCCGCCACCGCCACGCTGCTGGCGGCGCAGGGCGCGCGGGTCGCCCTGGTCGCCCGCCGCCGGGACCGGCTCGACGCCCTGCGCAAGGAGATCGAGGACGCGGGCGGCCGGGCCGTGCCGATCGCCCTGGACCTGGCCGGGGCCGAGCCGGGCGCGATCGAGTCCGGCGCCCGGCTGGCGGCCCGGGAGCTGGGCGGCGTGGACCTGGTGGTGAACGCGGCGGGAATCCTGTCGCCCGGCACGCTGGCGGACGGTCCGGTGGACGAGGGGGAGCGCCAGATCGAGCTGAACCTCACCGGACTGCTCCGCCTCTCCCGGGCCCTGCTGCCGGACCTGCTCGAAGCCGCAGCCGCCGGAGGCGCCGCCGACCTCGTCAACGTCTCGTCCGTCGCGGCGAGCCGGGTGGAGTTCGGCACCGCCGTGTACGGGGCCACGAAGGCGGCCGTCACGCATCTGTCCAGGCACCTCAGGCTGGAGCTCGCCCCGCGGAACGTGCGGGTCACCGACGTCCAGCCGGGGATGGTCGTCACCGAGCTGCTGTCCGGCTCCGAGCTGGGGACCGCCTGGGCCGAGGACATGAAGACGCGGATCGACCCGCTCACCCCCGAGGACGTGGCGCAGGTCATCGCCTTCAGCGTCGGCCGGCCACGCCACGTCAACCTGCCCGAGATCATCGTGATGCCGGCCAAGCAGCCGTGAAGGGCGAACGCGCCGCCGGTCAGGCCCAGCCGTAGACCGATCTGATGGCCGAGGCGATCTCGTTGACCAGGGTCATGTTGTTGCCGTTGGCCAGGACGGCGTAGCCGGCGCCGAGCTCCGGATAGCCCTTGACCACGGACTTGAAGCCGTAGTTGGAGCCGTCATGGGTGTAGGAGAAGCTCTTCGTGCCGGCGCCGGCGATGAAGAACCCCCGGCCCATGGTGGGCTCGGGGCCCGCGCTGAGCAGCGTGCGCACGGAGGCCCTGCTGAGCGGGCCCGCGATGTCGCCGGAGGCGGTCCACGCCCGGTTGAGGTAGGACACGAGACGGCACAGGTCGAGCACGTTCGTGTAGAGGCCGGCGGCGGCCGACTCCGGATAGCGGTTGCGCCTGCCGGGGATCACCGCGCCGGCGGCGGTGTGCCCGGCGGCCAGCTCGAACCCGGGCGACAGCGCGTACGAGCTGGTCTTCATGCCGAGCGGCGCGAACACCTCCTTGTCCATGTACTGCGCCAGCGGCAGGCCGCTCTGCTGCTCCACCATCCGCTGGAGCAGCACGAATCCCGCGCCGGAGTAGTGGAACCCGGCCCCGGGGGCGGTGGTGAGCTCGATCCCCGGCGAGTTGCCCTCGCCGTTCATGACCTGGAGCAGTGACGGGACGGTCGCGCCGGGGCCGTACCCGGCGAACCCGCCACCGCCGGCGTCGAAGCCGGAGCACGCCCCCGCCGGGGAGGTGGAGCCGCGCCCGATGACACCGGCCCGATGCGTCAGTACGCGGTCGATCGTCGGCACCCCGGTCGCCGGGACGCACGAGCGACGCGGCAGGGTCCACCCCAGGTAGGGGCGGATGTCGTTGGTCAGGGGCAGCTTGCGCGTCTGCATGAGCCGCAGGACGCCGACGGAGGCCACGGCCTTGCTGATCGAGGCGGCCTGGAAGGCGGTCTCGGGATGGGCGGCGGCGCCGCTGCCCGCCTCCAGCCAGCCGTACCCGGTGGACCAGGCGATCTTGTTGCCGACCACCACCGCGACCGCCACTCCGGGCGTCTTCCACGCGCTCATCCGCTGCCAGACGGTCCCGCCGCCCACCGCGTTCTCGACCTGGCGGACCCGGTCCGCGGGCAGCGCCGGCACCTTGCCGCGCGAGCTCACCGACCAGCCGCCGGTGGGGGAGAAGGCCAGGTTGTGCGGCTGCCAGCCGTTCCCGGCGAGGTCGTTCAGCTCCTGGAAGCAGGCGTCGTCGATGCCGCGCGCGTGGAACTCGTCCTGCGCGACGACCACCCACCCGCCTGCCTTGGGGAAGGCGACGCGGGTCACGCGGCGGCCGTGCGTCAGGTTGCGCATCATCTGGTAGCACTCGTCGTCGATGCCCCGGGCGTAGTGGCCCTTGGTGTCGGCCACCACCCAGCGGTTGCCGCCCGCGGGCGGGAAGGCGACGTCGACGACCTGGAGCCCGGCGTCGTAGCAGGCGGTGAGGCGCTGGTGGCACTCGTCGGGGAGCCCTCGGGCGGACATCCCCTTGTCGCCGGTGATCACCCACCTGTCGCCGCCCTCGGGCGGGAACGCCACGCAGTGGATCTTCGTGCCGTTGCCGATCATCCGGCCGAGCTCGGCGAAGCAGGCGTCCGGGATGCCGCGGGCGAAGTAGCGGCCGTCCTGGGTGACGACGACCCAGCCGTTGGACGGCGTGAACGCGAACGCCGTGATGCCGTACGGCGCCAGCTCGCCCGTCTTCGTGTGCGCCTCGGCGGGGACGCCGCTGTCGGCGTACGGGTAGCCGGCGGCCTGCGCCGCCGAGCCGGGATCCACGGCGGCCAGCCCGGCGCCTACCGCGGCGGTGCCGGTCAGGGTGAGAAAACGTCTCCGGTCCATGGGCGAAACTCCTCGATGATCACCAGGTGCGGATGCATCATGGCAGATCGCCGAGGGGTTCGCGGCGACGCGTCAGAGCGGCAGCGGGATTCAGAGCGGCAGCGGGATGCGGTCGAAGAACCAGTACAGGCTGACCGCCACGATCGGGACCGACAGCGCGGCCACCGCCCAGCGGGCGGCGGACGTCCGGCGCAGCAGCACCAGCAGCGGGAACAGCGCGGCGATGATCGCGAGCTGCGTCACCTCGATGCCGAGGTTGAAGCTCAGGAGCGACAGGAGCAGCTCCCACGACCCGCTCCGGTCGAGGTCCAGCGCGCCCGCGAAGCCCAGCCCGTGGACCAGGCCGAAGGCGAAGACGATCGGCAGCCGCCAGCGGCCCAGCCGGTCCTCCTGGCGGCCCAGGAGGTTGGCGAGCGCCACGACGGTGATCGACACCGCGATGACCGGCTCGACGATCGCCGCGGGCACGTCCACGATGCCCATCGCCGCCAGCAGGAACGTGATGCTGTGGGCGGCCGTGAAGGCCGAGGCGGTGAGGACGATGTCGCGCAGGCGGCGCGCGCCGATGAGCAGGGACAGCAGGAAGAGGATGTGGTCGAGGCCGAACAGCAGGTGCTCGGCGCCGAGCAGGGCGAACTCCCCGACCTGGGTCGATGCCCGGCGCTCGCCGATCCGCAGCGTCGGGCTCCCGGCGACCAGGACCGCGGAGCCCTTCTCGCCGTCGAGGTCGTAGCGGACGATCGTCTCCGTGCTGTGGACGAAGCTCTCGGCGTCGGGGAACAGTGCGCTGGAGATGGCGTGAGATCCCTCGCCGCCGCAGGCGTAGGCGAGGGTCAGCACCGCGAAGGCCGCCTCGCCGCGGACGCGCACGTCCGCGTCGTCCGCCACCGTGGGCGTGCACGGCTTGTCGTCGTACGCCACGGCGAAGCGGCCCGTGACGTAGCCGATCACGGCGTCACGGTTGACCTTGAGCTGGCGGAGCTGCTCCGTCCGCTCCTTCGCCTCGTAGGCCTCCGCGTAGAGCCAGGCCGACTTCATCAGCAGGTCGTACTCGAGGTCGAGCACGACCCTGACGTTCCGGCCCGTGCCGGTCACCTCGGCGTGGGCGGTCGTGGTGGCGTCGTGCGCCGCCGCGGGAGCGGCGTGCGCCAGGTCGGCCGGCGCGCCGCCGAGGATGACGGCGAGGACGATGGCGGACAGCCAGCTCCTGCGAGGCATGTGGTGTCTCTCAAGGTTCGGGGACAGGGGCCGCCCCGGACGTGGTCCGGGGCGGCGGGGATGGGGATGGAGGTGTGGCTAGTGCTGGAACCAGCGGTACATGGGCGACTCCTGGCCCCACGTGCCCGGGCGGCCGTGCTCGTCCTTCGTGACGAAGACGCTCGGCTCGGAGGCGGTCACGCCGCCGCCGGCGGAGCGGGCCGTGACGAACCAGGCGTAGGCCGTGTCGTCCTTGAGGCGGTCCCAGGTCACCGAGGCGACCTGACCCGACGGCACCGTGCTCCTGCCGATGATCCGCGTGGGCTTGTACAGCGCCAGCGAGTCGGTCTGGAAGCTCGTCGTACGGGAGGTGAGGTCCACCGGCAGCACCATGTTGTCCTCGCGCCCGTCGTAGCGGCGCAGCGGGTCGAACTCGGAGGCGCCGAAGTCCTTGAGCAGCGGGGAGTAGGTGTCCACGCTCAGCTCGGCCCGCTTGACGTTGAACTGGAGCAGCCGGAAGAAGCTCGCGCCGAACTGGAGCTGGTCCTCCGGGTTGTACCCGCCGACCTCGGTGAGACCGAGCCGGTCGGCCGACACCGTGTAGAACTGGTAGTCCGCCAGCAGCTCCACGACGCGGTTCCGAGCCGGCCCACCTTCGGCTTCACGTTGGTGCCCACGCCGTGCTCGTGCCCGGCGAGGATGAGGAAGACGTTCGGGTTCTTCTCGACCACGGTCTTGTACAGCATCGAGCCGTCGGGTGCCGAGAATCCGGTGCCGCGCCCGTCGGGGTTGGTGCTCGGCACGAGGTAGTCGTGCGAGAGCAGGATGCCGTTGCGGTCCGGGAACTTCTTGAAGACGGAGTCGGCCCATTCGGCCTCCTCCCTCGTCACGCCGTACGACAGGCCGACCACCACGAAGTCCAGTCCGCCCGCGGAGAACAGGTCGTAGTGGTTCTGGTTGTCGCCCTCCTTCCACGGGCCGCCGTACTCGGCGTGCTGCCAGCCCTGCGCCGCCGTCCGGTACCGGCCGGGGCCGTAGTACTTGTTGTAGATCGCGTCGGGCCCGTCCTCGGTGCCCGACTGGTTGTCGTGGTTGCCGGCGATCACGCCGTTCGGGATGTTCGCCTCGTCCAGCACGCGCTGCTGCTTGGAGGAGACCTCCATCTCGACGATCTGCCGCTGCGTGGCCTCGTCGGCGGGCTTGCGGATGTTGTTCTCGATGATGTCGCCGGTGTGCGCGACGTACGAGATCTTGCGCTGGGCCTTGTTGTCCTTGATCCAGTTGACGATGCCGGCGTAGGCGGACTCCCACACCGCGCGCTCCTCGGCGGTCTCCTGCTCCACCGCGCCCTCGGAGATGTACTGCGTGTCGGTGAAGTGGACGATCGAGAAGTCGTACGTGGAGGGGTCGGCGAAGGCGTTCGGGTCACCGGGGTCGATGTCGTCGGCGAACGGGTCCTCGGCCGTCACCATGACGTGGACCTGCTGCCTGTCCACGTACTCCTGGTCGACGACGGCGGTGAGAACGGTCCTGCCCTCGGCCGCGCCGCCACGGGCGCTCGTCAGCAGGTCCCACGCCTTTGTCTTCGTGTTCCACACGCGCAGCGACGCCAGGCGCTCGGGGTCGATGACACCCTCCCAGCGCAGGACGGGGGAGTCCACGTGCCCCTGCACCTTGACGTCGTAGCGCTGGTAGACGAGATCCTGGCCGGCGGGCGCGTCGAGCGTCCTGCCGTCGGCGGGTTCGAGCGCGTCGGTCTTGACGCGCTGCTCGCCCGGGACCTGCAGGGTCGTGGGGACGGACGGGGCCGTGCCCTGGAACACCTGGTTCGGCGCCAGGATCTCGGCCGCGGAGAACGTCGCCGTGACCTTGCCCCCGTCGGGCTCGGCCACCTTCGCCGACAGCTTGACCGGATCGGACACGTCGACGGCGCCCAGCGCCGGGGACAGCTCGGCGGGTGCGTCCGGGATGCCCGCGGACTCGAACACGATGTCCCGGGTCGTGGTGTTGCCGAGCCCGTCGGCGCCGGTCACGGCCAGGGTGTGCTTGCCGGCGCTCAGGCCCGGGCCCACCGCGGCGCCCAGCTCGACCGGCCGGCCGTCGAGCTTGACGTCCGGCCCGGACACGACGCCGGAGGCGTCCTCCAGCTTGACGTCCAGCACGACCGAGGCGGTGATCTTCTCGTCCGCGGCCGGGACGCTCCTCGCGACCTTCGGGGCCGAGTTGTCGGTGATCAGGACGCGGGTGGCGACCTGGCCCGCGGCCGACGTCGCGGCGATGGTGTGCTTGCCGTCCTTGAGGGCCGTGGTGTCGAGGTCCGCGCGCAGGCCCCGGGCCGGGGCGTCGACGAGGAATTCGAGGTCGATCTCGGTCAGCGGGTTCACGTTGTCGCCGCAGTTGCCGTCGCCCATGACGTACGAGGTCTTGAGCAGCTGCCCGGTCGCCTTGCCCTGCGCGGGGGTGAGGGCGATGTTGGAGATCGTGAAGTCGTCGCGGTTGTTGCCGCACGACGTCGGGAAGGTGCCGGCCACGAAGTCGATCGTGTTCCAGCCGGGCACGAGGAACTCGTTCGGGATCGTGAAGTCCACGCGCTTGCTCACGAAGTCGCCGTCGAGCACGACCTTCTGGCCGTTGACGAGCACGAAGTTCTGGTAGCGCGCCTCGATTGAGTTGCTGCCCACGTTGAAGCTGAGGGTCGCGTCGCCCGAGCCGAGCGTCTCGACGACGGTCACCGCCGGGGCGTCGATCGTGTAGCGCAGCTCGGCCTCGCGCAGGCGGCTCTGGTCGCCGCCGCAGTCGCCGTCGCCCATCTCGTACGACGGCTTGACGTCCCGGCCGGTCACGGTGGCGCCGTCGAGGGCGAGGGAGAGGCCGGCGATCGTGAAGTCGTCACGGTCGTTGCCGCAGATGTTCTTCCAGTCGCCGGTGACGACCTTGATCGTGTTGTCGCCGGGCATCAGGTAGCGGGCGGGGACCGCGATGGTCACGCGCCGGCTCGCGTAGGTGCCGCCCAGGTCGATGCGCTTGCCGTTGACGAGCAGGAAGTCGTCGTACTTGTCGTTGATCGAGTCCGCGCCCACGTCGAAGGCGAGCATCGCGGCGCCGTTGCCGAGCGTGGGCTTCGTGGCGGGCTTGTCGCCGTCGACGGTGAGGGACTTGACGCCGTCCCCGCCGCCGGCCGGTACCGTCGCGAAGACCGGCTTGGTGCCCGCCACGAGCGTGCCGTCCGTGGGGAGCAGCCGCGGCGCCCCGGCCGGGGCGTTGTTCACCGTCACGGTGTTCTTGACGCTCAGCCCGGAGGCGGTCGTCGCGGTGATGGCGTGCTCGCCGTTGGGCAGCGTCGTGGTGTCCACGTCCGCGGTCAGGCCCGTGGTGGCCCGCGGGTCGGACTGGGTGAAGAACGTGAGCGTGACCCGCTTCAGCAACGTGGTGTTGGTGCCGCAGGTGCCGTCGCCGAAGGACAGGGTGTACGGGTTGTCCTCGCCGTCCGCCACCTCACCGAGCAGTTCGAGGCCCACGTCGGACAGCACGAAGTCGTCGTAGTTGAGGCCGCAGGACGACTGGATCGCGCCGAGGACGATCTCGACGGTGTTCTCTCCCTTGACGAGGTGCTCGTTCGGGATGTCGATGGTCGCCCGCTGGTTGACGAAGTTGCCGATCTCGCTGCGGTACCCGCCGTTGACCAGCACGTAGCTGTGGTACTGCGCCTCCGTCGAGTTCGAGCCGACGTCGAAGCGGAGCTTGGAGACGCCCACCGTCCGGGTCGCGTCGAGCGCGGTGCCGTCCACGGCGAGCTTCGTGACGCTGTCACCGGCCGTGGCCGGGACCGCCGCGACCTTGGCCGTGCCCTCCAGGTACGAACCGTCGGCGGGGGTGAGCGTCGGCGGGGTTCTGGTACCGGTGCTGGTCGGCGTCGGGGTGGGCCGTCCCCGTTCCTGTTCCGCCGGGCCCGGGTCGGCGTACGCCGCGGTCACGAAGCTGCTCACGAGGAGCGTCGCGACCGCGGCGGCCGTGACCAGACGAGCTCGTAAGCCACCCGACGACATTCGTGCTGCCATTGGCTGCATCAGGTGCAGTCCCTTCCATCGTTCATAAGCAGCCGATAAGGCGGCATGCTCTCGGGCGGACACACTGGAGCGCACGAGTGAACGGTGTGCGTGGAGAGGCTGAAGGGAACGGAAACTATCCGCTCATTCTGGTCATCTGTCACGAGACAGGCACAACAAGGTCACACGCCGACCATCAGGCACGTACCGGAACCCCGGCCCGTCAGGATCGCGGCATCGGGGACGTCGCCCGAGGATCCCGGCCGGCGTCTCGCCGGGCAGGGTGAAGAGGTCAGGATGTGGCCGCTTCTCAGGGCAACATGGGCATCATGCCGAAGACTTCAGCGCGCCTCCTGGCGTTGCTCTCGCTGCTCCAGGCGCGCCGCGACTGGCCGGGGGCGCTGCTGGCCGAGCGGCTGGACATCAGCCCGCGTACCGTACGCCGTGACGTCGACCGCCTGCGCGAGCTCGGCTATCCCATCGTGGCCTTCAAGGGGCCGGACGGCGGCTACCGGCTCGACGCCGGAACGGAGTTGCCCCCGTTGCTGTTCGACGACGAGCAGGCCGTCGCCCTGGCCATCGCGCTCCAGATCGCCACCACCACCGGTGCCGGCATCGAGGAAGCCGCGGCGCGGGCGCTGAACACCGTCCGGCAGGTCATGCCCGCACGGCTGCGCCGCCGGATCGACACCCTCCAGGTCACCGCTGTCGAGCGGCCCGCGATCCGGCCGGACGCACAGGCCGACAGCGGCGTGCTCACGGCGCTCAGCGCCGCCGTCCACGCCCGCGAGGTGCTGCGCTTCGACTACGCCCCCGCGTACCCGCCCGGGGCGGACGACACCGGCGCGCCGGCCCCGCCGCGCCGGGTGCAGCCCCATCATCTCGTCACCTGGGGCGGGCGCTGGTACCTCGTCGCCTGGGACCTCGACCGCGAGGACTGGCGCACCTTCCGCGCCGATCGGATCACCCCGCGCACCCCCAACGGGCCCCGCTTCACCCCGCGCGAGCTGCCCGGGGGCGAGGTGGCCGCCTTCGTGGCCGGCCGGTTCCGGGGCTCCGACAGCTCCGGCGACTGGCCCTGCCGCGGCGAGGTGATCCTCCACCTGCCCGCCGCCGAAGTGTCCCGCCACACCCGCGACGGCGTCGTCGAGGAGCTCGGCCCGAACCGCTGCCGGCTCGTCCTCGGCTCGTGGTCGTGGCCTGGCCTGGCCGCCGCCATCGGCAGGTACGACGCCGACATCGAGGTCGTCGGCCCGCCCGAGCTCAAGGACGCCTTCGCCCACCTGGCCCGCCGCTACGCCGACGCGGCGACCGCCACCCCCGCCACGCCGCCCGCGCCGGGTTGCGCCCCCACCTCCGCCGGGCACGCCTACCTCGACCTCGTGGCGGAAACCCTCTGACTGGGTGGCCCGGCTGACTGGGCCCGGTCTCACACGCCCAGGAGGTCCTCGCGGCCCGCGGTATCCAGCCGGCCGGAGGGCAGGTCGCGCAGGCGGCGCAGAGGGCCGGCGAGCAGGATCAGGCCGCTCAGCGCGAACCCGATCAGCATCACCCACAGCGCTGCGCGCACGCCGAGCGCACCGGCCAGTGCCCCGGCCAGGACGCCGCCCAGCGGCATCGCGCCGAAGTTGACCATCTGCACGCTGGACGTCACCCGCCCCATCAGCTCGCCCGGCACGTACGTCTGGATGAAACCGGAGAAGACCACGTTGCCCGCCACGACCCCCGCGACGATCATCACGCCGCCCAGGACGAACAGCGCCAGCCCGGCGCCGCGCTCCGCCAGGGGGATCAGCAGCCCGGTGGGGGCCAGGCCGGCTTTGCCGAGCAGGACGGCCCGTGCGCTGCCGAACCGCGCCGCCATCGGGCGTGCGACCATGGCGCCGACGATGCCGCCCAGGCTGGTGGCCGCGATCAGCAGACCGGTCTGGCCCGCGCCCAGCCCGACGTCGTCGACCAGGAAGAGCACGGTCAGCGACGTGTAACCGGTCAGGGCCAGGTTGGCCGCGCAGCCGTACAACGTGTTGGCGCGGAGCAACGGATCGCGGGCGACCAGGAGCAAGCCGTCGCGGATCTCGGCGCGCAGGCGGCGGCGGGGCCTGCGGACGGGGGTTTCGCGGCGTTCGATGCGGATGAGGCAGACGGCCGAGACGGCGAAGGTGGCGGCGTCGGCGATCAGGCCGCCGACGGCCGAGAAGAGCTGGGCGAGCAGCCCGGCGAGGCCGGGGCCGGCCAGGTTCGCCACCTGCTCGCTGCCCTGGAGCTTGGCGTTGGCCTCCAGCAGGTCAGGCCCGTCCACCAGGAACGGCAGGTACGCGCGGTAGGCGGTCGCGAAGAACACCTTGGCGGTCCCCGCGGCCAGCGCGACCACGATCAGCTGGCCGATCGTCAGCCGGCCGAGGGCGGCGGCGATCGGAACGCTGAGGAAGGCCGCCATCGACGCCCAGTCGGCGGCCAGCATCACGCGGCGGCGGGGGAGGCGGTCCACCCAGACACCCGCCGGCAGGCCGATGAGCAGCCAGGGCAGCCAGGTGGCCGCCGCCAGCACGCCCACCGCCAACGGCGGCGCGTCCAGCACGGTCACCGCGACCAGGGGCAGCGCGACGCCGGTGACGGAGCTGCCCAGGCTGCTGACGCTCTCCCCGACCCACAGCAGCCGGAAGTCGCGCCGGCGCAGCAGCCCGAACCGGGTCTTCTCGGTGCTCGTCACGGCCGGCCCGGAACCGCGCGGGCGAAGGTGAAGACGGTGCCGCGGTCCCGGCCGTCGTCCGGCAGCTCGCGCTCTGCCCACTTGTTCATCACGGCCTTGAGCTCGGCGGCGTATTCGGCCAGCTCTTCGTCGGTGACGCGGATCCAGGCCTCGGCCGAGAACGGCCCGAGCGGCCAGCGTTCCTGCTCGGACTGGGGCTGGTCCGCCCAGCGGCGCACGTGGCCGGTCTGCCGCTCCAGGTTGAGCGATTCGACGGCCCGCGCCACCGCCTCACCCGCGGCGTCGTCGGCGAAGTCGGTGGAGGACCAGCAGAGCGTGGGAGTGGTCCGGCGCCACCAGCGTTCGCGCCGGTCGCGGGCCAGCTCGGGCGCCTCCTCGATCAGTTCGGCGGCCGCCAGGGCGCGCAGGTGGTGGCTGACGTTGCCGACCGCTTCCCCGGTGTGTTCGGACAGGGTGCTGGCGGTGCACGGGCCGTTGAGTTTCAGCAGGTCGAGGAGGCGACGGCGCACGGGGTGCGCCATGGCTGCCAGGACCCGGGAGTCGGTGATCGCATGATCGTCGTCGGGCACAGCGAGGAGCGTATACGTACAAGAGACATTGCACAACAGCTCTTGTACGTATACGTCCAGGCGGCCCGCGCCGCCGGAGCCGGTGATCACCCCGTTCACCTCGGTGTCGGTGCCGGCGTCGATGGTGACCTGCCTAGGATCGGAGGTCGACCACTGATCCGAGGGGGCGGGAGGCCCGGGGTGGAGTTGACCGGCACGTTGGCGGAGGCCGACTGGGAATCGCATCGCGCCGCGGTCTTCGGGGCGGCCTACCGGATCCTCGGCACCGTGACCGAGGCCGAGGACGTGACGCAGGACGTCTGGCTGCGCGCCGCCGCCGCCGACCTGTCCGAGGTGCGGGATCTGCGGGCCTGGCTGGTGACCCTGGCCGCCCGGACGTCGTACAACGTGCTCAGGTCGGCGCGGGTCCGGCGCGAGTCCTACGTCGGCCCCTGGCTGCCCGAGCCGCTGCTGACCGGGCCCGACGCCGCCGCCCAGGTGCTCCTGGACGAGTCGGTGAGCACCGCGATGCTGGTGGTCATGGAGCGGCTCACCCCCGCCGAACGCGTGGCGCTGGTGCTGCACGACGTCTTCGACCTCCCGTTCGGCCGGATCGCCGAGGTGCTCGGCGGCACGCCCGCCGCGAGCCGCAAGCTGGCCTCCCGCGCGCGGGCGCGGGTCGCCGCGGCCGAGGAGGCGCCCCGGGCGTCCAGGGCCGAGACCGAACGCGTGCTCAAGGCGTTCAAGGCGGCCGCCGACGCGGGGGACCTGGCCGGGCTCGTCGAGCTGCTGCACCCCGAGGCCGTCTACGTCGCCGACGGCGGCGGCAAGGTGACCGCCGCGCGCAGGCCGGTCCGGGGCGCGGAGCGCATCGCCCTGCTGACGGTCAGGCAGATCGAGCTCAGACGCCCCGACGCGTTCCAGATCATCGAGGTGAACGGGCACCCGGCCCTGGCGACCTACCACGGCGGCGAGCTGGTCTGGCTCGACACCGTGGAGATCGCCGACGGGCGTATCACGGTGTTCAGGAGGCTGGCCAATCCGGAGAAGTTCGCTCACCTCGGTCACATCTGAACCCGCCGTCTTGTCTCCCTGCCGAACCATCCCCGGGGTGAGAGAAGGACGAGACAGTGGCACACGTTGTGATCATCGGAGGCGGTTTCGCGGGCGTGTGGAGCGCGGCGGGAGCGGCGCTGGCCCGTGGAGAGGCGGACCTGCGCATCACGCTCATCGCGCCGGACGAGCACATGGTGCTGCGGCCCCGCCTGTACGAGCCGGAGCCGGACCTGGCCAAGGTGGAGCTCGGCAGGGTCCTCGAACCGATCGGCGTCGAGCACCTGCGGGCCCGGGTGAGCACGATCGACACCGGCCGCCGCATGGTGGTGGCCGACGGCGAGGAGATCGGTTATGACCGCCTCGTGTTGGCGGCGGGCAGCGAACTCGTCCGTCCCGAGGGCCTGCCCGGCGCCGAACGGCTCTTCGACATCGACACCCTGGAAGGGGCCCGGCGGCTGACCGGCCATCTGCGCGAGCGGGAGGACTACTCCGCCGTGGTGGTCGGCGCCGGGTTCGTCGGCCTGGAGGCCGCCACCGCGCTGGCCGCCAGGGGCCGGGTGCTGCTGGTGGACCGGTCGGAGGTGGTCGGGCACCAGCTCGGCCCGGGCCCGCGCGAGGCGATCGAGGCGGCGCTGGACGAGCTGGGCGTCGAACGCCGCCTCGGCACGACGGTGACGGAGGTCGGCGAGGGATACGCCGTCCTGTCCGACGGCACCACGGTGGAGGCGGACGCGGTGGTCTGGTCCGCGGGGATCAGGGCCAGCGAGCTCACCCGGCAGATCTCCGACGAGCTCGACCACCTCGGCCGGGTGCCGGTGGACCGGCGGCTGCGCGCCCTGCCCGAGGTGTTCGTCGCCGGGGACACGGCCGCGGCGGCGTTCGACGCCGAGCACACGGTCATGCAGGCCTGCCAGCACGCCACCCCGCTCGGCAAGGTCGCCGGGTACAACGCGGCGGCCGACCTGCTCGGCATGCCGCTGCGCGACTTCACCCCCGGCCCGTACGTCACCTGCCTGGACCTGGGCGGCGCCGGTGCGATCTTCGCCCGGGGCTGGGACCGCAGGGTGATGGCCTCGGGCGCCGACGGCGCGGACATCAAGAAGCTGATCAACCAGCTCATCCACCCGCCGGTCGACGACGCCTCGAAGATTCTCGCCGCCGCCGGCAGCGTCTACCTCGAGCTGCCCTTCTTCCCTCTCGACGAGCTCGACGAGCGGAAGGCCGCCCCCGCCGCATGACCCCCGTACCTCCGGCACGGCTCGTCGGTTGCGGGTCTGATGAGCCTTTCCTGCCGTTGGTGTGAGCCATTCGCCGGCCCGGTACGTCAGAGTAGGCATGAAGATGTGGCGGATCATGCTTCCACCGGTGCTCGTCCTGGCCCTGGGCGCCTCGGGGGTCTCGGTGGCGCACGCGGACGGACGACAGGCGCGAGCGGACGTGCGAGAGGGGGTGGAGGCGCAGCGAAAGACGCTCGTCGACTTCCGGGAGCAGGGCGGTTTCGCGGGACTCGACAACCGGGTGCGGGTGTTCACCGACGGCTGCGGTCAGTTCAGCCGCCGCACCGGTCCGATCGTGAGCTCGTGCCTGACGGGCAAGGAGCTGCGCCGGCTCCGGACCGTTCTGCAGAAACTGAAGGTCGGCACGTCGGAGCCGCAGCCGCAGGGGGCCGACTTCCTCAAGTACACGCTCACCTACAAGGGCCACCGGGCCAGCCGTTACACGCCGCCGACTACCTGGCAGCCGGTGGTGCGGCACCTGGAGAAGCTGCTCACCAAGTACGGGTCGCACGGCTGAGCGTCCCCCTCACCTGACGACCGGTCCGGCCGGGCACCGCTGGTCCACACGTACGGCGGGCCCGGCCGCAGGAGCGCCAGGCGGCCGGGTCCGCGGGGCGTCCTAGACGATCTCGAGGTTGGCCATCATGCCCATGTCCTCGTGTTCGGCGTTGTGGCAGTGGAAGAGGTAGCGGCCGCGGTAGCCGTCGAAGCGGGTGATGATCTCCACGGCTTCGCCGGGCCGTAGCGAGACGGTGTCCTTGAGCCCCGCGTCGTGGGGCAGCGGGGGCCGGCCGCTGCGTGAGAGCACCCGGAAGCCGACCAGGTGCAGGTGGACAGGGTGATGGACGTCGGCCATGAGCCGCCAGACCTCGACGTCGCCGAGCCGGGTGGTGACGTCGGTGCGGGCGGGGTCGAACGGCAGGCCGCCGATCAGCCAGCCGTGGCCCGCGTTCATCCGCCCGGCGCGGAAGGAGAACTCGCGCACCCTGGCGGCGTCCGAGCGCCGCCAGGCCGGCAGGTCGGTGGACAGGGTGCGGGGGATGCGGCTGCCGTCGGCGGCCTCGCGCGCGACCCGGAAGGCCATCACGTCGCGGGTACGGCCGGAGCCGAGCCGGTTGACCACCCTGACGAGGCCGCCGATCGGGACGCCGGAGAAGTCGACGACCACGTCGTAGCGTTCCGCGGGTGCGATCGGCAGCAGCCGGTGGGTGACCGGGGCGGCGAGGAGTCCCTGGTCGGCGCCGATCTGCACGAGGTCGAGCCGGCGCCCGTCGTCGGTGACGGCCTCGAGCTCGTAGTGACGGGCGTTGGAGGCGTTCAGGATGCGCAGCCGGTGGCGGGCCGCGTCGACCTCGTGCACGGGCCACGGCGCGCCGTTGACCAGGATGACGTCGCCGAGGACCCCGGCGAGGTACGGCTCGCGGACGCCGGGCCGTCCGCGCAGCGTGGGGTCGAGGGCGGGGTAGGCGAGGCTGCCGTCGGCGGCGAACGCGCGGTCGGCGATCATGAGGGGCAGCTCGCGCGGCCCGGCGGGCAGGCCGAGCGCCTCCTCGGCGTCGTCGCGCACGAGATGCAGGCCGGCCAGGCCGCGCCAGATCGCGGGGGCGGTGAAGTCCATCCGGTGGTCGTGGTACCACAGCAGCGTCGGCCGCTGGTCCAGCGGGAAGGTGTAGTCCCGCGTCAGCCTGGTCACCACGGCTCTCGGGTCCCGCATGCCGTGCTCGGAGCCGTGCTGCATGTGCTGCATGTGCTGCTCGGAGCCGTGCTCCATGTGCGTGGCGGCGTCGTGCCGGCCTTCGGGCAGGACCAGGTCCGTCGGGTAACCGTCGGAGGCCGCCGGGGTCCGTCCCCCGTGCAGGTGCACGACGGTCGGTACGGGCAGCTCGTTGCGGTGCGTCACGATGATCGGCCGCCCGCGGCGCGACTCGATCGTCGGCCCGGGGAAGGTGCCCTCGTACGTCCACAGCGGTGTCTTCACGCCGGGCAGGATCTCGGCGCTCGCCTCGCGCTGGGTGATCTCGTAACGGTCGGCGCCGCCCGCGGTGCGGACCGGCTTCAGCACGGCGGGAATCGGCAGCGGCACCTGGAAGGGCGCCGGCAGCGGCACGGCGCTGCGCAGCTCGGCACCGGTGGTCGGCGGCCGCCGGGCCAGCGCGGCCGAGGCCGACAGGCCGGTGGCCGCCGTCAACCCGAGCGCCCCGCCGATGCCCAGCGCCCGCCGCCTGGTCATGCCGCGGCTGTCACGCACTCCGGGCCCCCTCACGAAGGAGAGGCCGGCGCCACACGTCGATGAACTGCACCACGACCGCGACGACGGTCATCACCCCCAACGGGAGGTGCAACCACAGCGCGCCGTTCAGCCCGGCGAAGTACTGCACCGTCTCGGCCGCCACCACCGCCGTCGTGGCGAGGAACGGCCAGACCTGGCGCAGCCGGACCCAGACCGCGATCGCGACGATCGCCTGCAGGTACCCGATGGAGGTGACGACGTCGGCGCCGGCCGCATGCAGGCGCAAACCGGCGTAGTCACCGGTCAGATACACCCCGGCGAACACCGGCTGGCCGGCGATCGCCAGCACGTGCGCGCTGACGACGGCCCGCAGCGTCCATCCCGTGGGTGTGGTCCGGGGCGCGGCCACGGTGAGCATGGGGACTCCTCCCGGCTCCGTTCTCGATTTGTGCACGACTCCGACGTTATGACTTCGCAGTTATTTTCTCCAAGATCAATATTGTTATGTCGTTATGCGTCGGGAGTTATGGCGTCGTCGGCTCCCTCGTCGTATCCGCCCTCATCAGTACGACTGTGAGGTGGGCGCGTCACCTCACATTTCGCGGTGCTGTGACGTCGTACTGCTCGGGGGAGCGCATCACCACAGGGCCCCCCATCATCTCGATCAAGGAGAGACGACATGTCGACAGCTCAGGAAGCACGCAACAAGGAGACGTACCACCGCTTCCACGAGGCCATCAACAGCGGCGATCTGGAGATCATCTCGAAGGCGATCGACGAGGTCATCCACCCGGACGCGCGGTTTCACACGACGGAGCTGACCGACATGACGGCGGTGCAGGCGCAGAAGCGCATCTGGGACGTCCTCCTGCGCGCGTTCCCCGACATTCACGTAGCGGTCGAGGACCTGCTCGCCGACGGAGACAAGATCGTCGCACGGCAGACGGTCACCGGCACCAACTCCGGCGCCTACCGCGGCATGCCCCCGACCGGCAGATCCGTCACCTACAACGAGATCTTCATCGCCCGCTTCGCCGACGGCCGGATCACCGACCTCTGGGGAGTCGTCGACGTCTACTCACAACTGCGGCAACTCGGCCTCGTCCAGACGTAGTACCTCGCCGGCTCACGGCAGTTGTCTCGTCGGCCGTCAGTGGCGGGCTCAGCGGCTCACCGGGGTCTCCCGCTCCATGTGCGACAGCTTCTCGGGGTTGCGCACGGCGTAGAGCCCGGTGATGAGCCCGTCGTCGATCCGCACCGCCACGACGGTGTCGAGCTCGCCGTCGAGGTGGACGGTCAGCGCCGGGTAGCCGTTGACCTGTGCCGGCCGTAGCGACGCCGTGCCGGTGATCCTGCTCAGCACCTGGGCCACCATGCCGGCCCCGATGACGGGAGCCAGCGCGGCCTGCTTGATTCCGCCGCCGTCCGTCAGCAGGACGACCTCGGGCGCGAGGATGTCGAGCAGGCTCTGCAACTCGCCGGTCTGGACTGCTCGCTGGAAGGCCTGGAGTGCGGCTCGGTGCTCGGCCGGGGAGCCGGTGCCGCGCGGGCGGCGGGCGGCGACGTGGGAGCGTGCCCGGTGGGCGATCTGGCGGACCGCGGCCGGGTTCTTGTCGACGGCCTCGGCGATCTCGTCGTAGTCGAGATCGAACACCTCGCGCAGCACGAACACCGCCCGCTCGGTCGGCTGAAGCGTCTCCAGCACCAGCAGCATCGCCATCGAGACGCTGTCGGCCAACTCGACGTCCTCCGCCACGTCGGGCGCGGTCAGCAGCGGCTCCGGCAGCCACGGGCCCACGTAGGACTCCTTGCGGCGGCCCAGCGCACGCAGCCGGCCGAGCGCCTGCCGGGTGGCGATCCGGACCAGGTAGGCGCGCTGATCCCGCACGGTGGCCAGGTCGACGCCCGCCCACCGCAGCCAGGTCTCCTGCAGCACGTCCTCGGCGTCGGCGGCCGAGCCGAGCATCTCGTAGGCGACGGTGAACAGCAGGTTGCGGTGGGCGACGAACGCCTCGGTGGCGGGGTCCGGGCCGTCGTGCCCGCTCATGGCGTCGCCGCGATCCGCGGGCGTGCTCTCCGGCGTGCCGGACATGGGCGGCTCCTGTTCGTTCTTCGTCACACCCATCAGACGCCGGCCCCGGCCGTTCTGTGACACCGGGACGGTGGCCCGTTCCTGTGGCGTACGTCACTACGCCGCGCCGTCACAAGGACCGGGCCGTCGGCATCTTGTGTTCGTTCGGCCCAGCCGGGCCAGTTCGCATGAACGATTCGCATCACGAGAGGAATGTCATGACTGCAGCGCTTGAAACCCTTCGCCGTGACTTCGGCGGCGACATCATCGAACCGGGCGGAGCGGAGTACGAGTCGGCCCGTCGCTCGGTACTGGCCTCGGGCAGCCCGGCCTACGTTCTGCGGCCCAAGAGCGTGGGGGACGTGCAGGCGGGTGTCAGGTTCGCCGCCGCCGCGGGACTCGTGCTGTCCGTGCGAGGCGGCGGCCATGCCTTCGCGGGCTTCGGCACCAACGACGACGGCGTCGTGATCGACCTCGGCGGCCTCGCGGACGTGGAGGTCGTCGACAAGGAACGTCACCTCGTGCGGATCGGCGGCGGCGCCACCTGGGGTCAGGTCGCGGCCGCCCTCGCCCCGCACGGCCTGGCGATCTCCTCGGGCGACACCAGGAGCGTCGGCGTCGGTGGGCTGACGTTGACCGGCGGCATGGGCTGGAAGGTCAGGAAGTACGGTCTGGCCCTGGACAACGTGGTCGCCGCGGAGGTGGTCACCGCCGGCGGAGAGGTCGTGCGGGCGAGCGCGCAGGAGAACCCTGAGCTGTTCTGGGCGATTCGCGGCGGCGGCGGCAATTTCGGGATCGTGACCGTCTTCGAGTTCGCCGCACACCCGACGACCGACGTCTTCTACGGCAGGATCGCCTTCCCGGCGGCGGAGGCGGCCGGCGTGCTCCAGGGGTGGGCGGACCACCTCCGCACCGCCCCCGAGGAGCTCACCTCCATCGCGAGCTTCGCCAACCCTTTCGCCGGCGGCCCCGAAGCGCCGGTCGAGATCCAGGTCGCCTTCGACGGCGACGACCCGGAGCTCGCGGCCCGGGCCATCGACCCGATCCGCCGGCTCGGCACGGTGATCGACGACGATGTCGCGCTGAAGCCCTATGAGGACACGCTCGTGGACGGCGTGACCCCGCCGCCCGGCATCCTGCTCGTCACCCGGAGCGCGTTCGTCGGCAAGGAGTCGGTGCCCGAGGTCCTGCGGATCCTCGCCGAGACCGGGGCATCGCAGGGATCGCCGTTCATCGCCGTTCGCAGCGTCGGCGGCGCGGTGTCGCGAGTCCCCGACGACGCCACCGCCTACGCGCATCGCCGGGCGGAGCTGATGGTCATGACCACCAGCGCGGGTCCGGAGCCGGTCGTCGAGGCCGCGCGTCCCGCTCTGGACGCGATCTGGGGGAGACTCGCGCCTCACGTCGACGGCGCCTACGCGAACTTCCTGGCCTCCGCCACCGAGGAGGATGTCGCCGCGGTCTATCCGACCCGGACCTACCAGCGGCTCGCGGCGGTCAAGCGTCGGTACGACCCCGCCAACCTGTTCGCCGGCAACCACAACGTCCGGCCCTGACGAGGGAGCGGTGGCCGGCCGTCGCCGAGGGCACCGCCACATGCCGCCTCCGCCGGCGGAGGCGGGTCACAGGGACGGATGCGGGCGCAGTTCGCGGGGAACGGACCGGCCGGGGGCGAGTCCCGCCGTCCATGCCGCGGCCACGGCGGCGTCGAGCACCGTCCGCACCGGCAGGCCCCGTTCGGCCGCCAGCCGGGCGGCGGGCTCGTACTCCGGCGTGGCCTGCACCACGACGCCGTCCCGGTGGCCCACCTTGACCGGCAGCCGGGCGCCGAGCGCGTCCACGTGCACCCAGCCGCGTTCGAGCGCGGTCTTGCGGACCGTCCGCTCCCGGACGCCCAGGGTCGTGGTCAGGTGGAACATGGCCGCGCGGAGCTCGTCCGCGTGCCCGGGAGGGGACAGCACGCTCAGCGTGTGGGCGGGGCGGCCCTTCTTCATGAGGATGGGCACCAGCCAGGCGTCCGACGCGCCCGCCTCCATGAGGGCGGACAGGACGCTCGGCCACACGCGCGGGTCCAGGTCGTCCACGTTGGCCTCCAGGACCACGGACTCTGCCGGGACCACGGCCTCGGCGGGATCGGCCCCGGGGGCGCCGACGAGCACCCGTACGACGTTGGCCCGGCCGGGCGTGTCACGGGCGCCCGCGCCGACGCCCGTGGCCTCCAGCCGCAGGGGCGGCAGCTCCGTGCACTCCCGGGCCAGCGTGGTGACCAGCGCCATGCCGGTGGGCGTGGCCAGCTCGCCCTGGCCACCGGCGTGGATCCGCCAGCCGGCGGCGAGCTCGGCGACCGCCGGGACGGGCACGGGCAGCTCCCCGTGCGCCGTGACCACCCGCCCGGAGCCCACCGCCACCGGCCCGGCGCTCACCTCGCTCACGTCCAGGTCGTGGAGGGCCGCGCAGACGCCGACCACGTCGGCGATGGAGTCCCAGGCGCCCACCTCGTGGAAGTGCACCTCGTCGGCCTCGATGCCGTGGACGCGCGCCTCGGCCCGGGCGAGCCGGGCGAAGACCGCCAGCGCGTTCTCCCGCACCGGCTCCGCCGGCTCGGCCCGGGTGAGAAGCAGGCGGATGTCCCGCCAGGTGCGGTGATGCCCGTGGCCGGCCGGCGTGACGTGGGCCCGCGTCGCGCGCAGCCCCGCACGGGTGACCTGTTCCCGCCCGAGACGCACCTGCCCCGGCACGACGGCCTCGACGGCGGCCCGTACCGTCTCCAGCCGGGCGCCGGCGTCGAGCAGCGCGCCCAGCAGCATGTCCCCGGCGACGCCCGCCGAGGCGTCGATCCACGCGTGCCTCATCGGCGCAGCCGGTAGAGGACCTCGCCCGCCTGGGGCACGACCAGGGTCTGCGGGTCGGCGGCGAACGCCTCGACGTCGACCTCTGCCGGGTCGAGGTAGCCGAGGTTCGCCCGTCGCACGACGTCCTCGGGGATGCCGGTGGCCAGGGTGACGGTCACCCGGCAGCGCTCGCCGTGCTCCTCGTCGTAGGTGCCCGCGCCGCGCAGGTGCGTGGAGTGGGCCAGCACGCCCCAGTGCAGGTGCTTGAAGCGGTCCCACTGCCGGGTGAAGTAGTCGCGGCAGTGGTAGCCGATCTGCTCGATCTCGGGGTGCATCGCGGAGATCGTCGTGACGTGGGGCGCGTACAGGACGACCTCGCCGCCGTCGGCGACGACCGGCTCCAGCTTGTAGAAGCCCTTGGCGGCGGTCCACATGTCGTCGTACTTGGCCGGGATCAGCGACAGCACCCTGCGCACGGGCGCGTCCAGGTAGCGCACGTGGACCTCGGAGGACACCTCGGCCGCCGCCGCCCACGCCCGCTGCGGCGGCCCGTACGCCATGGCGTGCAGCTCGTCGGAGCCGGACCGCACGACGACGCACAGCGCCAGCCGGCGGGCGGGGATGAGCGAGGCCGCCTCGTGGATGAGCGCGCGCACCGGGGTGACGCCGCGCGTGCCGATGATGTCGGCGCTGGTGATGAGGGCGCCCAGCCAGTGCGACAGGTCGATGATGTCGGCCCCCGCCACGCCGGGGAAGAAGTACTTGTCGCCGCCGGAGAACCCCACCACCTCGTGCGGGAAGACCGGCCCGATCACCAGCGCCACGTCGTGCTCCACGACCGCCCGGTTCAGCCGTACGTCCACCTCGTGACGCAGCAGCCCGCCGGACAGCTCGCCGACCCGGTCGGCGCCGATCGTGCCGAGCGAGACGAACGTGGACGGCTCCCACCACGCGTGGTTGAGCACCGTCATCCCCGGCAATGGCGGAACGTGCGCGGCCAGCTCGGCCTCGCCCATCGGCGCGTGCGTGCCGAGCGCGACCAGCACGGTCAGCCGGGAGACCCGGCCGTGCAGCGCCTCGTGCACCGCCGACAGCAGCAACGGCAGCGGGCAGCTCCGGGTGCCGTCGGGCACCACCAGGCACACGCTGCGGCCGTCCAGATCCTCCTCCGCCAGCCGCTCGGCGACGAAGCTCCTGATCCGCTCCTCGGTGAGGACGGCGTCAGGCCCTCCGATCCGGTACGTCATGGAGGCCAGACGACCACGGCCGCCCCCGCGGGCGCAAGCCGGCGGGGGCGACCAGGGCGAGACGGATGGCGACGAGGGCCGTTTCCGAGTACCTGCGGAAGCTACCTGGCGATCGGCGTCACCGCGATCCTGTCGACGATCGGGGCGTACTTCGAGCGGAGCAGGATGTCGGGGAAGGTGTCGGAGATGTAGGTGCCGCCGTCGAAGCTCGGCAGCTCCTGGGAGGCGAAGGTGACGGTGTTGGCTCCCTTCCTGAGCTGAACCGGGACGCTCAGCTCCCAGAAGTTGCCCGCGTGGAAGGAATGGGGGAACCAGGTCCGCCGGGGCTGGGCGCCGTTGACGGAGATCTCGGCGTGGCGGGCCAGCGGGTCGGGATTGTAGTGGGAGGCGGGGGACTGCTCGGGGTTGGCGTAGCGGACGGTCAGCGCGTACGTGCCGTCGGCCGGGGCGGTGACGTCGAAGGTGAGGGTGTTGGCGTTGCCGGGAGCGCCGCCGATGTCGGTGACGGCCTTGCCGCCGCCGGCCAGCGGGTGGGCGGTGACCCTGGCGGTGCCGGCGAGGCGGGCGGCCTCGGCCTCGTACCAGACGGGCTTGAGCGACCCGTCGGTGTCGGTGACGCGCAGGCGGTCCAGCGCCAGCTTGCCGGCCTGGCCCGTGACAGTGATCTTGTTGACGCCTCCGGACAGGAACGCCTTCACCGTGGTGTCGGCGCTGACGCCGGTGAGGCGCCGGCCGTTGACGTCCAGCCGGCCTCGGCCGCCGCCCTGGGTGTCGACGTTCAGGGTGGATTCGCCGTCATCGGGGGAGTAGACCCAGAAGGTGGCCGTCTGGTCCTTGGAGACCGTCGCCACGCCGGACCCGGAGACCTTCTTGCGGGTGTAGTCGGTGCCGGCGCCCTTGAGGGTGGCGTACTCGGCCTCGTAGATCGTCTCGTCCGCCGCCGGATTGGCGAGCGACAGGTCGATCTTGTCGACGAGTGCGTCGCCCTTCGTGGAACGGGTGCCGTCGAGGCTCCTGGTGGCCAGGGTGACGACGTGCTCGCCCTTGGTCAGCTCGACCTTCGTGTCGGCGTGGTCCCAGACCAGCCAGCGGTAGGCCAGGGGCAGGTGGAGCTCCTGCTCGGCCTTGCCGTCCACGCGGAGGAAGACGTTGGTGGGCCCTTGCTCCTTGACGGCGTCGGCGGTGTTCTGGGAGTTGGCGAAGACCGACAGGTCGTAGGTGCCGTCCCGCGGCACCGAGACCTTGACGTCGAGCGTCAGGTCGGAGCCGGTGCGCAGGCCGCCGACGTCGTGACGGCCGGAGGTGTAGTACCGGCCGACGTCGTCGGGCGAGCCCTGGGGCCCTTCGCGCCGGTAGGCGCTTCCGGTGTGCGCCGCGTCCTCGGCCTCGTAGGTGCTCTGCCACAGCTTGGTCGCCTTGGCGGGGGAGGTGGCGTTGCGGCCGGGGGTGAGGATGATCTGGTAGGCCGAGGACTCCTTCAGCTGCGGCAGCACGTCGCCGAAGGCGAAGGCCACCGAGCCGTCGCTCACCTGCTGGTCGAGCTCGGCGACGACGTCCGGCTGGGCCGAGTCGCCCACCTGGCCGGTCCACGGGATCTCCTGGACCAGGGCGTGCACGGTGCCGCCGAACAGTCTGGTGTCCACGTGGTCGAAGCGGATGCCGGCGTTGCCCGAGGTGCCGCCGAACAGGGCACGGGCCTGCGCCTTGGCCCTGTCCAGGGTGGCGACGCCCTGCAGGGTGTAGCTGAAGTCCGGGCGCGGCGGCGTGACCTTGACGGTGTCGCCGGACAACCGGCTGTAGGCGTTCAGCAGCCACCACTGGCCGTTGCCGCGGTTGGCCTGGACGGCGGAGTCGGACAGGTTGCCGTCGATGTTCCAGTACGCGATGTCGGCGTCGACCTTCGACTCCTCGATGGCCGAGGCCCACTGGATCATCTGGCCGGGCACCGAGGTGTGGTAGTTGTGCGCGTACTCGTTGAGGTTGATCGGCAACCGCTTGCCCGCGTAGGCGGTGCCGTCGAAAGCGGCCTGCTCCCACTGCCGGTACGTGGCGACGGCGCTGCGGATGTGGGCCGGTTCGGACAGCTCGTGCCAGGTGACGACCTCGGGAGCGGTGCCGGCCTGCGCCGTGTGCCGCAGGAAGCCCTTGACGCCGTCGTAGAGCCAGCTGGTGTTGGGGCCGGCGATCCTGGCGTTCGGCATCCTGCCCTTGATCAGCGCGTTGACCTCGTCCCAGGCCTTGAAGAAGTACTGGGGATCGGCGAGCCAGCTGACGTTGTTGTAGCTCCACGAGCCGCTGCCGAACATGTTGCCCTCGGGCTCGTTGAACGGCACGAAGACGACGTTGTCTTGATATTTCGGGTCGAGCTTGCGGACCTGGTCGACCTGCTTGGCGATCTTGGCCTTGTAGTCGTTCAGCCGCTCCTCGGGCGTGTCGCCGGGCCACTGGTAGGGGAAGCCGCGGTAGATGTCGGTCATGTAGATGTACACGTCGCCGTCGGTGGCGTCGGCCAGCGGCTTGACCACCTCCAGCGCGTCGGCGCCGGGGTGCTGCGGGCCGTCCTGGGCCTTGGTCGACACGGTGCGCAGCCCCATGCCCTCCAGCAGGTTGCCCGTGGGGACGCCTTCGCCGTAGACGCCGTACAGCGTGCCGGACGCGCCGCCGTGGAACGGCCCGGTCGGGGCGCCCAGATCGACGGTGAGGTTGTTGGCGATCACCTTGACGGTGGCCTCGACCGGGGTGCCGTACGCGCTGCCCTTGACGGTGAACTGGCCGGGCTCGGCGTACCGTGCCGCGTCGATCGGGTCCCACGTGACCGCCACGCCGCGGCGGATGCCGTCGGAGAACTCGGCGGTGGCGGTCTTGGGCAGGTCGGGCGCGATGCCGGTGTAGGTGGTGACGCCGAAGGAGGTCCGCTCCATCTTCTTCAGCGTGGCCAGGTGGTCGCCGGCCAGCTCGGCGACCTGCTCGGGGCTCATGGCGGCGTCGTAGACGCGGAAGTCGTCCAGGTCGCCGGCCAGGAACGGGTGGCCGCCCCAGAACGCCTTGCCGAGGAAGCCGGAGGTGGTGTTGCCGTCGGCGTGCATCACCGCCGCCAGGTCGATCTGCGCGGCGGTGCTGCCGATGGCCGCGCCGTTGACGTAGTAGGTGAGGGTCCTGCCGTCGATGGTGGTGACGAGGTTGACCCATCGGCCGGTGGGCAGCTTCTGCGTGCCGGGGACGCCGACTTCGACGTTGCCGTTGACCGGCTTGATGGAGGAGCGGGTGGTGGCGTCGCCGGCGAAGGACGGGGTCGCGAAGGTGGCGGTCCCGGCGTCCTTGCCGAGGTTGTAGACCCACTGGAAGTCGGGCCCGCCGTCCCAGCTGAGCCAGGTGGAGATCGTCATGGCGTGGCGGTCGCGGAACAGGCCGCCCGGAATCGTCACGTAGGGGGCGGTGGCCGAGCCGTTCGCGCCGCCGGGCAGGGACAGCGCCTGCGTGCCGTCGGCGCCGGCGGCGGTGGTGGCCGAGCCGGGGTTGACCAGCGTCCCGTCCAGCCCTGAGGGGGATCGGTCCTCGACGGTGCCGCTCGACAGGTCGCCTTCGAAGTCGTAGTGCAGGACGAGCGCCGGGCCGGCGCCGGCGGCCGGTAGGGCGGCCGCCGGGATCGCGGTCATCGTGAGGACGGTCAGCGTGAGGGCGGAGGCGAGGGCGGAGGCGGAGGCGAGGGCGGTGTGCGGCTTGCGGCCGAGAATCCGCCGGGACAAGGGAGGTGCCATGCGCTTTGCCCTTCGGGGGGTGCGGGGGGAGGAGTCGAATCGATTCGGCGAATCGATTCGACTGGACGATAGGCGTCATGCCGCGAAGCGGTCAAGAGCCGGAAACGCCGCCGACACACCGGGGCCATGCCGCCGTCACGCACGGCCGTGCGTCCGGCCCGGAGTCGAGTCCGCCGTGTCCCCGGGTCAGGGGCGGTGCCGGGCGGGTCCGGTCGTGCCGCGCAGCGAGATCGGCGGGGTCAGCAGAAGACGGCGATGCGGGGCGAGCGGGTCGGCGATGCGCTGGAGGAGCAGCTCGACCGCGTGCGCGCCCATGTCGTCGGCGGGCACGTCGGCGGCGGTCAGCGGCGGGTGCAGGTTCTCGGCCCAGTGCCGGGCGGCGACGCCGGCGACGGAGAAGTCCGCGGGCACGGCCAGGCCCGCTCCGGCCAGCGCTCGGTACATGCCGGCGACGGCGGCCTCGTTGATGGTGGCGATGGCGGTCAGCTCCGGGTGCTCGGCCAGCAGCCGCTCGACACACGCCTGCCCGGCCTGGGCGTCGTCCCCGGAGCAGACCCGCACGCCGCGCAGCCCGCGCTCGGCGAGCGCGCGGTCGAAACCGGCCTGGGCGCGGTGGCCGGGGCCGTAACCGGCGGCGACCAGCTCGGCGTTACGGTTGACCAGGGCGACGTGCCGGTGGCCGAGGTCGGCCAGGTGGTGCACGCAGGAGGCGATGAGCGTCTCGTAGTCGAGGTCCACCCAGGACATCTCCTCCGGGTGGCTGGTGTGGCCGATGCCGACGAACGGCATGCCGGCGCCGTTCAGGCGGGCGACGCGGTCGTCCTCGAGCCGGATCTCCATGAGGATGACGCCGTCCACGCGCCGGCCGGTGACGACGCGTTCGAAGGAGCGGTCGTGCTCGCCGCCCGAGGGCGACAGCAGGACGTCGAGGTCGGCGCGGGCGGCGGCGTCGACCACGCTGGCCACGAAGCCCAGCTGCATGTCGGTCAGGCGCCGGCCGGCGGGCGGGATGACCAGGCCGATCGTGCGGGTGCGGCCTTCCTTCAGCGCCCTGGCGGTGGCGTTGGGCCGGTAGCCCAGCTCGTCGATCACCGCCTGGATGCGCCGCTTGGTCCCCTCGGACACGGGGCGCTTGCCGGTGAGCGCGTACGACACGGTGCTGCGTGACACACCTGCCCGCTTGGCGATCTCCCCGATGTTCACCCGCGCGCTCCTCAGTCTGGCAGTCGGCCGGAGACCATCGTAGGTCGAATCGTTTCACGCCGCGGCCCTTCTCTCCCGGGGTCCGTGACGGGGATGTGTCACGGACCGCACACCGTGCCTCCCAGCCCATTGACGCACACGACAGGCCGGGCCTATGTTCGGTCGAACCGATTCGCCGAATCGGTTCGACCGCGGCCCGAGAACAGCCGCGTAACGCTGCGGAGGTCACGCCAAATGAGTTCAGCGTCAAGGGGCCGGCGCGCGGCCGGCATGAGTCTGGCGGTCCTGGCCGCCGCCGGTGGACTGGCGGCCTGCTCGTCGTCATCGTCATCGTCTGACGGCGGCGGCTCGGCGAGCGCCGGCCGGACCGCCGCGGGCGGCGGCGCCTACACGATCTGGGACCCCTATCCGCAGTACGACAAGAGCTCGGAGTGGGTGAAGCTGCTCCAGGCGTGCGGCACCCAGGCCGGGGTGACGGTCGAACGGACCGGCTACGACACCAGCGACCTGACCAACAAGGCCCTGCTGGCGGCCCAGCAGGGCAACTCGCCGGACGTGCTGATCGTGGACAACCCGGTCGTCTCCACGCTGGCCGAGGCCGGGGTGCTGACGACGACCGAGGAGAACAAGCTGGACGTCTCCGCTCTGGCGCCCAACCTGCTGGCGGCCGGGCAGAGCGGCGGCAAGACCTACGGCGTGCCGATCGGCGCCAACACCCTGGCGCTGTACTACAACAAGGACGTCCTGACGAAGGCCGGGGTGGACCCCGCCGGCGTCAAGGACTGGGCGTCGCTGACCGCCGCGCTGGAGAAGGTGAAGGCGGCCGGGAAGAAGGGCATCACGTTCTCGGCGATCGGCACCGAGGAGGGCAGCTTCCAGTTCCTGCCCTGGTTCTGGGGCTCCGGGGCGACCCTCACCAAGCTCGACTCGCCCGAGGGCGTCGCGGCGGTGACCCTGTGGCACGACTGGCTGAAGAAGGGCTACGCCCCCAACTCCGTCATCAACAACACGCAGACCACCAGCTGGCAGGAGTTCGCCGGCGGTGATTTCGCCTTCGCCGAGAACGGCACCTGGCAACTGGCCAACGCCAAGAAGACCGGCTTCGCGTACGGCATCATCGCGATCCCGGGCAAGGACGGCGGCACCGCGCCGGCGCCGACCGGCGGGGAGTTCGTCAGCATCCCCGTGCAGTCCGACACCGCCCGCTACGTCGCCTCGCAGAAGCTGGTGGCCTGCCTGACCAGCACCGACAACTCGCTGAGCACCACGACCACCCTGTCCTACATCGCGCCCACCGAGGCGGTGCAGGCCAAGCAGGTCTCCGCGACCCCGGAGCTGCAGGTGTGGGTGGACGCGGTCAAGGCGGCCAAGGGTCGCACCAGTGACGATCTCGGCACCAAGTACCCGAAGATCTCCGAGCCGATGTGGGGCGCGGTGCAGGCCGCGCTGAGCGGGTCGAAGCCTCCGCAGGAGGCGATGGCCTCGGCACAGACGGCCGCGGCGAGCGCGACGCAGTAACCCGCGATGAACCGAGTCACACAGACGCAGGTCCGCCCCGCCCGCGCCGCCGTCCCGGCGACGGGGCGGGGCCGGTCGGGTCAGTGGGCGGCGTGGGCGTTCCTGGCCCCGGTCGTCGTCTACCTGCTGGTCTTCTACGCCTACCCGCTCTGTCGCAACGTCGAGCTGAGCCTGCGCAACTACACCGTGCGCTCCTTCGTGCAGGGGGACGCGCCGTTCGCCGGGTTCGACAACTACGCCAAGGTCTTCGCCGACGCGACTTTCGGCCCGGCACTGTGGCACACCGTGCTCTTCACCGTGGTGTCGCTGGCCTTCCAGTTCACCATCGGGCTGGCCCTGGCGCTGTTCTTCATCAGGAACTTCCGGCTGTCGGCCACGCTGCGGGCGCTTTTCCTGGTGCCGTGGCTGCTGCCGCTGATCGTGTCGGCCTCGACCTGGTCATGGATGCTCAACAGCGACTCCGGCGTGGTCAACGCCATGCTGAGCCTGCTCGGGGCAGGGCCGGTGAACTGGCTGACCTCGCCCGACTGGTCGCTGTGGTCGGTCATCATCGCCAACGTCTGGATCGGCATCCCGTTCAACCTCGTGGTGCTGTACGCCGGGCTGCAGGGCATCTCGCCGGCCATCTACGAGGCCGCCGCGCTGGACGGCGCGAACGGATGGCAGCGCTTCTGGCGGGTGACCTTCCCGCTGCTGCGGCCCGTCTCGGCGATCACGCTGCTGCTCGGCCTGGTCTACACGCTGAAGGTGTTCGACATCATCTGGATCATGACGAAGGGCGGGCCGAGCGGGTCCTCCACCACGTTCGCCACCTGGTCCTACCGGCTCGGGTTCGGCAACCTGGTGCCCTCCTTCGGCCCCGGCGCGGCGGTGGGCAACCTGCTGATCGTGATGGCTCTGGTGTTCGGGCTGGTCTACATCCGCGCGCAGCGAAGGCAGTCCCCGGCATGAGACACCTCAGAACGTGCATCGGTCTGGTGCTGACGGGCGTCATGCTGTTCCCGGTCTACTGGATGATCAACGTGTCGTTCACCCGCGACACCGACATGCGCAAGAGCCCGCCGAACCTCTTCCCCGTCAACGGCACCCTGGACGGCTACCGCGCGGTCCTCGGCCAGCAGCTCCCGTACCTGGGCGTGAGCCTGGTCGTCGGGCTCGGCACGGTGGCGCTGACCCTGCTGCTCGCGGCGCCCGCCGCGTACTCCCTGGCCAAGCTGCGACCGCGCGGCGGGGGAGCGCTGAGCTTCGTGCTGCTCATCGCGCAGATGATCCCCGGCATCATCATGGCGATGGGCTTCTACGCCATCTTCCTCACCACCGGCGTGCTCAACACCGTCCCCGGGCTGATCGTGGCCGACTCCACCCTCGCGGTGCCGTTCGCGGTGCTGATCCTGACCACGTTCATGTCCGGCATCCCCGAGGAGCTGCTGCAGGCCGCCCGCACCGACGGCGCCGGGGTGGTGCGCACGTTCGTCTCGATCGTGCTGCCCGTCTCCCGCAACTCGCTCATCACCGTGTCGCTGTTCGCGTTCCTGTGGGCGTGGTCGGACTTCGTCTTCGCCTCCACCCTGGACCAGGGCGGCGACCACCAGCCGATCACGCTCGGCATCTACCACTACATCGGCAACAACAACCAGGAGTGGAACGCCATCATGGCCACCGCCGTCGTGGCCTCCGTCCCGGCCACCCTGCTGCTCATCGTCGCCCAGCGCTACGTCGCCGCCGGCGTCACAGCGGGCGCCGTCAAGGACTGACCTGTGAAAAGAAGGGACCCCCTCTTCATGACCGTCGCCGCCTCAGGCCCGGTGTTCTCCCTGCGGGACATCCCGTTCAGTCATCGGGGCTCCTGGTTCGGCTTCTCGCCCGTGATCGCCGAACACACCTATGCCCAGGATGTGCATCTGGTCTCCCACCAGACCGGCATGCACCCGATCCTGCGGCTGGCCCCCACCGCCGAGAGCGACGTCACCGCCACCCCGCACCAGCTCACCTGGAGCCGCGACGACGGCCGGATCGACCTCGCCTACGACGGCGCCGACACGGTGCGGCTGCGCGGACGGGGGCTCGGACTGCGGCTGCTGGCCGCCGACCCCGTGCTGACGCCCTTCAGCGGCCCGTACTTCTACATCGATCCCGTCGACGGATCGTTCGTCTTCACCGTCTACCAGACCGGACGCCGCTATCGGATCACCGTGCTCGGCGGACAGGCCGAGGCGCTCGGCGCGCAGGCGCTCGGCACCGCCGAACGCGGCGTCACGCTGCTGGGCGACTGGGAGATCGCCATCGAGGAGTACGAGACCGCCCGCGCTCCCTACGCCGGCACCGACACCTTCGAGCAGGTGGTCAAGGCGGCGCGCGCCGAGTTCGACGTCTTCGCCGAGGCGGTCGCCCCCTGGCGCAGCGACGCCACGCCCGCCGCCGAGCTGGCCGCCTACGTCCTGTGGTCGGCCACCGTACGGCCGGCCGGATTCGTCACCCGACCGGCCGTGCTGATGTCCAAGCACTGGATGGACAAGGTGTGGAGCTGGGACCACTGCTTCAACGCCATCGCCCTGGGCGGCGGGCTGCCCGAGATGGCGTGGGACCAGTTCCGGCTGCCGTTCGACCACCAGGACGCCGCCGGGGCGCTGCCCGACTCCGTCACCCACTCCGAGATCCTCTACAACTTCGTCAAACCCCCCATTCACGGCTGGACCCTGCGCCACCTCCCGCCGGCGGACGAGCCGGAGGAGACCTACCGGCTCCTGGAACGCTGGACCGCCTTCTGGCTGGAGGCCCGCCGCGTCCCCGGCCACGAGCTGCCGCACTACCAGCACGGCAACGACAGCGGCTGGGACAACGCCACCACGTTCGACCCCGAGCGCGTCGTCGAGACCGCCGACCTGGCCGCCTTCCTCGTCCTGCAACTGCGCGAGCTGGCCCGGCGCGCGCCGGATCCGGCCGCGGCGGCCCACTGGTCCGGCGCCGCCGACCGGATGCGCGACGCGCTGCTCGCCGAGCTGTGGACCGGGGAGCGGTTCGTCGCCCGCGGCGCGCACTCCGGCAAGACCTGGGCCAGCTCCAGCCTGCTCGACCTCATGCCGATCGTGCTCGGCGACGAACTCCCGGAGGCCGTGCACACGGCGCTCGCCGCACGGGTCCAGGAGCACCTGACCACGTTCGGGCCCGCCACCGAGCACCCCTCCTCGGAGCACTACCAGGACGACGGCTACTGGCGCGGCCCGATCTGGGCGCCCTCGACCGTCCTCATCGAGGACGGGCTGCGCCGTGCCGGCCACACCGCGCTGGCCGACGACATCAGCGCCCGCTTCCGCAGGCTGTGCGAGCGGTCCGGGTTCGCCGAGAACTTCGACGCCCGCACCGGCGAAGGGCTCCGCGACCGTGCCTACACGTGGACGGCCAGCGCCTACCTGATCCTCGCCGCCGCCCACGAGCGGCGCCGCCGTCGCCAGGCCTGACCGGATGACCAGGCCGGGGACGGCCGGCCCGGTCAGGTGCGTCCGGTTCCCGTCAGGTGCCGCCGACCGGCGGTGACGTGACGAAGGCGCCGGCGGACGCGGCCAGGACGGCGGTCCTGGCCGCACGGCCGGGGCGGGCCGGGGTCCGGGTGTTGCCGTCAGCGGAGCCTTAGCAAATCCGCCGGAGCCTGGGCCGCTGCTCGTCGCGCGCTGATCGTCATCACGACGAGCCCGGCCAGGACGACGGCGGCGCCGACGTACAGCGGAGCGGTGTAGCCGAGGCCGGCGCTGATGGCCAGGCCGCCGAGCCAGGCCCCCAGGGCGTTCCCGACATTCGAGGCCGACACGTTGGCGCTGGCGGCCAGCGGGGCCCCGTTCGCGTAGTCGGTGACGCGGGTGATCATGCCGGGAACGCCGGCGAACCCGAACAGGCCCAGCAGGAAGACCAGGACCACCGCGGCGACGGGACTGCCGGCCAGCAGCCCGAACGCGGTGAGCGTGACGGCGAGGCCGGCCAGGGAGACGATCAGCGTGCGGTCCCGGTTGCCGTCCGCGGCCCGCCCGCCGGCCATGTTCCCGATCACCAGCCCGCTCCCGTACACGACGAGCAGCCAGGCGACGTCGGCGCTGGAGAAGCCGGTGATCCGGGTGAAGGTGTACGCGATGTAGCTGAACGCGCCGAACATCCCTCCGTAACCGAGCGCGGTGGCCGCCAGCGTCAGCCAGACCTGCGCGGAGCGGAACGCGCGTAGCTGGACACGCAGGCCGCTCAGGCCGGAAGCCGTCGAGGGATGCCCGCGGTCCACCGCGCCCGCCCAGTGCGGCACCAGCGCCGCGATGGCGATCAGCGCGATCACGCCGATCGCGGTGATCGCCCAGAACGTGGCCCGCCAGCCCCAGCGTTCGCCGATCAGGGCGCCGAACGGCACGCCCAGGACGTTCGCGAGTGTCAACCCGGCGAACATCACCGCCACCGCCCTCGACGCCCGCTCCGCCGGAACCATCCGCCGCGCGACGAGCGAGCCGAGGCCGAAGAACGAGCCGTGACACAGGGCGGCGACGACGCGTCCGAGCAGCATCATCGGGTAGCCCGATGCGACGGCGGAGAGGAGGTTGCCGACGAAGAACAGCGCCACCAGTCCGACGAGGACCGCCTTGCGGGACAGTCCGCTGGTGGCGGCGGTCACCACGATCGCGCCGACCGCGACGCTCAGCGCGTATCCGGAGATCAGCCACCCCGCCGCGGCTTCGGACACGGCCAGGCTCCGGCTCACCTGCGGAAGCAGGCCCGCGATCACGAACTCGGTCAGGCCGATCCCGAAACTGCCGAGGGTGAGCGCGATGAGCCCGACGGGCATACGTTTGCCGCCGTTCGCCTGAGATGTCATCCGGACATCATCCACCGGGGCCCTGAGCCGGCCCGCCGGGGGACCGCCCGTCGTGCTCGCCGGCAGTCTCTCACCCCGTGCTCTCACCCCCGTGCTCTCACCCCGTGCCGAGGCGGTCCCGCAGCGCGTCGTACACCTCCGCCGGGAGCGGGCCCTTCCGGGCGGCTGCGACGTTGGCCCGCACGTGCGCGACCTGGGCCGAGCCGACGATCACCGAGTCCAGATCCCGGTGACTGAGGATGAAGCGGAGCAGGAGCTCCATCGTCGAGGCGCCGTCGGCCAGATCGTCCAGGCCGGCGGCGGCCAGTCGTGCGTGGCGGTCGGCCAGCGGCCGGCGCATCGGCTCCGGCATGGCCTCGGGCGGGGCCGTGAGCGGGCGGGCGACCGAGCCGCGGGCGATCGTTCCGGCGCCGGCGGCCGCGGCGGCGCCGACGAGCTCCTCGTGGGAGCGGTCGAGCGCCGAGTAGGGGAGGAGGAAGACGTCGAACGCCCCGGTCGCGATGTGCTCCGGAAGGTTGGGCAGCTCGCCTGACATGCCGGTGAAGCGGATCACGCCCTCGTCCTGAAGGGCCCGCATCTCGGCGATCGTCTCCTCGGCCCGCATCACCGCGACGCTCGGGCTCATGTGCACCATCAGGATGTCGAGATGGTCGGTGCGCATCCGGCGCAGGCTCTGCTCGACGCACGCGCGGACGTTCGCCCTCGTGTAGACGTGCGGCGGGAACATCCGCGGGTCACTGGCCGCCGCGAGGGGGCAGCCGCACTTGCTGGAGAGGATGAACTCGTCGCGCCGGTGGGAGATCCAGCGGCCGATGTGCTCCTCGGCGTCGCCGTAGTCGGGCGAGGTGTCGATGAGGTTCACCCCCGAATCGAGGACCGTGTTCAGCACCGTGCGGGCCTCGTCGTCGCTCACCGGCCTGCCCCACGCCTGCGGCCCGCGCAGTTCCATCGCTCCGTATCCGAGGCGGCTCGCCCGCAGTCCGGTCCTGCCGAGCTTCGCGGTTGGCAGCGTCACGTCATCGTCCTCTTCCGGTCTCGGCGTCCTGGCAGTTTCGTCCGGGCTCGGCGTACGCCGGCAGGCCGCGGCGGGCGGGCCCCGGGGACGTCCGCCCGCCCGCGTCCGCGATGCACGTGAGGATGAGCTAGAAGTCCATGTCGCCGCCGCCGGGCATACCGGCGGGAGCGGCGGGGTTCTTCTCCGGTTTCTCGGCGATGACGGCCTCGGTGGTGAGGAAGAGCGCCGCGATGGAGGCGGCGTTCTGCAGCGCGGAGCGCGTCACCTTGGCCGGGTCGATGATGCCCGAGGCGAACATGTCGACGTACTCGCCCGTGGCGGCGTTGAGGCCCTCACCCGGCGTGAGGTTGCGGACCTTCTCCACCACGACGCCGCCCTCGAGGCCGGCGTTGACGGCGATCTGCTTGAGCGGCTCCTCCAGAGCCTTGCGCACGATCGCGGCACCGGTGGCCTCGTCGCCCGACAGCTCCAGCTTGTCGAACGCCTTGGCGCCCGCCTGCAGCAGCGCCACGCCACCGCCGGGGACGATGCCCTCCTCGACGGCCGCCTTCGCGTTGCGAACGGCGTCCTCGATGCGGTGCTTGCGCTCCTTGAGCTCGACCTCGGTCGCGGCGCCGGCCTTGATGACGGCGACACCGCCGGCGAGCTTGGCCAGCCGCTCCTGGAGCTTCTCGCGGTCGTAGTCGGAGTCGGTGCGCTCGATCTCCGCGCGGATCTCGTTGACCCGGCCGGAGATGGCGTCGGGGTCGCCGGCGCCGTCGACGATGGTGGTCTCGTCCTTGGTCACGACGACCTTGCGGGCGCGGCCGAGCTGGTCGAGCGTGGTGCTCTCCAGCTTGAGGCCGAGCTCCTCGGCGATGACCTGGCCACCGGTCAGGATGGCGATGTCGCCGAGCATGGCCTTGCGGCGGTCACCGAAGCCCGGGGCCTTGACCGCGATCGACCTGAAGAGTCCCTTCATCTTGTTGACGATCAGGGTGGCCAGCACCTCGCCCTCGACGTCCTCGGCGATGACCAGCAGCGGCCCGCCGGCCTGGACCACCCTGTCGAGCAGGGGGAGGAGGTCCCTGTTCGCGGCCACCTTGCCGCTCACGATCAGGACGTACGGGTCGTCCAGGACCGCTTCGAGCCGGTCGGAGTCGGTGATGAACAGCGGGGCGATGTAGCCCTTGTCGAAGCGCATGCCCTCGGTGAGCTCGAGCTCCAGGCCGAAGGTGTTGCTCTCCTCGACGGTGATGACGCCTTCCTTGCCGACCTTGTCCATCGCCTCGGCGATGAGCGAGCCGATCTCGGGGTCGGCGGCGGAGATGGAGGCGGTGGAGGCGATCTGCTCCCTGGTCTCGACGTTCCTGGCGAGCTTGGACAGCTCCTCGCTGACGCGCTCGACGGCGGACTCGATGCCCTTCTTCAGGGCCATCGGGTTGGCGCCGGCGGCGACGTTGCGCAGACCCTCGCGCACCAGCGCCTGGGCGAGCACGGTGGCCGTGGTGGTGCCGTCACCCGCGACGTCGTCCGTCTTCTTGGCGACTTCCTTGACCAGCTCGGCGCCGATCTTCTCCCAAGGGTCCTCGAGCTCGATCTCCTTGGCGATGGAGACGCCGTCGTTGGTGATGGTGGGGGCGCCCCACTTCTTCTCCAGCACGACGTTTCGGCCCTTGGGGCCGAGGGTCACCTTGACGGCGTCGGCGAGCTGGTTCATGCCGCGCTCGAGTCCGCGCCGGGCGTCCTCGTCGAACGCGATCATCTTCGAAGCCATTCCTGCTCCTGCTCTTCGTAGGGCTGTCCGGTCGGGGGTTGCCGGGACGGCGCCCGCGACGGACGGTCTGCTGGCGGGCGGCCGACCTGCCCACGGACCTCGTCGTCCCGGCGCACGCCAGGTGGTTGGCACTCTCCAGGCGTGAGTGCCAGGCGTCTCGTCGCACTCTACCCACAACTTGCGTGTCACGCACACAGTGCGCGGCGCGCAAGTTGTGGGTAGAGTGGGCCCTATGAACGACGCCATGGATCTTCGGGCGCGCAACAGGCAAGCCACCCAGGAGGCGATCGGCCACGCCGCGCTGCGCCTGGCCATCGAGCAGGGCCCCCACGGACTGGCCCTGGTGCGCGTCCATGACATCGCCACGGCCGCGGGCGTCTCCCCCCGCACCTACAACAACTACTTCTCCAGCAAGGAGGAGGCGATCTGCTCCTTCCAGGCCGGCCAGTCCAAGCGCGTGGGGGAGGCGCTGCACGCCCGGCCCGCCGGCGAGCCGCTGGATCAAGCCATCATCGCGGCCGTGATCGAGCTCTACACCGACCCCGAGCCCGACCAGGCCGGCCTGCGCATGATCATGTCGACGCCCGAGCTGGAGGGCGAGGCGCTGAAGGCGTTCACCATGGCGGAGGGCCCGCTCACCGAGGCGATCGCGGCGCGCACCGGTACGGACCCCGGACGCGACCTGTTCCCGGCCGTCACGGCCGCCGCGGTCGCCGGCGCCATCCGCGTGGCGGGGCGGCACTGGCTCATGCCGGGCAACCCCGAATCCTTCGCCGCCATCCTGCGCCGGGCTCTGTCCTGTGTCGTTCCGGGCCGTTGATCGCCTTCGGCGGCATCCAGGACCGCCCGATCCAGCTCGCGCGGTGATCACCTCGGTGGTAGGGAATGCCTCACCCCGACAGGCAGGCAGGCCTGACTGATCGTGGGTGATCTTCCTGCGACATTGGGGGCATGACGAAATTGCTCGCCGCCGCTGTCGCCGGTTCCCTGGTCCTCGCCCCTGTCGCCCCCGCCTTCGCCGCCGCCGTGACGCCCTCGCCGCAGTCCAGCCTTGACGTGCTCACCACCGAGGACGGCATGGCGGGCGCGTTGAGCCAGGTGCGGAGCCCGGGCGGCGCGACCGTGACCCGGCGCTCCGGCACCGCGGAGCGGGGCACCGGCAAGCCGATGATCGGCCCTCGGGGCCGGTTCAGGATCGCCAGCGGGAGCAAGCCGATCATTGCCGCCACCGTGCTGCGGTTGGCCGATCAGAAGAAGCTCGACCTGGACGCCACGGTGGAGCGTTACCTGCCCGGGGCGCTGCGCGGCACCGGTGACGGCGCCGAGATCGACGGCCGAAAGATCACCGTCCGGATGCTGCTGCAGCAGACCAGCGGCCTGCCCGAGTTCGCCGACGCGATCGAGTGGAAGGAGCCCTTCCCGGACTTCCTGCGGGTGGCGCTCAGGCTCAAGCCCACGCCCCGCGGCTCCTTCGCCTATGCCAACACCAACTACCTGGTCCTCGGCATGATCGTGACCGCGGTGACCGGCAAGGACTACCGCCAGGCGAGCCAGGAACTGATCCTCAAGCCGTACGGGATGCGGGACACGTACTGGCCGGCCAAGGGCGACTACGGCATCCGCGGCCCGCACGCCCACACCTACGGGGTGCACCCCGGCCATCCGAAGGACGGCGAGGTCGACCTGACCGACCAGCTGCCCACCTACGCGTTCGGCCCCAGCGGCGGCCTGGTGTCCACCCCCGAAGACCTCATCCGGTTCTGGCGTGAGGCCCCGCTGAGCACGATGATGACCCGGCCGGTCAAGGTCGAGGCGGAAGGCTGGCCCGCGGGCGCCCGCTACGGCTACGGCGTGGCCCGGATGAAGTCGAGCTGCGGCTACGCCTACTTCGCCGCCGGTGACATGCCGGGGGCCGCGGTGTTCAGCGGCCGGGACCGGGCCGGGCGCGCCGCCACGGTCTACGTCACCGGCGTGCCCCGCAATCGGCAGCACCTGATCGACGCCTTCCTCGCCGCGATGTGCGACCGCTGAGTCATGCGCCGGGCCGTCTCAGCCGCCCTGCCCCCGGAAGCGCCCGGCGCCGGGTGGCGGCTGCGACCCCGAAGACCTGCGATCAGCCACGGGTGTCCAGCCCTTCGCGACCGAGCGCCGCTCGGATCCGGCTGAGCCACTCGGCGCCCAGCCGGCGCCCGTTCGGCAGCTGGTCGCCTCGATCCCAGCGCCACGTCGTGATCATCGCCAGCACGAGGATCCGGCACACCCTCAGCAACTCCTGGTCCACGCCCGGATAGTGCTCGCTGACTTCTTCGGGCGCATGGGCGAGGTCGAATTCGACAGGCCCGCGGCAACACGTCTCGAAGTCTATGAACAGCAGCCCGTTCGTCGTGGTGAGCACGTTGCCCGGGTGCGGCTCGCCGTGCAGCAGCTGCTCGGCGGCGCCGCGCTCGCCGATCACGCGTCTCAGGCTTCGCAACGTCTCGTCGAGCAGCTCCCGGTCCGCGTCGGCGAGCCCCGGCGTACGGTCGCGGCTCGCCACGAGCTGTTGGGCCTGCTCGACCCGATCCGTGAAGTGCGGCGTCGGGACGTCGAGCTCGCGCATGCCGGCATGCAGCCGCTCGAGCGCATCGGCATAGCCGGCTGGTGGGACCGCCTGAGGTGTCACGGGTTCGTAGTAGGTCCACAGCGTGATCTCGAAGCCGTCACGCTCATGGACGCGTGGCTCCACCCGCGGGTCGGGAACAGCCACAGGACACCCGGACTCGGCGAGCCGCTGAGCAAGCTCGACCTCGAACCGCGCGACCTGATGCGTTGCGGGTGCCACCCGGGCCAGGACGTCACACGGCAGCAGACGCAGAGAGAGCTTGTTCGAGTCATGCAGAACGATCGCGTCGTCGACGGCCAGGTCGAGCGCTGAGGCGATCGACCTGGCGGCACCCACCGCACGCGCGGCCGCTGACGCCTGCATCATCGCCTGGCCTCTCTCCCGCGAACGCTGCCGTACTCCCCAAGCGGTGCCACCCGGGCACGTACATTATCGAGGCGATCACGACCGTGGGGTCCGGCGCGAAGGTGTTCGAGCGTGTGGAGAGGTGATCGATCAGGGATGGGCCGTTGCGATGAGGCGTCGCAGTGCCGCGTGGGCGGGTGGGCCCCACGTGGCCTTGCCGCCTCGCCGGCCGCGGACGCCGGCTTCGCCGATGAGGATGCCGCTGAGGGCGCGTCCCACCGCCCATCCGCGGGCGCGGCGCAGGGTCGCGGCGTCCGGCGCCGGCTGGTAGGCGGCATGGAAGCGGTCGCGGGCGCCATCCGGCAGCAGGATCCAGGCGGCGAAGAGGTCGCAGGCCGGATCGCCCGCGAAGAGGTCGCCGAAGTCGATCACGCCGCAGAAGGTGCCGTCCGCGGTGAGGACGTTGGCCGGATGCAGGTCGCCGTGAAGCCAGAGCGCCGGGCCCGCCCACTCGGGCGCGGCGGCGGCGTCTTCCCAGACCGCGCGGACGGCGTCCGGGTCGGGGATCAGCCCCAGCTCGGTCGCCGAGGCGAGCTGCCTGGCGAATCCCTCGGAGTGGTCGGCCAGCGGCCCGCCGCGCCCCCGGCCGGCGGGTGCCTGCTCGGGGGCCGGCCGGTGCAGAGCCGTCAGGAAGGCGGCCAAGGCGTCGGCAGCCTCCGCGGCGCGCGTGACAGGGGCGCGGTCGGCGGGCTCGCCCGGCACCCAGGTGGTGACGATCCAGGGTCGTGGAAACAGGGCGGAGGGCTCGCCGAGGCGCTGCGGGACGGGAACCGGCAGCGGAAGGCGCGGGGCGAGGACGGGCAGCCAGGTGTGCTCCTTGAGCAGCAGCTCGTCCGCGTCCTGCGTCGCCCAGGGCAGGCGGACGGCGAGGTCGTCACCGAGCCGCCACAGCTGGTTGTCCCAGCCCCGCGCGCCAAGCCGCAAAGGGCGATCGGCCAGGTCGGGGTGCTGCTCACGCAGCAGATCCCGCACGAACTCCGCGCTGACGTCGATCTCGGTGTGCGTCATGCGGAGCAACGGTAGCCGGATGGCGCGATCGTCGTCCGGGGTTGTCAGCGAACGGAGAGCCGGTCGGTGACAGCGCCGAAAACGGTTTGCTCCCAGCGCACTGGTTGATCAGATCGGTGAGGGCTCACCGGTCCGATCCGTGTGCGGCCGCCTACGACGACGGGCGTACCGGGGCACGAGCCGGCTACGCAGAACTGCGTAGCCGCTGCCGTCCCCTGCCGGAGGCCGCGGCTGCCTCGACGGCGCGAGGATCGATTCCGTGAAACCTCTCCTTGGACGCTCGCCCTCGTCACCGGCACCTCGACGGGCACAGGCGATCCACCCCGCTGCACACGCTGCCGACGCCCGCCATTCGACAGACAGGATCCTCATGTTCGTCCGTCACCTGCCGGCCACCGCCGCAGCCGCCCTGCTCGGTGTCCTGGGGCTCGCCACACCGGCAGCCGCGCACGTTCTGGCCCAGCCCGTCGATGCGTACGCCTTGACGACCGGGCGTCTCTGGTCCGTGGTGGCCGCGCTGCTGGGGCTGGCCGGCGTGGTCATCGGCGGGCTGGCTCTGGCCCGCTCCGCCGGCCGTATCGGCACCGGCACCGGGAGAAGGGGGGCCATCGTGGCACTGGCGGCGGGGCTCGCCTGCACGGTCATCGGCGCGCTGGTCGTGGCCGCCGCCGAGGGCGGTCCCGGCACCGGCTACGGAATAGTCGGGGGCTACATAGACCTGGTGGTCGGGCCGATCGCCATGGTCCTCGGTGGGCTGGCTCTGGCCCGCTCCCGCCGCACCGCCTGACGCGCCACCCGGTCGTGCCGGTCGGTCACCGAGAACCCCGCGGCCAAGGTCCGGGCCGACGACCCCGACACCGGCCCGCCGCCGCGGCGATCGAAACCCTCCGCCATACCGGTATCCATCCTGGACAAGAGCGGGTTCGCCTCAGCGGGCGGCGACGAGACGGTCTGATAGGTCGGATACTGCAAGGACGGGCACCGAAGGGGATCAGTGGTGGGGGCCAGGGGACGAATGTATGGTGGCCGCCTGATCGGTGTTGAGCATCCGCTTTCGGCGGGGAGTCATCCCAACGTCGTGTCCTGGCTGCGGTTTGCTGGGTGGCTCATCCGGTCACCGAGACGGTCCTGCCCCTGACGGGCGCTCCACCGCGAAGCACTCGGCTGTGGTGTGGGCGAGGATTGATACCAGATGTCGTCAGGTGCGGCGCCAGTCGCCCGAGCCGGAAAGGCCGTGTCAGTGAGTCTTGAGACCAGAGTGTCCAGCGGGTGAGAAGATCGGGACGCTGGGAAACAGCAAAGGCAGTACTCGCAGGATTGCCGGGACCGCTGCCCGCCCTTGTGCTGAAGCACCGTGAGCTGCTGAAGTTCGTGGTGGTGGGTGGAACAGCGTTCCTGGTGGACAACGCAGTGTTCTATGGGCTGAAGCTGACCATTCTGGAGCCGAAGCCGGTGACCGCGAAGGTCATCGCGGTGCTCGTGGCGACGATCGTGTCCTACGTGCTGAACCGTGAATGGTCGTTCCGAACCAGGGGCGGTCGCGAGCGCCATCACGAGGCGGCGCTGTTCTTCCTGGTCAGTGGTGTCGGTCTGGTGCTCAGCTCCGTGCCGCTATGGATCTCCCGGTACGTGTTCCTGCTGGAGACCCCGGACGTGAGCCTGGTGACCCAGGAGATCGCCGACTTCGTGAGCGCGCAGGTCATCGGCACGCTGATCGCCATGGTCTTCCGGTTCTGGGCGTTCCGGAAGTGGGTCTTCCCCGACGAGGAGGCTCACCCCGGCCGCGTGCGGCTGGCTCCGGCTCCCGAGCCCAAGGACGAGGCGGCCTGATCCGACCCTCCACTCGCGGCACCGTCGCCCAGGTGCGTCGCGCCTGGGCGGCACCGCGTCACCAGGCCGTGCCGCCCGTAAGATCCGCGGCAGCGCGCAAGCAACGCGCCGCGCCGCCGGCCCGGCGGATGTGCCGTCCGCACACGCCCGGTGTGGCAAAGGTGTGACGGGGGGCGCTGGAACGGCCGGGACGATGCGGTGACGATGGCGGGCGTTCCCCGGGTGCCGCCGGCGCGGGGGGCGAGCCCGAGCTCGGCGGCATCTCGCAACCCTGTGGACAGGAGCCCCATGCGCTGCTTATGGACGGTCGCGGTGATGCTGGCCGCGTTGCTGGTACCGACCGCGGCCCAGGCCGCGACGCCGTCGTACCTGACGCTGGAAGCGACGTACAACAGCGTCGCGAACGGTTGGTCCACCGTGGAGAGGTACCTGGACACCACGCCGGGCTTCACCCAGGAGAGCTACCCGCCGGACGGCCGCGGCGACCAGGACGGCCAGCGCCTGACCTTCTTCGGCGGCGTCAAGCGACCGTTCTCCGGCCGGTTCCTCCTGTACCACGCCCCCGGATGGAACACCAATCCCAAGAGCCCGCCGGTCCTGCTGGTGCACGGCGCCAACGACAACCCGGACCGGGCGTGGGCCAACCCCGGCGAGTCGGGCGGCTTCGGGTGCGGCGCCTTGAGCTGCCCGGGCACCGGCATGATGCAGCATCTGGCGAACGCCGGGTACCGGGTCTTCGCGATCGGGTTCGCGCACAAGGAGGGCGACAACCTGATGCAGGCCCAGGAGGTCGGCGACGCGGTCTCGCTCATCAAGGCCAAGCTCGGCGTGCCCGCCGTGGACCTGGTGGGCTGGAGCAAGGGGATGATGTCGGCGCGAATGTACGTGTCGTCGGTCAAGCCGAGCTGGGGCCGTCCGTACGCCGGCGACGTGCGCAAGCTCATCACGCTGGGCGGCCCGAACGCCGGGTACGACTACCCGTTCGCGCACGGCTGGGCGCACGACTTCTCGATCTGGCCCGAGTGCGGAGGCGGCGTCAACTCGCCCGCGCCGCACACGCACATGACCTGCTACGGCGTCTACGCCTACCATCCGGAGTTCTCGTTCGTGCCGGCCGGCGGGTTCGACTGCTATGCCGGGCAGCGGCAGATGCTGGCGCGCTTCGACGGCACGTACGGCGTCGACCAGACGCAGCAGGACTGGTACACCACGTACTACGGCGGGCAGGGCTTCTACACCTCAGGGCCGGGCATCCAGGCCGCGATCGACGCGGGCTCGCTGATCTCGCGCATCCGGCAGGCGGGCGTGCCGGCGTCGGTGGCGACGTACCTGCTGGCCGGCGGGTCGCCGAGCGTCGCCGGCATCTACAACGAGAACCGCGGCCCCAGCGACGGCGTGGTGTTCGTGAGCAGCGCGCTGTCCACGGCGGGTATCGGCGCCGTGGCCGGCACCGCGCTCGTGGGCGGCGCCAACCACCTCCAGCTCGGCTGGTACCCCGCGGTCGAGTCGCAGGTCGCGAGCTGGCTCGGCTGACCGCTGCCGGCGAGGCCGCGTGGGAGCGCCCCCGCCGGCCGGTCACCCGGAGGCCGTCTGGTTTCATTCCATATCCCCCTGACACAGCACGTGGTAGGTCGTGAGGATGTAGGCATGAGTTCATCGCAGCCCTTCGCCGACCCCGGGTCCGAGCCGGACACGACCGCAGGCGGGGCGGTGAATACTGCTGGCGTGGGGTCCGGCCCCCCATCGCCGCACACCTCTGGGTCTGCCCCGGATCACCGCTACCTGCTCGACAACGCCCGGAGGGAGGCGGGCGAGCGGTTCACCTGGCTGGCCGAGCTGTTCGACGGTGTCACACGGGGGCACTTCGACCGGCTCGGAGTGAAGGCGGGCTGGCGCTGCTGGGAAGTCGGCGCCGGAGGCCCCAGCGTTCCCGAGGCACTCGCCACGGCCGTCGGACCAACCGGTTACGTGCTGGCCACGGACATCAATCCGGCCTGGTTGGACCCGCACGGCGGGTACGAGGTGCTCCGGCACGACATCGTCGGGGACCCGCCGCCGGAGCCAGGCACGTTCGACCTGGTACACGCCCGGCTCGTGCTCGTCCACGTGCCCGACCGTGCCCGGGCGTTGGCGACGATGGTGGCGGCGCTGCGGCCCGGCGGCTGGCTGTTGGTCGAGGACGCCGATACCGAGCTGCAGCCGCTGGCCTGCCTCGATGAGGTCGGCCCGGCGCAGCAGCGCGCCAACCGGCTGCGGCGCGCCGTCCGGGAGTTGATGACCCGCCGCGGCGCCGACCTGCGCTACGGCCGTACGCTGCCGCGGGCGTTGCGTGCGGCCGGTCTGGTCGATGTCACGGCGGCCGGCTGCTTCCCGGTCGGCGGGGTGGCCTGCGACCGGCTGGAGACCGCGACGGTGCGCATGGTCCGTGCCGAGTTGCTCGCCGCCGGATTGGCCGACGACGCCGAGATCGACGCGCACCTGGCCGCCATCGATGCCGGCGAGCTCGACCTCACCCTCGCGCCGCTGATCTCGGCCTGGGGGCGCCGCCCGGGACGGCCCTCGGTGTCCGGGCCGCGGTCAGCCACAGGCCGGTGAACACGGCGCTGACCAAGGTGACGGCACCCGCCGCGAGGAAGGCGCTGTTGAGGCCGGATTCGAAGGAGGCGCCGCCGGACTCCCGGGTGTGGACGATCGCTCCGAGCACCGCCACGCCGAGCACCGCGCCGATCTGCCGGGTGGTGCTGCTGACGCCCGAGGCGAGGCCGCCCTCCTGCGGGCTGACCGCCTGGATGGAGGCGCCGGTCAGCGGGGACATGGTCAGAGCGAACCCGATGCCGACGACCGCCAGCCGCCACCACACGTTCCCGTAGCCGGTGTCGGCGTGGACGAGGCCCAGCGCGAGCAGCCCCAGCCCGGCCAGCGCCAGGCCGATGCTGACGACGACGCGGAAGCCGTACCTGGCGGCGAAGCGGCCCGCGAACGGGCTGACGATCACCATGGCGAGGGAGCCGGGCAGGGTCCGCAACCCCGCGACCAGGATCGACGTGTCCTGGACGTAAACGAAGAACTGGGAGAAGAAGAACGACGAGCCCGAGAGCGCGAACCCGACCACGACCATCGCCGTGTTCGACACCGCGAACAGCCGCTGCCGGAACAGCCGGAGCGGCAGCATCGGCGTGGACACACGACCCTCGACCACGACGAACGCGGTCAGGAGCACCAGCCCGGCGGCGAAGCTGCCGAGGATCACCGGCGAGGTCCAGCCGCGGGAACCGCCCTCGATCAGGCCGTAGGTCACAGCGCCCACGCCCGCGACGGACAGGACCGTGCCGGGAACGTCGATCGGCGGCGCGCCCGGGTTGCGGGACTCCCTCAGCACGCGCAGCCCGGCCAGCAGCAGGACCGCCCCGATGGGCACATTGACCAGGAAGATAGCGGGCCAGCCGAAGGCGTCGACCAGGATGCCGCCCGCCAGCGGTCCGGCGGCCAGGCCGATGCCGCTGAACCCGGCCCACAGCCCGATCGCTCTGACGCGCTCCCTCGGGGCGGGATACGCGGCGACGAGCAGGGCCAGCGAGGCGGGGCTCAGCGCCGCGGCCCCGACGCCCTGCAGCACCCGTCCGGCGATCAGCCAGCCGATCGAGGGCGCGAGCGAACACACCACCGACGCGGCCGTGAACACCACCAGCCCGGCCAGGAACACCCTCTTGCGGCCGAACCGGTCGGCGAAGACGCCGCCGGACAGCAGCAGCATGGCCACCAGCAGCACGTAGGCGTCGACGATCCACTGCAGACCGGTCAGCCCGGTGTGGAGCCGCTGCTGCATGTCGGGCAGGGCGGCGCCGACGATCGTGTTGTCGAGCAGCACCATGAACTGACCTGCGCAGGTCAGGGTGAGCAACGCTTTCACGCAAATCCTTCCTCAGAAGTTAATGATTGGTCTCGCGCTTTTAGGCGCGGTCAATGGTGTGCGGGCCCGGCCACTGGTTCACGCCCGCTTCGCCGACCCGGGCGACCAGCGGTTCCGGCACGCGTGGCGGCCGCGAGTTCTCCGGCCGATCGAGAAGTCGATTTCATGAATGTGCACCCTGATGGCATGCCACAGGCGCTTGAAAAGCCGAAAAAACTGCTTCCGAGATGTCGCGTCCGAGGTCAGCGAGGTTAGCGATGGGGTGGCCATAAAATGGCGCTCCGCACCATGAGATAGATGTCTCCATGCTCATCGGCGCATGGCCATAGCGAGCGGAATTTGTCCAGTAGCGGAATGACGAGCAACGCATGCCCGCCGCGTTCGCCGAGGCGTGGAAGAGCCACCTGAGGCAGCTGTACGCCGCCGCCAGCCGCGCCCGAGCGGACGCGACAGGGCATACCACCGCGATGCTCAGCGAGCCGCAGACCTCCCACTTACCGACCTCGTGGTACGTGTTCTCGATCACCGCCGGGGACGACCATCCGATGCTCGGACGCGACCACTACGCCGTCTGCGAGCGCGTCACCGCCAGGGAGCGCACGACGCAGAACTCGTTGCCCTCAGGGTCGGCCATGACCACCCAGCTTCGGTCTGGGCCTTGGCCCACATCTCTCTTGATGGCGCCGAGGCCGAGCAGTCTGGTCACCTCGTCGTCGGTGCTGCAGTCGATCGGGCTGACGTCGAGGTGGAGTCGGTTTTTCACGGTCTTGCCCTCGGGCACCTGGATGAACAGCAGGGTGGGCGGCATCTGGCGAGCGCGGACCTCCTCGATGGTCGGCTCCCAGGAGCCGATCTCGACCTTGTGCTCGTTCCGGTCGATCACTTTGAGGTCCAGAACCGCGCACCAGAAGGCCGCGAGTCTCTCCGGATCGTGGCAGTCGATGGTCAACTCGGTGAATCTACTTGTCATGTCTGTTCCTCTGTTGAAGGCGTTCCGAACCATGCGGAGAGTGCCTCACGCAGTGGGGGCGTAGCGCTGTCCGCGGATTCGTCGAGGCCGGCGGCCCAGGCGACGTGCCCGTCCGGGCGGATCAGCAGTGCGTCGGCCGGGCGCTCGTCGGTCTTGGCGGTGCGGATGTCCACGCGATCGCGCCACTGCCGGGCGACCTGGCGAAGCTCCGGGCGGCCGGCGAGGTCGAGCAGGACGGGCCGGGCGGCGTGCAGGAGCTCCGCGACGCTGGTGACGCCCTGGTCGGTGTGCAGGGTGAGGTCGGGGGCGAAGGTGCCGGCCAGCGGGTGGGGCTCGGCGCCGGGCATGGGATAGCGGATGTCGGTGCCGGCGACGAGCGCTCCCATGCGGCGCAGCGGCTGCTCGTCGGCGAGCAGTTCGGTGAAGACCTCACGCAGCGCCTCGGCGGCCGCGTCGTGCCCGCGGCGCAGTGCCACCTGGGCCCGGGTGTGCAGCATGGTACGGGCGCCGGCGAGGTGGCGTTCGCCGTGGTAGGTGTCCAGCAGGCCGGCCGGTGCGCGGCCGTGCAGGTCGGCGGCGAGTTTCCAGGCCAGGTTGACCGCGTCGAGCATGCCGGCGTTGAGCGCCACGCCGGTGGCGGGGAACAGGTGCGCCGCGTCGCCGGCCAGCAGGATCCGGCCGTCGCGGTAGCGCTCGGCCTGGTAGGCCTTGAAGGTGAACCGCGACAGCCGGGTCGCCTCCGCCACGGCCAGCCGCGCGCCGAGCACGCGGTGGATGCTGTCCTGGAGCTCCGGCACGGTCATGGGGACGTCGTCGTCGTACTCGGTGCTCTCGTCCTCGATCGTGTAGAGGGAGACGGCCCTGGAGCCGGGCGAGGAGCCGATACCGAACAGGCCGTGGTCCGTGCGGGTGAAGCCCGCGCTGATCGTGCCGAAGCCGGGGACGTCGAGGTCGCCGTTGCCGAGCACGGTCACCTCGGCGGGCAGCGTGACCTGGGCCAGCCGGTTGACCTCCGGATAGGTGACGCCGGGGAACGGAATGGCGGCCCAGTCGCGGACGCGGCTGCGCGCGCCGTCGCACCCCACGAGGTAGCGGGCGACCACCTGGTACGGGCCGTCCGGACCCAGCACGTCCACGGTCACCGCCGTGTCGTCCTGGCTGATCCCGGTCACCTCGTGCCCACGGCGGATCTCGACGTCGAGCTCGCCGGCGCGGTCGTCGAGCAGCTGCTCCAGTTGCTGTTGCGGGAGCGGCAGGGCGTGCAGCGGGGGGTCGGCCAGCTGGGTGAAGTCCAGATGCACGCCGCCGAACGGGAACCGGGGTGGTGGGACGGGGCCAGTGCAGGCCGCCTCGAAGCGTTCCAGCAGGCCCCGGTAGCGCAGCAGCTCCAGGATCTGCCCGCCGAGGCCGCCGGCCTTGGGGATGTCGCGGCGCTGCGGCTTGCGCTCCAGCACCAGCGGCCGTACGCCGGCCAGCCGCAGCTCGGCGGCCAGCATGAGGCCGGCGGGGCCGGCCCCTACGATGATCACGTCGGTTCGGGTCACGGGGTTCTTCCTTCTTCGAGGTCGCGGGCCACGGTGGAGGCCGGGGTGTGCAGGATGCCGTCGAAGGCGTCCAGGACGGGAGTGTGCAGGAAGGTGCTCTGCAGCCGGATACGGTCGGGGCCAGGGCCGGCCTGGGCGCGCGCCGGGCGGAGGCCGGCGAGGCTGAGCCCGAGGCCGGCGCCGGCGAAGGCGGCTTCGACGCTGCCCGGCTCGGGCGGCTGCAGCGCGGTGTCCTCGATGCGGAAGCCGAAGCGCGCTTCCTCGTCGCGGATCATCTCGCCGGTGTGGCCGCCGGTGCTGGTCAGGCCGAGGGCGAAGTACGCGTCGCCGAGTTCGTTGTGCAGGTGTTGCCCCATGGGGAAGCCGGTGAGCTGCCCGTTGAAGGAGATGGGTGCTTTCTGGATGTGGGCGTTGTGGGCGGCCAGCACGATGCGGGTTCCGGGCTTGGAGCGCTCCAGGTGCCACAGGACCGATCCGGCCATGTAGACGTCGCGGGCCGAGGTGTCGGCGGTCAGCCCGGTCCCGGCGAACAGGCCGGCCATGGCGCGGAAGCCGTAGTCGGCCTGGCAGGCGCCTTCGAGACGGCGCAGCGCGATGTCGTAGCTGGGCCGGTCGCCGCGGGAGACGTACAGCGGCTCGACGGCGCGGAACCGGATGAGCAGGCGCGTCAGGGCGGCGGTGAGGGCGTCCTGGTCGGCGGCGGGCAGGCGGGCCCACGCGGGCGCGGCCGCGGCCGCGGAGGTTCCGGCGAACGATTCGGCGATGCGCGTCGCCGTCTCGATGGACGACAGGGCTTCGGGGTCGATCCGGCGCAGGTAGTCGGCGACCGGTGCCAGGGCGGGGAGCAGGGACCCACCGGCCGCCGGGATGTCGATGCCGGCGAAACGCACCGGTTGTGAGGCTGTGGCGTTGTGCCGGCGGATCCAGCGCAGCGGGTCGTCGACACCCACGGGGATCGCCTCGGCGAGGTGGCCCGTCAGGTCGTCGTCGGTGCCCTCGCCCTGGGCCCAGGTGTCGAGGGCGAAGCCTTCGCTGAAGCCGTACTCGAAGGCCAGGACGGTGAAGTCGCAGCGTTCGACCAGGAACCGCAGGAGGCGCCGGCGCAGGCGGACGAACTCGTCGATGAAGTGGGAGTGCTCGCCGATCGCGACGACGCGCGCGTCGCCGATGAGGTCGCGCAGCGGCTCCAGGTCGTCGAGCGGCGCCTCGGGGTCGAGGTGGGTGAGCGGGGCGGCGTGGCCGCCCAGCCAGCCGGCGAACGGGCCGGGGTGGGACGAAGCAGGCATGCTGATGACTCGATTCTGGTGCTTAAAGGTCAACGGACGGGTCTCACGCCTGCGCGGCCGCCACCTTCTCCAGGTCGCCGACGCTGCCGGACATGATCGTGCGGATGTGTTCGGTGATGAGCTGGAGCGGCCAGTCCCACCAGGCCACGGCCAGCAGGCGGTCGACGTCTGCGTCGCTGTGGCGGCGGCGGATGAGCCTGGCCGGATTGCCGCCGGCGATGCCGTAGTCGGGCACGTCGTCCACGACGACGGAGCCGGAGGCGATGATCGCTCCGTGGCCGATGCGGACGCCGGGCATCACCATCGCCCGGTAGCCGAGCCAGACGTCGTGGCCCACCACCGTGTCACCCCGTCCGGGCAGGCCGGTGATGAGGTCGAAGTGCTCGGCCCAGGAACCGCCCATGATCGGGAAAGGGAACGTCGAGGGGCCGTCCATGCGGTGGTTGGCGCCGTTCATGATGAACCGCACCCCCTCGCCGAGCGCGCAGAACTTCCCGATGACCAGCTTCTCCGGCCCGTAGTGGTAGAGCACGTTGCGGGTCTCGAAAGCGGTCGGATCGTCCGGGTCGTCGTAGTAGGAGAACTCGCCCACCTCGATCAGCGGCGAGGCGACCAGCGGTTTCAACAGCACCACCCGCGGCTGATCGGGCATCGGGTGCACCACGGTCGGGTCGGGGAAAACGGGTATCACGAATCGGCTCTTTCCACGAGACACTGAAGAGTACGGAACGTACCGTACCGATAGGATGATGTCGGCGCCCCGAAACGTTGTCAAGTACGGGACGTACCGTTCCGATAAGGTGGCCGCATGACCCGCACACCCCATCGCCGCGGCACCGACCGGACCGAGGCCATCATGCGGACCACGCTGCAGCTCGGCCAGGAGATCGGCTACTCCAACCTCAGCATGGAGGCGGTCGCGGCCCGCGCCGGCGCCAGCAAGCAGACCCTCTACCGCCGATGGTCGTCCAAGGGAGCCCTGCTGCTCGACTCGCTGCTGTCGCTGAACGAGCCCAGCCTGGACTACCCCGACACCGGCGACCTCGCCGCCGACCTGCGCGCACAGATCTACGCGGCCGTGGACCTGCTGGGCCGCCCGCCTTACGGTCCGCTGTTTCACGCTTTGGTCGGCGAGGCCCAGCACGATCGCCGGGTCGCCGACGCGCTCAACGAGCGCTTCATCACCCCGCAGCGGGACAAGACCGTCGCCCGGCTGCGGGCGGCCCGCGACCAGGGCCAGCTGGCGTCCGGCTTCGACCTCGATCTGGCGATGGCCATCCTGTCCGGCCCGCTGTACTTCCGGCTCCTGATCACCAAGGAGCCGCTGACCCACGAGTACGTCGACCGCGTCCTCGACGCGCTCTTCGCCGGGATGATGCCCCGCCCCTGAGCAGGCTCGGCCGCCGGCGGCCGGAGCAGCACCGCCCGCGGCTGCCCGGGCATGGGGTGCGCCACGTTCGGGTCGGCCGGGATCAGGCTGTTCATGACGGACGTTCCTCTCCAGCTGCGCTTAATGCGACAGCTTATACATTAAGATGGTGTCATGACGCAGTCCACCGAGCGAACCGGGAGCCGGGCGGAGCCTTCCGCTACCCTGCCGCCCCGCCGCCGCCCGGGCGGCCGTACCGAGCGCACCCGCGCGCAGGTGCTCGACGCGGTTCGCGCCGAACTGGCCGAACGTGGCTACGACGCGCTCACCCTGGACACCGTCGCGGCCCGCGCGGGCGTGCACCGCGCGACCGTGTACCGGCGCTGGCGGGACGTCGGCGGCCTGCTCGCCGACCTCTGCGCGGCCACCGCCGACGACGACTGGCAGCCCGAGGACACCGGCTCCCTGGAGGGCGACCTCGCGGCGCTCAACCGGGAGAACCTCGCGGCACTGACCGACCAGCCGTCGATCGCCGCCGCCCTGCTCGCCGCCTCATTCCGCTCCGAGGAGGCCGCGCGCGGCCTGCGGCGGCTGTGGGCGGATCGTTACGCCCGCTGCGAGGTCGTCGTCGAGCGCGCCGTACGGCGCGGCGAACTGCCGCCGGCCACCGACGCGCGGCGACTGCTCGTCGCCGCCACCGCACCGCTCTACCACGAGGTGATACTGCTGCGCACGCCGCCCGACCCGGACCTGGACCTGCCGGGCCAGGCGGCCAGGACCGCGGCCCTCGCCGCCGCCGCGGGCGCCTTCGCCCGCCCCACGCATCCCGCGTTGCCGGGTTGAAGCCTCACGTGACGCAAGCTCAGCGGCGCTCGTCATCTCGCACTTCCAGGAGCGGCAGGCCCGCCGCGTACCGCCGGAAGAAACCGGCGGTCGGGGTGTTCGCGGTCGCGACGGTGTCCGGGGTGCCCTCCGCGATCACCGCGCCCCCGTCCGGACCGGCTCCCGGCCCCAGGTCGATCACCCAGTCCGCGGACGCGGCGACGGGGATGTCATGTTCGGCCACGACGACGGTGTTGCCCGAGTCGAGCAGCACGTCGAGCGCATCCACCACCCGCTGGATGTCAGACGGGTGCAGGCCCGAGACGGGTTCGTCGAGAACGACAAGTCCGGCCCTGCGGCCCGCGGCACCGCGCTGGATCGCGGACGCCAGCTTCAGCCGCTGCGCCTCGCCGCCGGACAACTCTGTGGCGCTCTGGCCGAGCTGGAGATAGCCGAGCCCGACCTGGTTCAAGGCTCCCAGGGTTTCCGCGAGTTGCCGGGGCTCGGAGAACCGCTCCACCGCCTCGGCGACGGTCAGCTCCAGCACCTGATCGATGGTCAATCCCTGGTACCTGATCTCCAAGGCCTCCGGCTGGTAGCGCCGCCCCTCGCACGCGTCGCAGACCACCCACACATCCGGCAGGAAGTGCATGTCAACCAGCTTGCGGCCATAACCGGTGCAGGTTTCGCAGCGGCCACCGCCGGCAGTGTTGAAGCTGAACCAGGAGGCATTGACCCCGCGTCCGCGTGCCACGTCGGTTTCGGCGAACAGCTTGCGGACAATGTCGAACGCCTTGCTGTAGGTGGCCGGGTTGGACCGCGGCGTGCGCCCGAGCGGTTCCTGATCGACGACGGCGACCCAGTCGAACCCCTCCAAACCGGTCACCTGCCGCACCGTGTCGGTCGCCGTCCCGTTCAGGGCGGCCTCCACGCTCGCCGCGAGCGCGCCGAGCAGGCTGCTCTTGCCGCTGCCGCTCACCCCGGTCAGGCAGGTAAGCCGACCGGCGGGGAAACGCACCAGGTCCGCGGTCACGTTGTGCGCGCGCAGGCCGTGCAGCTCCACCCAGCCGGTGTCATCCCCGGCCGGACGGCAGGCCCGGCCCAGCCGCGGCCCCTCACCGGCCAGATAGCGTCCGGTCAGCGACGTCGGGTGGGCGGCCGCGTCGGCGGGAAGCCCCGACACCAGGACCTCACCGCCGAGGCGGCCCGCGCCGGGCCCCATGTCGATCACCCAGTCAGCCCGGGCGATCAGTTCAGGGTCGTGCTCGACGAGGAGCACCGTGTTGCCGGCCTCGCGTAGCTCCAGGGCGATGTCGAGCAGGTGCGCCTTGTCCGCCGGATGCAGTCCGGTCCCGGGCTCGTCCAGGACGAAGATGATGCCGTTCAGCTCGGTGCTGAGCTGCGCGGCGAGCCGGGTTCGCTGCAACTCACCCCCGGACAGCGTCGCCGCGCTCCGGGACAGCTGGAGGTGGGCCAGGCCGAGCCGGTCGAGGATGCCGAGTCTGCGGCCCAGGTCCTGCAGCAGCGGCTCACCCACCTCGCGCTGCCGGGCGTCCAGGTCGCCGGCCACCCGTTTCGCCCAGCTGCGCACCTCCCGTACTTCCACCTCGATCAGGTCGGGGTAGGTCAGCCCGCCGAGCCGCACGGACCGGGCCACCTGGTCGTACCCGCTGCCGCCGCAGGTGCCGCACGGCTGCTTGCGCATGTACGGCAGGTAACGCTGCTTGGCGCTGGAGGTCTGGGCGTTCACGAACACCCGCTCCACCTCGGCGAGCGCGCCCCGCAGCGGCTGGCTCGAGGTGTAGGTCACCGAGACCGTCTCCTTTTTGTTGGACATGTCGACGGTCGCCTCGATTTTCTCCTCACCTGTGCCGTACAGCACGCAGTGGCGGAACTCCTCCGGCAGCGACTGCCACGGCCGGCCGAGGTCCACGCCGCGCTTCTCGGCGAGCGCCGGCACGAACGCGTGCTCTCCCGACCGCCACTTGGCGTACCAGGGCGAGGCCCCCTCGAAGAGCGGAAGCTCCGGATGGGTGATGACCAGGTCCTCCTGCGCCTGCCACCGCCCGCCCACCCCGTGACAGTCCACGCAGCCGCCTTCCGGGGTGTTGCGGTCGAAATGAGCCGTCGTCAGATGCCCGTCGACGCTCTCCGCCGCCGGGTCCGCGCCGATCCCCGGAAGGCGCGAGTACAGCAGCCCCAGATGCCCGTCGATGCCGGTGATCGTCGCGACCGTGGACCGGGGGTTGCGGTTCAGACGGCGCTGGTCGACCGCGAGCGTCGCGCCGAGTCCCAGGATGCGATCGACCTTCGGCCGATTGCGCTGCGTGATGTACTGCCGCACGAACGGCGAAAGCCCCTCCAGATACCGCAGCTGGGCCTCGTTGTGCAGGGTGTCGATGGCCAGCGAGGTCTTGCCGCTGCCGCTCACCCCGGTGAAGGCGGTGAGCCGCCCCTTGGGGATGCTCACCGACACGTCCCACAAGTTGTTGGTACGAGCCCCCACCACCTCGATGGCCTCGAGCCCCATACTCGCGACGTCCCGTACGAACGCAGTCAACCTTGATCCACCCTCTCGCGACACAGCAGAACACGGGCGGACGGACCCCCACCCATGACGAATGAATTGATGACGCCACTACGCAACGGCCGCTCGGCGCCATGGCGCCGAGCGGCCGTTTGATCAGAACCCTCAGCACGTGGCCGGTCTCGACACGGCCCGTGCCGCAGATCAGGACCGGGACACCCCGGTGAGCTTGTCGATGCCGGGGGCGTAGGCGGTCATCCAGTGCGGATGCAGCCGGTAGTAGACCACATCGTTGTCCCAGTCGAAGTAGTCGTCGCCGTAGAAGTCCTTGAAGTAGGCGAGCAGGTCCGGCCAGTCCGCGGCCGGCTCGCCGTTGTCGGGGTTGAGGATTTCCACCGTGCCGTGCGTGAACACGCCCAGGTCCTCACCGCGCATGTGCGCGATGCTGATGGCGGGGCGGGCAGCGAGATGGCGGGCCTTGGCGGCGCTGCGCGCCGTGCCGAAGTGCCACCTTCCGTGCAGGAAGTGCCCGTCCACACCGCTGATCCGCGGCTCTCCCTTCGCCGTCACGGTGGACAGGGCAAGGGTGCACATGCCGGTCAGAATTCGGGTGACCTGCTCCGCGGTCAGGGTGTTCCCAGTGACGATCGAGCGGAGGTGCGAGGTCGAGCGGGAAAGGGAGGCTTCGAGGAGAGCCTGAAGCTCCTTGAGCTCCTCCGGCGTTTCGCGCATTGAAGTCCTTGTCTATCCGTGAGGGGCCCCCGGTCCACACCCACATCGGCGCCGACCGGTGGATTCATGATTTCTCTGAAACCCGACGCCTCGTGTCATGTTTTTCAGCCATTCTGCGGACGCCGTCGGGTCGCCCTCCGACGAGCAGATGGAGCGGCGTCGGTCGTATCCGGACACCGGCAGTTCATCTGGTCGGTGCCGCAGGCGGCGGTACAGCGGCTGGCGAACCAGCTGGCGGTGTTTCCGGGGGGCCCTGCGGATCCGTCCTACAGCAAGAGCTTGGTGAGAAGGGTGCGAAGTTCTTGAGCGCGGTCCGGGCAGCGCGGTGAGACGCTGCCGTTCGGGCTCGGTGAGCGCGCCGGTGAGCCGGGCGTCGCGAGCGGCGACGGCGTGGCGCATGCCGTCCAGGGCAGCACGGCCCGCCTCGGTCAGCGCATATGGAAGACATATGGTCCGCCGATCGCCCGCCGATAAGCGCCGGCCGGTAGATGTGATCACCCTCGAAGTCTCGTAGAGAGGATCACCGGAAATGAGCCGTGCACGAACGGTCGGCATGACCGCGATGGCATCCGCCATGCTGGCGTTGAGTGTCCAAGCACCCGCGACCGCCGACGGCAAGGTCACGCTGGGCGACGTCCAGCAGGCGATAGAGAACGTGGCGAAGACCGCCGGCGTGGTGGGCGTCATCGGCGAGGTGTACGTCGACGGCAAACGGGTGGCCCAGGGTACGGCGGGTTCGCGCCTGCTCGATGGCAAGGGCGGTCGTATCCCCCCGGGCTCCCGTTACCGCATCGCGTCCCAGACCAAGCTCATGGAGGCCACGGTCATCCTGCAGTTGGTCGGGGAAGGCAAGCTCAAGCTGGACGACAAGCTCAGCGCCGTCCTGCCCGAGATGGCCGAACACGACTATGTGGATCGGGCCGATGAGATCACTGTGCAGCAGCTGATCCGCCACACCTCGGGCATTCCTGACTTCATGGAGAGCGGGAAGTTCGACGTCTTCGACTTCACCACCGCCTACCAGCTGATCGACCTGGTGAAGGCCGCACGGACCGTCCTCCGCAAGGGCGAGCCGGGACAGTACCTCTACTCCACCACCAACTACGTCCTCCTCGGCATGATCATCGAGAAGCTGACCGGCCACGACCGGGCCGGCGAGTTCAAGCGGCGCCTGTTCACCCCGCTCGGCATGAAGCACACCTATCTGGCCACCAAGGTCTCCGACCAGATCAAGGGCCCGCACGGACACGGCTACTACCCCGACGCCAAGGGCAGGCCACGCGACGTCGACCGGCTCAACGCCACCATCGGCGCCGAAGGTGCGATCTCCACCGCGCACGACGTCAGCGCCTACTACCGCGCGCTCAACCAGGGCAAGCTGCTGCCGGCGGACCTGCAACGACAGCTGCCACGGCCCTTCCCCGAACTGTGCGGCGGAACGGTCTCCGCGGCCTCGGGCGGCATGCCCGGAATCAGCTCCACCACCTTCTCCTCGACCGACGGCCGGATTCAGTTCGCGGTGGCCGCCACGCTGAAGATCGATAACGAGCAGGCCATGGCCGTCGGTGACGCCGTCACCCAGGCCGCGAAGGCCGTCCTCTGCCCCGGCCAATAGCCGAAGCCATCCACCACGGCGGCCGTTGATCGGTACCGGCCAGCCGGTAGTGAAATCGCCTGAAAGAGAAAATCATGACAATGAATATGGGCCTGGCCGGGCTGGCAGGCGCGGTACTGGCGTTGAGCCTCCCCGCACCCGCGACGGCCGCCGTACAGGCGGGTGTGTTGTCCGTTCAGTGGAAATCCTGCCCGGACTACTCCGATGAGGTGATCCGGAGCCTGCGCGTGACGCAGGAGCAGGTTCCGGCCTTCCGTACGCTGATGAAGCGCCTGGAGTGCGGGACGGTCGGCGTCCCGCTGAACCACCGCGACCCCGGCGGGCGGAAGATCGACATCGCGGTGACCCGGCTGGCCGCCACCGACAAGACCCACCGGCTCGGCGCCCTCGCCATCCTGCCGGGAGGGCCCGGCCAAAGCGGCTACCTGGACCCGGTGCGGACCGTGCTCAACAAGGAGGCGGCAGCGCTCAACGAGCGATACGACATCATCGGCTTCGACCCACGCGGAGTGGGCTACAGCACCAAGGTCGACTGCCCCCTCTCGCCAGGAGGTCCGCAGGAGCCGGGCGCGCTGACCAAGGAGGCGGCCAGGAAGATGTACGACGCCCAGGTCGCCGCCAACCAGAAGTGCGGACGCTTCGACCGCGCCTTCCTCGGACAGCTCACCACCGACAACGCGGCCAAGGACCTGGACCTGGTGCGGACCGCGCTGGGTGAGCGCGAGCTCAACCTGCTCGGCCTGTCCTGGGGCAGCTCTTTGGGCATGGTGTACCGCAGCCTGTTCCCCGTACGCACCGGACGGGCGTTCCTGGACAGCGTCGCGCCGCCGTGGACCAATCTCATGAAGCACACCAAGGGCAGCGCGCAGGCGGCCGAGCGTAACTTCGGGCGCATGGCCACCTGGCTGAGCCACCGCGACGACACCTACGGTCTCGGCGCCACCGCCCGGCAGGTGCGCGAGCAGGTGGCCAAGCTGGTCCGCGACTACGACAAGAGCCCCAAAACCTACACCGACCTGCCGCGGCCCATCGACGGCTCGGCCGTCGCCGACCTGGCCAAGCGCATCTCGACCGAGTGGGCACGCGCGGGCAAGGCACTGGCCGAACTGCGGACGGCGACGGGCACCACCGCCCCGCCCACCGTCAAGGAGATGCTCAGCGGCGGTCAGATGATGGGCACCCCCCTGCCGGGCGCGCCCGAAATGCTGAACATGACCATGAACTGGGCGGTCAAGTGCAACGAGGACAGCAGCCGGCCCGACTTCGGCACCGCTTGGCGTGCCTACCAGCAGCTCGTGAAGCGCCATCCGGCGACCGGCCGGTCCGGGGGATTCGGGGGTGCCCTGTGCCAGGGGTGGCCGCTGCCCGTACAGCGGCCCACGTTGAAGCGGGGGAGCGGGTCATTGGTGCTGGCGGGGCACCTGTATGAGTTCATGTCCGTCTATGACTGGACGTTGCAGACGCGGCGCGCCATCGGTGGCAGCGTCTACACGATCGCCGACGACGTGCACGTCTCGGCTACTCGGGTGCCCGAGTGCGCCGCCGACGTGGTGGAGTACTTCGAGACGGGCCGGATCGACACAGGTTGCAAGGGCAGCGGAACCCCGAACTGACCACCGATGCGGGTGCCACGGATGAAATCCTGAGCGTCACGCCGGCGGCCGGGCGAGTTTTGGCGGCCACGGCGTCGAGGACCCAGTCCAGGCCGGTCGCGAAGGTCTCCTCGGCGTCCACCTCCGTGCCGTCGTGCACGGCCTTGGCCAGCGCCGGGAAGCGGCCCGTGGCCAGCATCCTTTCCACGTGCGGGCCGTGGGCGCGCTGCCAGTCTCGCTTGGACAGGCCCGTGGCGCGCTCGGCCCGCAGGTTCGCGCTCTCGCGCCTGATCGCGCCGGTGGAGTAGGCGCTGACGGTCTCCAACTAATAAATCTACAATGTAAAGGCGTCGGGCTCGAGAAAAACCCCAAAACACCGCAAAAGGGACGGGCTTCGCCCGTACGTCCGACGACAACCAAGATGCCGCCTGTCGTCGGTCGCAGCAGCGCGCGGCCATGGGACGACGGGGCGCCAAGTCGACCCGTCGGCAAGCGCGTCCCGTCCGGGTCGGGCGTGGCGAGCGTTTCGCTACGCTTGGCGGTATTCGCTGGTCCGGCTGGAGTTGATAGCGCATGACGTCGGTCGACGATGCGGTCCTTACCGCCATACGCCGCGGTGACGTGGATGTGCTTTCTGCCGGCCTTGATCCGTTGAGCTGTCCGCCGGCCACCCTGCGGCTTCTCATCAGGCATGAAGACCCACGACTGCGGGGACTGGGCCTGGTCGGCCTTGCCGAACGCCTTGACGCGAGGGGAGCTGAAGACCGTTGCGAGCAGGCCGCATTCGCGGCGGCGTTGCCGGGCTCGCTGGAGGGTCCGCCGGAGGCGGCGCTGGCTCTGGCTCACCTTTATCTCCGGCTTCGGGCCCACGTCCGTCCCCGGCCCTGGCCGCAGTGGCGCGCGGCGGATGTGCCGGCCCGGGTTCACATCGCCTGGCTGCGTGCCGAGATCACTGACCGGCCTGAGATCCTGCGCAACGAACCCGTGGGTGAGCTGCTGTACCAGGCCGTCCGCGGGATCGGCGCGGTCGATGTGGAGGAACCAGAGGGTTTCGTCCGGGAGTTGTCGGACCGGCAGGATCTTGTGTTGTGGTCGGAGGCTCTGCGGATCACGCGCGAGGCCGTACACGCCGGTCTGCTGGCACCGGCGCGGGCCCGGCGGCTCGTGGTGGGGCTGGTCGGATCGGTTGTCAGGGAACCGGGCGGTGAGCCCGGTGCGGACGCTGCCGGGGCCTGCCTTGCCGCGGCCGCGCTGCGTGAGCTGTCTGAGCCGTGGGCCGCGTTGGATCCGTTGCCGCAAGAGCTTCTGTATCGGCTCCTCGACATCGAGTCTGGTTCTGCCGTCTGCGCGGTGGCCGAGGCGGTGATCGATGCCGCGGCGCGTCACGGGCATCAGGGCGTGCTGCGCGACGTGGTCGCCGACCGGGATCGGCCTTCGGGGCTGCGGGGGCGTGCGCTGGAGCTGCTTGGCGACCTTGCGAGCCGCGATGACGTCCGCGACCTCGTGGGCATCGCGGCGGTCGACCCGCTCATGCTCGCCGGGCCGGCCGTGCGGTGCCTGCGTGGCCTGCACCGGCGTGGGCATTTCCCAGCGGGTGAGGACGTGCCGGCGATCGTGCGTCTGGCGCTCGCCGACCACTCGGTGCCTGCGGGTGAGGTGGCCACTGTCTTGTTCACGTGCCGGCGAGAGTTGCTGCAGGAGCTGACCAATGCGGCCGTGGACGATCCGCACTGGCCGCGGCGGCTGGAGCTTCTGGTCGCTTTGGCTGCTCAGGGGGCGGGGGATCTGCCGGTGGGGGAGAGGGTCGCCGGCCTGCTGCGTGTCGTGCCGGATCCGCGGCCGTTCCTGGGGGCGATTCGTGCGCTGCGCCACACGGCGGGTGAGGAGGCTGTCCTCGCCGTGTTGCCACGGTCATCCGCGGCGGCGCTGGAGGCTCTTGAAGCCGTGGGCGGTGCCCGGACGGTTTCGGTGCTGCGGGCCGGGCTGGGTCTGGAGGCGCCGGAGGGCGCAGACGTCGCGGGCGGTGTGGTGTCGTATCTGCGGCCGGTGCGCCGCCGGGCTTTGGAGGTGCTGTGGCATCTCACCGAGGACCTTGACGGGCGGCAGTCGATCTTGGTGCGGCTGGATCCGCGGGATGTGCCTGGTCGGATCGCTGTCGATCTGGGTGGTCCGGACGAGCGGGAGTTGGCGTTGCTCCGGGCGGCTTTGGACCGGGACGAGCCTGTGGCTGCTCTGTGCAGGCTGGCGCGAAATGGCGGTTCGGCGACGGTGCCCGCCATCGCTGACCTGCTGTTGCGGGTCGTGTCGGATCTCGCGGGCTCCTGGGCGCCGGGGGCGTCCGGCGGTGGCGGCGAACCGGAGGTGCCGTCGGAGGTCGTCGCGGCTGTTGCTGATCTTGGTGGTCGTCTTCACGACAGGGGGAAGGTTCGGCCGCGCTGTCTTCTGGACGTCGCGGACGCGCGGGAGGCCGGCGACGCGCTGGTGGCGGGTATCGCGCTGGATCTGCTGGACCGTCCGGCGCTCACGGCGGCTGAGCAGATGATTCTGCTCCGGCTGCTGCTGCGGACGTCTCATCGTGGAATCCGGTCACGAGTGCATGGGCTGCTGCGCCATCGTGACCGTCATGTTCGCAAGCATGTCATCGCGCTGCTTGCCCGCGATCCCGACGGTGAGGACGCGCAGGCGTTGTCGGCGAGCTTGATCCCGCTCACGACCGCCCCGGATGTGCAGACGGTACGGCAGGCGCTGCTCGCGCTCGGGCATGCGCGCGCGTGCTGGGCGGCCGCGGCGGTCGCGGCGTGTCTTGACCATCCCAACATGAACGTGAAGAAGGCGGCGGCGACTGTGCTGGTTCGTGCCGGTGCCCCGGTGGCCGTGCCGAAGTTGTTGTTCTGGCTCGGCCGGCATGACAATCCGGGCCTGCGGGCGGCGCTGGTCGAGGCGTTGCGGGCGATCCTCGGTGACGCCTATGCCGCGACTGTCGTCGCTGCGGCTGACGGCGCTGTGGATGACCGTACCCGTGACCTGCTGCTGGGGGGTCTGGATGGGGAGTTGTCCGCGCGTGCGGTCGGCGCGCTTGCCGACCAGGGGTCGTCGGCCGGGGCGGGCTTGATCCGTCTCGTCGCGGCGGGCCGGCTCGCCCTTGGTTCGGGTACGGCTGCGGAGTTGGCGGAGCGGATGGCAGCGCGCGGTGTCTCGCCGCCGGCCGCTCCGATGGCTGCTCTGCCGGATGCCGATGTCGTCGCCCTGGCGGGTCGTGGTTGGGACGCCGAGATCGCATGGCGCCTGGTGGAGGGGTATGAGCGTGACCCTGACGGGCCGGCCGCGCGTGGGCTGGGCGGGCTGCGGCCGATGCTGGCACGCTGGCTGGAGCTGGCCGCGGGAGGGGCAGAACGTCGTGGTGGCGTCCTGCGGTTCGTTTTGGCGCTCTGCCCGCCGCCGTGGACGGCCGGCGAGATGGAGGTCTTGGTGCGGTCGGCGCGGACGCTGGTCGCAGGGTTGGCCGTCGTCGGTGATGCTCATCGCGGTCGTCTGCTGGCGCTGCTTGAAGACATGGTCGCGCGGCCGTCTTTCGCTGACTTGTCCTGCATGGAGAGGTTCGACATCGTCGCGCGGATTCGCGCGCTGCCGGCGGGGGCAGCGGGGAGCCGGTCGATGCTGGTGTTGTTGCGCCGATGCGGCGCGGTGCTGACCCGTACCGATCTTGGGCGGGCGTTGGCTGCCGCTCGCGCGGGTGCGAACGCGTGGCTGGCTGAGGAAGAGGTGCTGTGGGAGGCGTTCGGGCTGCCGCGGCCGGTCGCCGGCGTCGCGTCGGGGGGCGTCGCATCGAGTGGCAGCGGTGAGGTGGATGAGGGTCCCGCCGTACGCCGATGGCGTGCGGCCCTGGCTGTGGCCGCACGCACGCCGGACGCCCTTCGGCGGTTTCGTCTCGCGGACCGGTCGATGGACGGTTTCGACTTGTCGGGCTCTGTGGGTTCGCGTGATCGGCTCGGCGCACTGATCGGTCTCTTCGCGGCGGCCGGCACGGGGGTGCGAGACGTCCTGCTGGACTGGATGATCGAGCTGCAGCCGTTCGACGCGCCGCCGTGGACGATCTCGGAGGGCGCCCGCCGGTTCGGGTCGGGCGTCGGTGTCCCTCGTCCTGCTGATCGGGACGGGCTCCGCTCGGCGGCTCTGCGTGAGCGGCTGTTGGAGATGCTCGACGATCCCGCGCGGGATCGGCGCGTTGCCGCGGCTCGGGTGTTGCTGGCCTGGCCCGAACCCGGGTTCCGGCTCACGGTGCTGCGTGCCTTCGTCCATGGCCGGGTCGATCTGGCCGTCACCCCGGATCTCGCGCATGCCTTGACCCTCATGGGTGAGACCGAGCTGCGTGAGGCGGGCGGGCTCGGCTCGGGTGGCGACGCGGTTCGCGAGCGGATCGCCCGGGTCGCCGCCCTTCTGGACCCGCCGGACGTGGAGCGGCTCGTTCCCCTGCTGTTGTCATGGTGGGAGCGTGGTGGGCCGGCCCTGCGCGCGTCGGCCGAGCGGGCGTTGCGTGGGGCGGAGCCTGATGTCCTGGCCGAGGTCCTGTCCAGTCGCCTCGAAGCCGGGGCGTTGGGGTTGCTCGATCTCGTCTCCGGTGTCGCGCTGCTGCGTACGCCGGCGTTGGTGCGGGTGCGCCGGCGGCTGCGCGAAGAAGGACGTGATGACCTCGCGGACAGGGTCGTGCTGGTGGAAGGGCCGCTGCGTCATCCCGATGCGGCCCGGCAGGATTCCGCTGTTCTCTCGGCGCTGCGTAGCCGAACGGGTGTCCCGCAGGTGGCCGCGCGGGAGCAACGGCCGCCCCGGGCGGAGCTGCTCCGCCTGGCCCGTACGGGCGGTCCTGAGCAGATCCGTCGGGCGTTGACGCTGCTCGCCGAGTGTTACGACGATGACCCTGCTCGGCTGCGCCGGCACGACGGGGACCGGCGGGCGGGTCGCGGTGCCGAGTCGCGGGATCTGGAGTTCGAGGAGTTGCTCGTCGAGTCGCTTGGCCATCCCGAGGCGAGGGTGCGGCTGCATGCCCACCGGATCTCCCGCAAGGTGATGAGTCGCGGGGACTATCTGGAGCGGACTTCGCTGCTGCTGGACGATCGGCAACCCGACATCGTGCGTTCGGCGGTCAGGATCTTGTGTCACGCGGCGTGGGAGCCGGCCATTCCCGCGTTGGTCGGCTTGCTCACGCACTCCCATCCCGCGGTCCGAAGGGCTGCCTGCGACGGGCTCGTCCTTGTGGGCGCGCCGGTGATCCCTGCGCTCAGGTATGCCGCGGGGAGGGCGCGTCCGGACAGACGGCACCTGTTCACCTCTGTGCTGGAGAGGATCGTGTCTACGGGCGCCGCTGGGTGATCGAGGTGTTGGGGGCGACTCAGGCCCAGACCAGGTCTCGCCGGGGCGCGTCCCCGGCCGCGAAGTCGAGGAGCGGCGCCCCCCTCCGCCTCGGTGCGCGCGTGATCGGTGCGCGGCAGCCGCTCGAACACGGTCAGGGTCGCCCGCCGGTCGCTCAGGGCCAGTTTCCAGGTGCCTTTGACGGTGCCGCCGATGAGCACGGTGGCGGCCACCATCGCGCCGAGGCACACCCGCCGGCGCACGTCGCCGGACATGATCCTGCTGCGGCGGCGTACCAGCGCCGCGCCCAGTTGAGGACGGGTCAGTGTTCGGCCGGTCAGCAGCTCGGTGGCCGCCGACGCCAGCTCGGCCAGGTCCAGGCCGGCTGTCTGTCTGCCGAAGGCGGCCTGGCGGCCGCGGGCCAGGGGGGGTCCGATCAGCCGACGCAGCCACCAGTAGTCGTCGGCGCGCACCAGGTGCTGCGTCCCGCGCAGCAGGGAGGCCCGTACGAGGGACCGGTCGGTGAGGCGGTCGGTCAGATCGGCCTGGGCGAAGCCGGCGAGCCGCGTCCACAGGCCGAGGTAGGGGGCGTTGCTCGTCTGGGCCTGTAATCCGACGAGCCGGCCGATCGCCTCCAGGGGCGGCATCGGCGAGCGTCGCAGCAGGAGTTGCCGCTCCAGCGTCACCCGGTTCAGCGTGCGATCATCGATACGCACGCAGGAACTCCCGGAGGTCCTGGGCGAGCAGTTCCGGCACCTCCAGCGCGGGGAAGTGCCCTCCGCGGCCGAACTCCGTCCAGCGTGCCGCTGTCGTCGCGGGATCGACGAGCGAGCGGATCGAGTGGTCGGTCGCGAACACCGCCACCCCCGTCGGCACGCCGCCCGGCGCGAGTGTTGCCGCGCCCGGGTCTGTGTTCGCGTGCTCGGCGAACGTGCGGAAGGCCTGTATGCCCTCGTAGGTGAAGTGCGCCGAGGACGCGCCCGAGCGGGTGAACCAGTACAGGCTCACGGTGGTCACCAGGTCGTCCACGTGCACGGGCACGTCGCTCCACTCGGTGAACTTCTCGGTGATCCACGCGAGCTGCGCGATCGGCGAGTCGGTCAGCGCGTAGGCGAGTGTGGCGGGCCGGGTGGACATCAGGTGCAGGTAGCCGAGCCCGTCGCGCTGGAACTGGTTGAACCGTGCGGCCCGCGCGGCGTCGGCCTCGTTCAGCCCCCGCTGGTCCACCGGGGGTCCGAACGGGTAGGGGCCGGGGCCGTTGATGTGCGTGGCGATCACGCGTCCCGGGGCGGCCATCGGCAGCATCCCGGTGATCCCGGCGCCGACGTCGCCGCCGTGCGCGGCGAACCGCTCGTAGCCGAGCCTGGTCATCAGCTCGGCCAGCGAGGATTCGGCCGTCGAGGTCGGTCACGTACTGGGGGAAGGTGTTGAGCCGCGCCTCCTGCGCCCGCCAGTCGAATCGGTCACGCCAGTGCTCGGCGAGGGCGCGCAGGTCGGCGAGTGGGACACCGCGGCCGGAGGCGGCGCCGCGCGGCTCGTCCGGCCATCGGGCCTCGGTGAGCTGCCGCCGCAGGTCGTCGAGGTGGGTCGTGGGGATGGCGATGCTGAAAGGTTCGATCGCGGTCATGGTGATCACGGTAGGAGGTATTGCGGCAAGGAGCGTTCCGCGATTTCCGGACGGGCATGCCGAGGTCACCACTCAGAGCTCCGGTTCGGAGGTGACCGCGTACGGATCTCCTCCGAACCGTCTCTGACGTCGCGGGTACGGCTGCGCAGGGGCTCCCGGTCGGATGTTCAGCGGACGGTGCGGAAGAAGGTGCGTACTTCGGCGGTGAACAGATCGGGGACCTCGAGCGCCGCGAAGTGCCCGCCGCGGTCGTACTCGGCCCAGTGGGTGATGGTGTTGAGAGGTTCGGCGAAGCGGCGGATCGCGATGTCCTCGGCGAAGTTGGCCACGCCGGTGGGCACCTGTGAGGGCGTGGGCCAAGTGCGGGTGTGCAGGGATTCGTAGTACATCTGCGCCGAGGAGGCGCCGGTGTTGGTCAGCCAGTAGATCATCGCGTGGGTGATGACGGCGTCCGGTCCGATGGAGCCGGCCGGGTGGGCCCAGTCGTGGAACTTCTCGCCGATCCAGGCGAGCTGACCGACGGGGGAGTCGGCGAGGCCGAAACCGAGCGTGTGCGGACGCGTCGCCTGGATCTGGAAGTAGGCGTTGCCGTCGGAGAGGAACCGGTTCATCCGGTCGAGCCGGGCCTGTTCGGCGTCGGTGAGCTCCGTGCCCTCGGGCACGCCGCCGAACGGGATGAATCCGGCGGTGGCGGCGTTGACGTGCACGCCGGCGACGTGTTCGGGGTCCACGCGCCCGAGGTCGGGGGCGATGAACGCGCCGAAGTCGCCGCCTTGCGCCCCGTACCGGTCGTAGCCGAGCCGGGCCATCAGCTGGGCGTAGGCGCCTGCGATGCGACGGGAGTCCCAGCCCGTCGTGGCCGGGCCGGTGAAGGCGAAGTTCGGGTGTGAGGGGATCACGAGGTGGAAGGCGTCGGCCGGGTCGTCGGGGTTGGTCAGCGGCTCGATCACCTCCAGGAACTCCGCGAAGGAGCCGGGCCAGCCGTGCGCGAGGATCAGGGGGAACGCCTGCTCGTGGCGCGAGCGGATGTGCAGGAAGTGGATGTCCAGTCCGTCGATCTCGGTGGTGAACTGGGGGTGGTGGTTGATCCGCTTCTCGGTCGCGCGCCAGTCGTACGTCGTGGTCCAGTATTCGGTCAGTTCCTTCAGGTACGTCAGCGGCACGCCGCGGCTCCAGCCGGTGTCCGGGATCTGGCTGGGCCAGCGGACGGCGGTCAGGCGTCGCCGCAGGTCGTCCAGGTCGGCTTGGGGGATGTCGACGCGGAACGGCTTGATCTCGCTGTTCAAGAGATGGCTCCTGGGGGTCGACGCGAGGTGTTCGGCCTCGCGCGGGGGTTCGGTGGGTGCCCTGGGAGACGATGGTGCCGGCCAAGGAGGTCAGGTGCGGTCCTCGTTGCCGGGCACAATGCAGGGGTGCTTGAAACGTCTGCGCGGTTGCTTCGGTTGTTGTCGTTGTTGCAGCAGCATCGGGACTGGTCCGGTCCGCAGCTGGCCGACCGGCTGGGGGTGACGGTGCGCACCGTGCGCCGTGACGTCGATCGGCTACGTGAACTCGGTTACCCGGTGCACGCCACGATCGGGAACATCGGCGGGTACCGGCTGGGCGCCGGGGCGGCCATGCCGCCGCTGTTGCTCGACGACGAGGAGGCCGTGGCGGTCGCGGTGGGGTTGCGGACGGCGGCGAACGGGACGGTGGCGGGGATCGAGGAGACGTCGGTGCGGGCCCTGGCGAAACTGGAACAGATTCTGCCTCCGCGGCTGCGCTCCCGGGTCTCGGCGTTGGACGGGGCCACCGTGGCGCAGCATCGGCCGGCTGCGGTGGTCTCGGCGGAGGTGCTGACCACGATCGCCGCGGCCTGCCGCGGCCATCAGCGGCTGCGTATGGACTACCGCGGCCACGACGGCACCGACAGCACCCGTACGGTGGAGCCGCACAAGCTCGTCCATGCCGGGCGCCGCTGGTACCTGGTGGCCTACGACCTCGACCGGGACGGCTGGCGGACCTTCCGGGTCGACCGGCTGCAGCCGAAGGTCCCGTCCGGCCCGCGGTTCACGCCGCGCGAGCCGCCGGCGGGCGACATCGGCGGGTACGCGTCCTGGGCGGTGGGTGTCGACCGGTATCGCTACCAGGCGCGGTTCACGATGTTCGCCCCGGCGGCGCAGGTGGCCGAGCGGGTGCCGGCCGACGCCGGGGTGGTCGAAGCCGTCGATGAGCGCACCTGCACCTTGCGGGCCGGCTCCAACTCCCTGGATGGGCTCGCCCTGCATGTGACCCTGCTCGGCTTCGACTTCACCGTCCACGAGCCGGCCGAGCTCGTCGAGCATTTCACGACGTTGCACGCGCGCATCGGCCATGCGCTCGGCACGCCGGGCGAGGGCGGCCCGCCGGCCGGATGACCGGCGGGCCCCGCCAGGCGGACGCTGATCGGCCGGGAAACGGCCGGCCTGCTTCAGGAGAAGTCGGCGGCGCGGTCGGCGGCCCACTGGGCGAAGGTGCGGGCGGGGCGGCCGGTGAGCCGCTCGACGGTGTCGTACACCGGCGCGGGATGGCCGACCGACTGCTCCCACTGCTCGAACAGGGTGTTCAGGACGAACGGCGGCATGAAGCGGCTCATCTGCTCGCGGGCGACCTCGGGGGTCAGCTCGTGGTAGGCCAGCGGGCGGCCGAGCGCCTGGCCGATCAGGGCGACCTGCTCGGCGGCGGTGAGGGACTGCGGGCCGCTGAGGGGGTAGACCTGGCCGGCGTGGCCGTCCTGCGTCAGCGCGACGACGGCGACATCGGCGAGGTCGGCCTCGTGGACGGGTGCGCTGGTGGCGCCGGCGTAGGGGGCGCGGACGACGTCGCCGGCGCGGATCTGGCCCGCCCACGGCAGGGCGTTGGTGGCCATGTGCGCCGAGCGCAGGAACGTCCAGGCCGGCTCGGCGGCGCGCAGCGCCTGCTCGATCTCGGCGTGGTAGGCCGCGATCGGGTTGGCCTGCTCGGTGGCGGTGTCGTCGACCCCGTTGGACGACAGCAGGACGATGCGTTCGACCCCGGCCCGCCCGGCCGCCTGGGCGAAGGCCGGCCCGCTGCCGGGCACCGCGTACAGGAACGCGCCGGTGACACCGTCGAGTGCCGCGGCGAGGGTGTCCGGGCGGGACAGGTCGCCCTCCACCACCTCGACGCCCTCCGGCAGGTTGGCCCGCTGCGGGTCCCGCACCAGCGCCCGCACCTTCTCTCCACGGGCGAGGAGCCGCTCGACGACGATGCGTCCGACGTTGCCGGTGGCGCCGGTGACCAGGAACATGCTCACTCCACAAGGTGTTCGGGCCCGGACCGGATGTCCGCTGCCGTGCTGAGAACTCTGTCAGCCAAGCAGGACAGTTCCGGTCCTCGTTGATCCATGACGTCGCGTATTTTCTCGGCGGGGCTGTGGGGCGGGCGATGTCAGGAGGGCGTCGTGACCGTGGGTGAGTCGGTGGATCGGGCCTGCGGCGTGGAGCCCTGCGCCGGCTTGGACCTCACCAGCCACAGGCCGGTGAACACGGCGCTGACCAAGGTGACGGCACCCGCCGCGAGGAAGGCGCTGTTGAGGCCGGCCTCGAAGGAGGCGCCGCCGGACTCCCGCGTGTGGACGATCGCTCCGAGCACCGCCACGCCGAGCACCGCGCCGATCTGCCGGGTGGTGCTGCTGACGCCCGAGGCGAGGCCGCCCTCCTGCGGGCTGACCGCCTGGATGGAGGCGCCGGTCAGCGGGGACATGGTCAGAGCGAACCCGATGCCGACGACCGCCAGCCGCCACCACACGTTCCCGTAGCCGGTGTCGGCGTGGACGAGGCCCAGCGCCAGCAGCCCCAGCCCGGCCAGCGCCAGGCCGATGCTGACGACGACGCGGAACCCGTACCTGGCGGCGAAGCGGCCCGCGAACGGGCTGACGATCACCATGGCGAGGGAGGCGGGCAGGGTCTGCAGGCCGGCGCGCAGAATGGAGCTGCCCTGCACGTAGACGAAGAACTGGGAGAAGAAGAACGACGACCCCATGAGGGCGAACCCGACCACGACCATCGCGGTGTTGGACACTGTGAACAGCCGCTGACGGAACAGTCGCAGTGGCAGCATCGGTGTCGAACCGCGTCCTTCGACGACGACGAAGACGGCGAGGATCACCGCCGCGGCGGCGAAGCTGCCCAGGATCACCGGTGAGGTCCAGCCGCGGGAACCGCCCTCGATCAGCCCATAGGTCAGCGCTCCCACACCCGCGACGGACAGGACCGTCCCCGGGATGTCGATCGCCGGCGCGCCCGGGTTGCGGGACTCGCCCAGGACGCGCAGCCCGGCCAGCAGCAGCACCGCGCCGATGGGCACGTTGACGAGGAAGATGGCGGGCCAGCCGAAGGCGTCGACCAGGATGCCGCCGGCCAGCGGTCCGGCGGCCAGGCCGATGCCGCTGAACCCGGCCCACAGCCCGATCGCCTTGACTCGTTCCTGCGCGAGGGGATAGGCGGCGGCGAGCAGGGCCAGCGAGGCTGGGCTCAGCGCCGCGGCTCCGATGCCCTGCACCACCCGTCCGGTGATCAGCCAGCCGATGGAGGGGGCGACGGAGCAGAGCACGGACGCGAAGGTGAACACCACGACGCCGGCCAGGAACACCCGCTTGCGGCCGAACCGGTCGGCGAAGACGCCGCCGGACAGCAGCAGCATGGCCACCAGCAGCACGTAGGCGTCGACGATCCACTGCAGACCGGTCAGCCCGGTGTGGAGCCGCTGCTGCATGTCGGGCAGCGCCGCGCCGACGATCGTGCTGTCGAGCAGCACCATGAACTGGCCCAGGCAGGTCACTGTGAGCAACACCGCCCGGTTCGATCGAATGCCTCCGGCCTCCGGCGATCCGGCCGTGGTCGTGCTTTCGTGTGCGGTCAACGTGGTCCCTCTCACGATGCGGATGCTCTCTCCACCATAGTTCCATAATCCCGAACTATCGAAGCATCGGGTAGTGTGGAGGCATGCGACCGCTACCCGAGCCGGCGCGCGAGTCATTGACCCTCGCGCCGGTGCTGCACGCGCTCAGTGATCCGGTTCGCCTGGAGCTGGTGCGGCGGGCCTGGGCCACTCCCGGGTTGACCTGTGCCGTTCTCGCCGACGGTCTGGAGGTGCCGGTGTCGACGCTGTCCAATCACTGGCGGATCCTGCGCGAGGCCGGGCTGATCAGCATGACCGTCGAGGGCCGCCACCGGCGGATCCAGCCGCGCGAAGCCGACATGAGCGAGCGCTTCCCGGGCCTGCTGGAGCCGATCATGCGCCTCGGCGCGGCCGAGTCACCGGACAGCGCTCCGCTGCGAGGCCGCTTCCCGACGTCCGCGGCCTGACTCCGCCGCACGCGTCGGGGTGTCGCTGGTCGAAGGTGAGGAAGGGCGGGCTTCCGGCCATCAGCAGCGCGGGCTTGGGCCTGGCAGCGTGTAAGACGGTGGCGGCGGGGATATGCCGGCCAGCACCGCCTGCATGCGGATCATGCCCTGCGTCGTTCTGGGCTCATGCCCGGCGCGCGGCGCCGACGTGGTGTCTCTGGCATGCGATCAATCAACGGAGTGAGTACTCACTCCACGCTGGCGCTGACGTCATCGCGGCCGAACCAGCGGGTGAGGGCCGTCTTCAGGCCGTCGGGGTCGGCGCCCGCCCAGGCGACGTAGCCGTCGGGCGGATGAGCAGTGCGGGTGCCGGGGGGTCGTCGGCGGTTGCGGTCACGCGGTGCACCCGGCCGGTCCAGGGCTCCGCGGCGGCGGCGAGGTCGTTCCCGCCGGTGAGGTCGAGAAGCAGGGGGCGGGCCTCGCGCAGGAGCTCGGCGAGCCGCCGCGTGTGCCCGTCGCCGGTGGTGAGGTCAAGGGCCGGCGCGAACCAGCCGGTGGGCGCGGCGGGGTGCTCCTCGCCCATGTCGTGGCGGACATCGGCGCCCGCCATCAGGGCGGCGACCATGTGCGTGTTCTCGGTGCGGTCGAGGAGTTCCGCGAAGAGCAGGCGTAACGCGGTGCCATCGTCTCCGGGGGCCATCAGGGCGGCGGGCCGCGGCGGGTGCACTTCCTCGACGGCGCGAGCGTCGAGACGGACCTGGTCATCGGCGCCGACGGTGCGTTCTCCCGAGTCCGCCCGGCGGTGTCGCCGGCCGCGCCGCGGTACACCGGGGTCAGCTTTCTGGAGGCCTGGTTCCAGGACGTCGAGAACGCGCATCCCGGCCTCGCCGCGCTCGTCGGCCAGGGGAGCGCCGCCGCGGCCGACGGCGACCGCGGCCGACGGCGACCGCGGCCTGTTCGCCCAGCGCAACAGCGGCGACCACATCCGGGTCTACATCATGCAGCGCCTGCCCGCCGGCTGGATCACCGCGAGCGGCCTGCGCGTCGACGACACCGCCGGCATCCGCGCCCGGCTGCTCGACGCCTTCTCCGGCTGGTCGCCCCCCATGCTCCAGATGATCACCGACAACGACGGACCGTACGTCGATCGTCCGTTGTTCGCCCTGCTGGTCCCGCACACCGGGGAGCACACGCCGACCGTGACCCCGCTCGGCGACGCCGCCCACCTCATGCCCCCGCTCGGCGTCGGCGCCAACCTGGCCATGCTCGACGCCTGCGAGCTTGCCCTCGCGCTGGCCGGCTCCACCACGGTCGGCGAAGCCATCCGCGCCTACGAGAAGACCATGCTTCCCCGTGCGGCGGACGCGGCCCGGATGCTCGAAAACGGCGCCGAGGCCCTGCTCGAGCGCCACGACAGCGGCGAGATCGCAGGAGCCGGGTGGACCGGCTGAGGCTCTGCCAAAGGTTCTCTCAGCGCAGGAGGTCCGCGACGCGGGCTATGCCGGACCGGATGGCGTGCTCGCTGAGGTCACCGAAGCCGAAGACGACGGCCGGCGGTTCGCTGCCGCGATCGAACCGGTAGCGCCGCATGCCGTGCAGATGGATCGAACGCCGTCCGGCGGCCGCGATGACCGCGGCCTCGTCCGTGCCCACGGGCAGCGCCGTCGCCGCGTGGAAGCCGGCGTCGAGTCCGGTCAGCCGCAGGTGGGGGGCATGCCGGCGCAGCGCTTCGGCGAGCGCGACCCGCTTGGCGGCGTACGCTCTGCGCATCCGGCGCAGGTGGGCGTCGTACCGGCCGGACTCGATGAGCCGTGTGAGCGCGAGCTGGTCGAGGCCGGGTGATCCACGGTCGCTGCGGTGTTTCTCCTCGGCGATGGCCGGCGCGAGATGCGACGGCGCGAGGATCCACCCCAGTCGCAGGGTCGGTCCGAGGGATTTGCTGACCGAGCCGATCAGCACCACCCGGTCGGGCGCCAGACCCTGCAGCGCCCCGACCGGCCGGCGGTCGTAGCGGAACTCCGAGTCGTAGTCGTCCTCGATCATGACGCCGTCGCGTTCCTCGGCCCACCGCAGCAGCTCCTGGCGTCGGCCGGGGGCGAGCACGACGCCGGTGGGTGTCTGATGGGCCGGGGTGAGGATGACGGCTGTGGCCGGGGTCCGGCGCAGCTCGCCGACGCGCACGCCTTGCGCGTCGACGGGCACCGGCACCGGGGTCAGCCCGGCGCGGCGGACGTGCATGGCCATCTGCGGGTGGCCGGGGTCCTCGACGGCCACGGTCTCGGTGCCCTGTTCGCGCAGGACGTCGAGGGTGAGTGCCAGGCCCTGGGTGAAGCCGTTGCAGACGATGACGTCGTGGGCGCTGATCGACGCGGCGCGGACCCGCTGGACGTAGGAGGCGAGCACCTCGCGCAGACGTGGTGAGCCGGCCGCCTCGCCGTAGCCGATGTCGTTGCGCGACGCGGTCCGCGCGGCCTCGCCACAGGCCCACAGCCAGTCCCGCATGGGAAAGCTGCCCAGGTCCGGCCGGCCCGGAACGAACGCGATGCCCGCCTCGACCGGTGAGGAGAGCGTGACCTGCTCGACCGTCGACTGCCGCAGGGCCAGGGCGACCCGTGTCGTGCCACCGCCCGTGGCCGTCAGGTATCCCTCGGCCGCCAGCTGCTCGTAGGTGCCCTGGACCAGTCCGCGCGAGACGCCGAGGTCGGCCGCCAGCTTCCGCGAGGACGGCAGCCGCTCGCCGGCCTCCAGCCGTCCGGACCGGATCGCGGTACGCAGTGCCTCCTGCAACTGCGCCCCGAGGGTGCCGCGGACACCCCGGTCCAGGTGCAGCATGATCTCCGGGGTGAGACCGGACCATTCGACTGCCATGGAAGTGGACCTTAACAATGTGCCAGTGGCCCCGTACGGTCGAGTCACCGAACCCCAGGGCGCTGATCGCAGGAGGCCACGCATGCACGACACCGAGCCGCAGAGCGCAGGGGGGAAGGTGCTCTGGCACTTCCTGATGTCGCTGGACGGTTTCGTGGCGGGGCCCGGGCACGAGATGGACTGGATGGCCGGGTTCGCGGTCCGTCCGGGCCTGCACCAGGAGTACATCGAGACCACGGGCGCCGTGCTGGGGGGCAGGGACGGCTGGGACGTCGTGAACAACAGCCGTCCGTACGGCGGCGCCTGGCAGGGGCCGATCTTCGTGCTCACGCACCACCCCGACGATGCGACGCCCGCCGGCGATGTCACGTTCCTGAGCTGTGGCCCGGCCGAGGCGGTACGGATCGGCCTGGCGGCGGCCGGTGGCAAGAACCTCGAAGTGTTCTCGCCGACCATCGGCCGTCAGCTGCTGGAGCTGGGCCTCATCGACGAGATCGACCTGCACATCGCGCCGATCCTGCTCGGCGAGGGCATCCGGCTGTACGACAACCCCGGCAGCGCGCCGATCCGCCTGCACCGCCTCGGCGAGGACGACCCCATGTCGGTGGTCAACGTACGGTACCGGCCCACCACAACGGCGAAGATCCCGGCCGGGACACCACGGGCGACGCACTGACGGCGGACGAAGGATCAGGAGAGCGCCGCCCATGCAGACCTACCGGGAGCTGTTCCGCACGCCCGAGTTCACGCCGCTGTTCGCGGCCTCGTGCGGGCACGTCGCCTCGACCACGCTGAACGGGCTCGCGCTCGCCACGCTGGTGTACGCCCGCACGGACTCCCCGCTGCTGGCCGCGTTGAGCATGTTCGGGCCGTCGTTCGCCGAGCTGATCGGCGCCACCATGCTGCTGTCCGTGGCCGACCGGGTGCGGCCGCGTGCGGCGCTGACGCTGATCGCGCTCGCCGGCGGCGTGGCCGGCCTGGTCCTGGCCACGCCGGGCATGCCGCTGTGGGCGATGTTCGCGGTGATCCTGGCGCTGGGCCTGGTCACCTCGGTCGGCGGCGGCGTCCGGTACGGCCTGCTCAACGAGATCGTGCCGCAGAGCGGGTACGTGCTCGGCCGCTCGGTCCTCAACATCTCGGTCGGCGCGATGCAGATCGCCGGCTTCGCGCTCGGCGGCGTCCTGCTGGCGGTGGTGTCGCCGCGGACGACGCTGGCGATCAGTGCGGCGCTGGCCTTCGGCGCGGCGCTGGTCCTGTGGTTCGGACTCGGCTCCCGGCCGCCGCGGGCGGCCAGCCGCCCGTCCGTCGCGGTGACCTGGCGGGTCAACCGGCACCTGCTGTCCACACCGGCCCGCCGGGCCGTCTACCTGTCGATGTGGGTGCCCAACGGCCTGGTGGTGGGCTGCGAGGCGCTGTTCGTGCCCTACGCGCCGCACGCGGCGGCCGCGCTGTTCGTCGCGGCGGCGCTGGGCATGCTGCTCGGCGACCTGGTCGCCGGGCGGTTCCTGCCGCCGGACACGCGGTGGCGGTTCGTCACCCCGCTGCGGTTCCTGCTCGCGCTGCCGTACCTGCTGTTCGCGCTGCCGCTCGGCACACCGGTGGCAGCCGGCGCGGTCGCGGTGGCCTCGATCGGCTTCGCCTCCACGCTGCTGTTGCAGGAGCGGCTGATCGCGCTGATCGGCGAGGATGTTCGCGGCCAGGCGCTCGGCCTGCACGCCTCCGGCATGAAAGCGATGCAGGCGATCGGCGCCACGCTGGCCGGCCTGATCGCGCAGTACCTGCCGGCCGGCGTGACGATGACGGTGATGGCGGTGGCGTCGCTCGCCGTCACGGCGGCTCTCACTCCGGGCCTGCGGCTGTCGGACAGCAAACCGTCGAAGCTGGAGCTCGGAAGGCTGTGACCCGACGGGAGGCGGCTGCCGCGGCGGCAGGCTAGCGCCGGTCGAGGCCGTCGAGCATGAGGGGCAGGAAGCGCTCCGGGATGACGCCCGGGTGGCAGGCGAACACGTTGAGCAGCTCCATGAGGTCGCCGGTGCCGACATCCGCACGCATCGCACCGTCCGCCTGCGCCTGCCGTACCAGCTCGTCGAGTCGCTGCACCAGCGCCTGCCTGGCCTGCGGCGCGGAGGTCCCGGCCAGCGCGGCCGCGATGGCGCCGCGGCTCTCGGCCACGCTGTGGAGGACGAAGGCGCGAACGGCCGTCCACGCGTCGGGCTCGGCCGCCACGGCGCTGTCGAGGGCGTCCATGAGCCCGTGGACATACTGCTCCGCCAGGGCGGCGAGCAGCGCGCCGCGGTCGGGAAAGCGGCGATAGAGCGTGCCGACGCCGACGCCGGCCCGGCGGGCGATCAGCTCCATCGGCGCGTCCGTGCCGCGCTCGGCCACCGCGTCACGTGCCGCCTCCAGAATCCTGTCCCGGTTGCGGCGGGCATCGGCGCGCATCGAACTCCCCCTGAACTGGACGACGGGCTTCCGCTTAGTATAGAACAGGAAGCCTACATTCCGCTTAGGGGGTTGCGCGATGATCGTGGTGACGGGTGCGACAGGCACGATCGGGCGTGCGCTGATCGAGGAACTCGGTGGTGCGGTGCGAGCCGTGGTACGCCGCGTGGAACAGGGCGAGGAGCTGGGATGCGAGTACGTGGTCGGCGACCTGGAGCGGCCGGAGAGCATCCCGATCGAGCCGGGTGACCGGCTCTTTCTCAACAGCGCGCTGTGGCCGGGCTTCGTGCGAGCCCACCGAGCCGTCATCGATCACGCGGCGGCCGCCGGCGTGGCGCAGGTGGTGACCGTCTCCGTGCGTGGCGTGACGTCGGGCAGCCTGCTCGGGTTCGGCCAGCACGGGCAGGTCGACGAGCATCTCAAGGCATCGGGAGTGCCGTGGTCGATCCTGGCGCCCGTCGGGTTCATGCAGAATCTCCCGGGCGACGTCGACGAGGAGGGGCGGATCTTCGGCTCGTACGGCAGGGGCGGCGTCGGCTACATCGACGCGCGTGACATCGCGGCGGTGGCGGCCGTGCTGCTCACGCGCCCCGTCGGGGCCGACGCCACGTACGAGCTCACCGGGCCGGTGGCGCCCACGCATGACGAGGTCGCCGCGGAGCTCACCCGAACACTCGGCCGGACCGTGCGTTACGTGGACCTGCCGGTCGAGGAAGCCGCCGTTCACCTGGAGAAGCGCGGCATGCCCGCCCCGGCGGCGCATGACCTGGCCGAGCTCATGGCGCAGATCGGGGATGGGCGCTGGGCGAGCACGACCACGACCGTGGCCGACATCCTGGGTCGCGAGCCGCGTTCGCTGCGGGAGTTTCTCGGTGAGATCCGTCTGGGCGTCATGACGCCTGCGGTCCGGCGTAGGTGATCGAGTGGCGGCCCAGCCGCCAGGTGCCGCCGTCGGCCGCGGCGCCGCGCAGACCGTCCAGGGTGCCGGGGCCGGCCAGTCGCACGATGTCGGTGCCGCCGATCGAGGCGAAGGCGAAGGTCCGCGCCGGGTCCCAGGTGGTGCTGTGCCGCAGGCGGCGGCTCATCTGCGCCCATCCCAGCGCGGCGCCGGCGACCACCCAGGCGTCCGGGTCGCCCGCGGCGAACCGTCGGGCCGGGCGCAGCCAGGACGCCGCGGTCTCCGGCCAGCTCACGACGGTCAGGACGGCTCCGCCACGCGCCCGCCAGGCGTGGGCGAATGCCTGGACGGCCGCCGTGGAGGCGGGGTCGCGGCCGTGACCGAGCGTGACCGCTTCGACCCGTGGCCGCCGCGCGGCGAGCAGGTCGATCAGCGTGGCCAGTTCGGCGGCGGTGTGGCCGGCCGGCGCGGCAGCGGCGACCTGCGGGGCGCGGACCAGCGGCGAGTGTGATGGCATGGTTGGCCGCCTCCTTTCGTATGCATGTGCGGGAGCCGGTGTCCCGCGCGGTCAGCGAGCGTTGTGGAAGATGACGCCCAGCACGGTGCGGCTGCCGGACTCCACAACGCCGGTCCCGTGCCGCATCGCGTGCCGTCGGTAGCCGTTCCTGCCCTGGACGGGGCGGTCCCGGACCGGGAAGATCATCGCTTGGCCGAGCCCGGGCTTGACGACGATCGCCCTGGACTGGAAGCGGGGGCGCTGCTCGACGAACACGTTCTCGCCGCCGGTGAAGTCCACACCCGGCTGGTTCAGCATGATCGCGATCTGCAGGGGAAAGACGATGTCGCCGTAGATGTCCTGGTGCAGGCAGGCGTAGTCGCCGGGGCCGTACCGCAGGATCAGGGGCGTGGGCCGCCGCTGACCGGCCGCGGCGCACTCGGCGACCAGTTCGGCGTGCGTGGCGGGGAAGGTGCGCTCGCCGAGCATCGGCGCCCATCGGTTGGCCATCCACGCCATCGGCGGATACAGGCTCTCGCGCAGCGCCTGCACCAGCGGGACCGCCGCCGGATCGGCGTAGTACTTGTAGGTGCCGCGGCCGAACTGGTGGCGCTGCATCACCACGGTCGAGCGGAACAGGCCCGGCTCGTCGAAGGTCGCGATGAGCTGCCGGCACTGCTCTCGGCTCAGCAGCGGCGGCGTCAGCGCCACTCCGCCCTCGCCCAGCTGCCGGTACAGATCCTCCCCATCCAGATCCGCCAGCGCGGGCAGCTCCTCGCTGCGCGAGACGACGGGTGGCACGTCGAACAGTGTTGTCATCATGCGTGTCGGTTCCTTGCCTGGGAGCGTGGATCAGCGCGACGACGCGTCGCGCTTCTTCCGGTTCGTCAGGTATAACGCGGTGAGCGCCGCCGACCTCGGCGGTATTCGGACATCGCGCTCTTGATCGGTGCCACCGGGACGACTAGCCTGATCGCCGTGCCGCCGGAAGGCGGGCCGAGGTGATCGCGTCACGCGGGAAGAGTCTCGGCCACAACGAGCGGCTCGACCACGCCACCATGGAGTTCGGGACCGACTGACGATGAGCGCAGAAGCGGATTTCAGGCAGGTCGGCGCCGAGCTGGCCGACCTGGGCGTACAGATCTCCAGGATGATGGGGAGTCCCGCGCTCAAGGATCAGGCGGGGAAGGTCTTCGCGAGCCTGCAGCGCGACGGTGCGATGGTGTTCCGGCTGGTCAGGGACACCCCCGAACACACAGCCGCGCTCCAGCTGGCCGGGGCGTCCCTGTTCGACCCCTCGGGGCAGGGCAGGACGATCAAGGACTGGGTGGTCGTGCCCCACTCCTCGGTCGAGAAATGGACGGATCTGGCCGAGGCCGCCCTCAGCCGCCCACGCTGATCAGCAGGCCACGTCGAGATGCAGTGCCTGATGTCCGCCGGCGGCCTCGGTCGTTCCCGGCGGGTCTGATCCGGGCAGTCGGCCGGGTCACCCCATGATGAGCGTGAGGTCGAACGTGCCCTGGTGGGGGATGCGCAGGGCGTGGAAGCGGCGGGAGCCGTCGCGGAAGTAGCGCACGGTGCCGGCCGCCAGGGTCGCCGGCAGGGGAGTGCCCCAGCGCAAGCGGATCGTGGTGCGGCCCCGGCGCAGGTCGAGGCCGTCGGCGGTGGCGGTGGTCGTGCCGCCGAACGCGGCCCGGGTGCCGTCGGTGAAGGTGAGCACGTCCGTAGGACGGAGAACGAGGGGGATCTGCTCGGTGGCGGCGGCGTTCGCCGTGACCGTACGCCGGACCGTCCGCCGGGTGACCAGGACGTCCGTGGTGACGTTCGCGTTGCCGTAGCGGATGCCGAAGGCGGCGGGGGCCGGGCCGCCGGTCCACTGCCCGCCGCCGGGGGCGCCGTGGAAGTAGGTGGCGGGCAGGGGGCCGTCGGAGTCGGGCGCCTGCCCGGGGAAGACGGTGGACCAGCAGGCGTGGTTGTTGTCGTTGAGCCCGCAGATGATCGTGCCTGCTTCGGGATGCCACAGGAAGGTCAGGCCGGTGCGGGCGAGGGAGGCGCGCTCGCCGAAGTAGCCGCCCAGGTACAGGCCGGGCTTGCGGACGTACAGGAAGTCCTGGCCGCGGTCCTTGCGCAGTTCGACGAAGTCGTCGGAGCGCAGGTAGGGCAGCTCCGCGATGGCGGCGGCCCGCTGCCGTCTGCTGGGGAACCCCTCGCCGTGGAGGCCGTGGGTGAGGATGCGCGGCGAGGTGTCCTGCTTGGCGAGCGGCGTCACCGGCTCGGTGGACGCGGCCCAGGCGGCGCGGGCCTCGGCGAGGTCCTCGCGGGCGGTCAGGAAGGCCGACAGCAGCGGCACCTGGCGGGTGAACGTCCAGTTGAGCGCGGTCCGGTCCGGGTCAGGGCGGACCTCGTCGTACCAGCGGGCGCTGGTACGGGTGGAGGGGGCGACGTTGACCATGTACCCGGCGCCGTCGGGCTCGCGCAGCAGGTTGTAGGACAGGAAGCCGGTGAAGGCGCGGGCCATGTCCACCAGATTCGGGTCCGAGGTCTGCTGGTAGGCGTCGGCCATCTCGGGGAGCATGACCTCGAAGTTGTAGTTCATGTCGTGGCCCCCCTTCTCGTGGAAGAACCCGGCAGAGCTGACGCCGGTCGCGGCCAGCCGGGGGAACGCCTCGGCCAGGCCCCTGACCAGCGCCGGGTCGGGGTCGAGCTTGAGCGCGAGCGAGGCACCGGCCAGGCCCGAGGCGGTCTGGTTGGCGTAGCCGAGGGGCTCCTGCCAGACGGTGTGGTTGGCGGGGTCCAGGAACCAGGTCATGGACGTGTGCAACGCGGCGGTGATCTGGGCCTGCCTGGCGGGCAACGCCCCGGACGCGCGCAGGATCTGCAGCGTCTTGGCCAGGTAGCCGATGCCGAACCCGGTGGGCGCCAGGCCGTGCTCGTTGCGGTTGTACTCGGGGAAGGAACCGTCGGGGTGCTGGAGCGACAGGTAGTGGCCGAGCGCCGCGTCGAGCGCGGCCAGCAGGCGCGCGTCCCCGGCGTAGGGGTTCCACGGGCGGGCGTTGGCGTGGAACCAGGCCAGCGTGAAGACGTGCTCCTGCACGCGGGCGTTGAACGACGCCGCCGGCGAACGCCACCAGCCGCCGGCGAAGAAGCCGCTGTCGGCCATGTCGTTGACCATGGGGGAGAGGGTGGCCAGGTACGGCGCGAAGCGCTGCTCGTGGGGGGCGAACGAGGCACGGTTCAGGATGGTCAGCGGCGGAAGGTCGGGGACTTCGGCCGCTGCGGCGCCGGGGACGAGCACGGGGGCGGCCACCGGGAGCAGGGCGGTGGCGCGGAGCAAGGTGCGGCGGGAGAGCATGGTCAGCCTTTCAGACCGGTGTGCGCGAGCCCCTCGATGAACTGCCGCTGGGCCAGGACGAAGACGACCAGGACCGGCAGGGCGGTCATCGTGGCGGCGGACAGCTGCACGTTCCACAGGGGCGAGCCGTAGGCGTCGACGAACTGGGTGAGCGCCTGCGGCAGGGTGAACTTCGACGGGGTCGACAGGAACACGATCGGTTCGAGGTAGAGGTTCCACGAGTGCAGGAACGTGAAGATGGCGACGGCGCCGAGCGCCGGCCTGGCCAGCGGCAACGCCACCCGGCAGAAGGTGCCGAAGCGGCCGAGCCCGTCGACCCTGGCGGCCTCCTCCAGCTCGCCGGGCAGCGTGATGAAGAACTGCCGCATGATGAACGTCGCCAGCACGCTGGGCGCGCCCAGGATCGGCACCAGGATCAGCGGCCAGTGCGTGTCGGTCATCCCCGCCGTGTGGAACATCTGGAACAGCGGGACGATCGTCACCTCGCTGGGGATCAGCAGGCCGACGAGCACGACCAGGAAGAGCGCGTTCTGGCCGGGGAAGCGGATGCGGGCGAAGGCGTAGCCGGCCATCGCGGCCACCGCCATCGTGCCGACGGTCACCACCGCGGCGATGTAGAGGCTGTTGAGGTACTGCTGCCCGAACGGCTGCAGCTCGAAGACCCTGCCGTAGGTGGAGAAGTCGAACCTGGAGGGCACCAGCGCGGGCGGGAAGGCGAAGATGTCGCTGATCGGCTTCACCGACGAGGTGACCATCCACCAGGTCGGGAAGACGAACGGCACGCACAACACGCACAGCAGCGCGTACAGCGCGAGCTTGACCCTACGACTCATGGAAGACCCACTTCCGGCGCAGCCGCCACTGCAGCAACGTCAGCGCCGCGACGATCACGAACAGCAGGACCGACAGGGTGGCGCCGTAGCCGAGGTGCCGGAACTGGAAGGCCTGCTGGTACAGGTAGTAGACGAGGACGGTGGTGGACATCCCGGGCCCGCCCTGGGTGAGCACGGCGATCTGGGCGAACACCTGCAGTGACCCGACCACGGTGATGATCGAGGTGAGCAGGATCGTCGGGCTGATCAGGGGCACCGTGATGCGCCGGAACCGGGTCCAGGCGCCGGCGCCGTCGAGCTGCGCCGCCTCGTACAGCTGGCGCGGCACGCCCTGGAGCGCGGCCAGGAACAGCACCATGTTGAGCCCCACGTTCTTGACGACCTGGACGACGACGACCGACAGCAGGGCGGTGCTCTCGCCGCGCAGCCAGTTGGGGCCGTCCACGCCCGCCACGCCGAGCAGGCCGTTGACGCCGCCGTCCTGCTGGAGCAGGAACTGCCAGACGATGGTCCAGGCGACCAGCGACACCAGCACCGGCGAGAAGAACACCGTCCGGAAGAACGTGGTGCCGCGCAGCCGCTGGTTCAGCAGGATGGCCAGGGCGAGGGCGAGGGCGAGGTTGAGCACGACCAGGCCGACCGAGAACAGCGCGGTGCTGGTCAGCACCTGCCCCATCTTCGGGTCGGCGAGCAGCTTGGCGTAGTTGTCGCCGCCGACGAACTCGAACGTGTCCGCCAGCACGTTCCACTCCTGGAGGCTGTAGTAGCCGACCAGGCCGAGCGGCAGCAGGACGAACAGCGCGCTCCCGGCGAGCTGCGGCGAGATCAGCAGGTAGCCGACGAGGGCGTCGCGCCGGGGGATGGTCCAGAAGTGGCGGGGCCGGGCGGCGGCGCGCTCCGCCACCCGGTTGCCGAGATCCGTCACCGCCACCTCATCCGCCCAGCAGCGGCTGGATCTTCGCGCACACGCCGTCCAGCACCGCCTTGACGTCGGCGTCCGGCTTCCACAGCGGGTCGAGTGCGGCCCTGGCGGTCTGAGCGAGCTCGGCCTGTCCCGTGTGGCTGGGCTTGACCACGCCCTTCTGGATGCCGTCGATCACCACTTTCTGGAGCTGGTCGCCGTTCAGCATGGGGCTGGTCCTGGCCATGGTGTCGGCGGTCAGCAGAGAGCCACGCGCGGGCGGGAAGTACGCGGCGAGCTTGGCCGAGTTGGCCGCGTTGGTGAAGTAGGCGAGGAAGTCGGTGGCCTGCTCGGCCCTCGGCGACTTCTTCAGCACACCGATCCCGGCCTGGCCGATGACCGCGTACTCGCCCTTCGGCCCGGCGGGCAGCGGCACCAGGTCCCACGTGAACGTCGCGTCCTTCAGCATGGCGGCGCGGGAGATCTGGGCGACGGCCATCGTGGTGTCGCCGGAGAAGAAGTCGACGGTGGTGCCCGGCCCCGGCATGGACTTGTCGGTGAAGATCGCGTTGTGCATGAAGGTCATGGCTTCGACCATCTCGGGAGCGTTGAACTGGCACGTGCCGCCGTCGTCGCTCCACGCCTTGGCGCCCCAGCCCTGCCAGACGGTGGCGAGGTTGTCCCAGGCCTTGTAGTCGAAGTTGAGGATGGTCAGGCCGTTCTTGCCCTTCGCCGCCACGGCCTTGTTGATCTCGTTGGCGTGCTCCCAATCCCACTGGCCGGCCTTGATCAGCTCGCGCGGCGTCTTCTGGCCGGCGGCCTTGACCAGGTCGGTGTTGACGAAGACGCCGAAGGGCGAGGTGGAGAACGGGTAGGCGTACAGCTCGCCGTCGCGCTCCCACAGCCGGGTGGCGGAGGGGACCAGCTCGCCCGCGTTCTCGACCTTGCTCTTGAGCGGGGCGAGGGCGCCGGAGCCGACGAAGTCGGGGGCGGAGTTCTCGAGGATCCATGCCAGGTCGGGGGCGTTGCCGCCGGCGATCTGCGTGGTCAGCGTGGTGGTGTAGTTCTCGAACGGGATCGGGTCGAAGGTGATCTCGCCGACCTGCGGGTGGGACTTGCGGTACTCGGCGGCGATCTCGTTGAACAGCTTCAGGTGGGCCTCGTTGGAGGTCCAGATCGACATGCGCAGCGGCTGCGGGCCCTGCGCGGCCGGCGCGGCGTCGCCGCCGCCGCCGCAGGCGGTGACCGTGAGCAGGGCGGTCAGCGTGAGGGCCGCCAGCTTCCCGGGTGCTTTCATGGGGGTTCTCCTTCTGGCGTCAGTAGCCGGTGACGTCGGGCCAGCGCAGCTCCACGCCGTCGCGGACCAGCCGGTGCTGGTAGTCGGCCAGGAGCCGGCCGTCCGCGTGCACGGCGTGCGGCGTGGTGGCGCGGTCCAGGCAGAAGGCGGCGAGCGCGCCGGCCGCCTCGCCGACGTTCCACTCCACCGGGTGCAGGCGGTAGGCGCCGTTGGTGATGTGGGTGGTGCCGATGTTCTTGCAGGCGGGCAGCAGGTTGCTCATCCGCTGCGGGATCAGCGCCCCGAGAGGGATCTCGAACGGGGAGCAGGCGACGTCGATGTAGTTGTCGCCGCCTGTCGACGGGTGCAGGTCGATGCGGTACATGCCCACGCCGACGGAGTCGTGATAGGTGACGGCGCCCTTGTCGCCGCGTACCGCCACGGACAGGTCCTGCTCGGTGACGGTGGTCAGGGCCCGGATACGCCGGGACTCGCGGATGTAGGGGGCCTGGGCGAGCCCGTCGGCGCCGCCGGTGACGTCGCCGCGCAGCCGCAGGCCCGGGTAGCCGGTGCCGCCGTCGTGGCGGGGCGCCTCGGTCTGCAGCCAGTACAGCGCCGACATCGACAGCTCACGGGCCGCCGCCAGGTGCCGGTCGGCGTCCGGCACGTCGATGACCGGCCCCTCCAGGTAGTCGATCATCGGCCAGTTGACCAGCGTGATGTCGCTGTCGTACGCGCCGGGCCGGAAGTTGTCACGGGCGGCGATCCTGCGGAACGTCCACAGGTTGCCGTCGCCCGGGTTGACCCGCTGGTCGGCCTGCACCAGGCGGGGGTCGTCACCCGGGTTCGGAGTGAAGGAACGCTCCATGATCTCCAGCGTCCGCGGGCTCGGGCAGCGCCACGACAGCAGCCGGTCGCCCCAGAAGGGCGGCTGGTAGGCGCGCCAGAAGTCGTACGAGGCGGGCCTGTCGACGGTGTGGTCGCCGTCCACGTGGTCGATCGCGAAGCACACGGACACGGCCTGCATGTTCATCGGCTGCGCCGTCGCCGGGGCGCTCGGCTCGCCGGTGTCGTCCTGCGCTTCGAACCCGGTCACGTACTCGGCCCCGGCCAGCGGCAGCAGCTCGCCGGTCTCGGTGGCGTCCAGCACGTACGGCGCCACCGCGGTGATCTCGTCACCCCCGTCGCGGTGCGCGAGCCGCACGGCCGTGACGCGGTCGCCGTCCACCTCGGCCCCGACCGGCCGGTACGGCTGGAGCACGCGCAGCCTGCCCGACCCCCGGTAGGGGGCGAGCATCGCCTCGATGACCGCGACCGCGACCCGGGGCTCGTGGCACAACTTGCTGACGTGTCCGGCGCCCGGGTTCAGCTCCGGCCACGCCCGCGCCCGCTCGGTCAGCGGGTAGTGGTCGCGGTAGTAGCGCCGGATGCCGTCGCGCAGCGCGCGGTAGCTCGCCGTGACGCCGAACCGCTCCACCCAGGTGTGCTCGTCCGGCGGCACCGCCTGGCTGGTGAGCTGGCCGCCCAGCCAGTCGTACTCCTCGGTGAGCACCACCGATCGCCCGGCCCGCAGCAGGGCCAGCGCGGCGGCCACGCCGCCCAGCCCGCCGCCGACGACGAGCGCGTCTGCCGATATCTCAACCACGTGGGGGATTACCTCTCCTCATGTACGGGTGCCAGCGTCGATCCCTCGACCAGCTCGCACACCAGCAGTTCCTGGGGGATGCCGCCGCGTTCCAGCACCTGGGTGAGCAGCTCGACGGCCCTGCGGCCCATCTCGCGCCGGGGGATGCGGAACCCGGCGAAGTCGATGTCGGTCGAGACCGGCCTGGTGGGCGCGCCCAGCGCGACGATGGACAGGTCGCGCGGCACGTCCAGCCCGCGGGCCTTGGCGGCCTCGGCGATGGCCACGCCGTCGGCCAGCTCCTCGGCGAACACCACGCTCGCGCCACAGTCGAACAGCCCGTCCGCGGCGGTCAGGTGCAGCCCTTCGACACCGGTCGCGGCCACGCCTTCGGTGAAACCACGCAGCCGGTCGGCGTAGGACTCCGGGCCCGACCCCGCTCCGACATAGGCCATCCGCCGGTGCCCGAGCGCCGCGGCCCGCTCGACCAGCGCGCGCACCGCCGGCGGGTAGTCCGCTCCGACGTACGGCACCGGCCCGCCCGCGTCGTCGCGGCGGCCGACCGAGACGAACGGAATGCCCTCCGACAGCAGCCTGGACAGATCGTCGCGGTCGATCGTCCGGCCGAGCAGGACGCAGCCGTCGGCCAGCCGGATCCGGCTCTCCGCGCTGAAGATCCGCCGCCGCTCGCCCTGCTCCGCCTTGGCGCTGGTGAACAGCAGAAGGTCGCAGCCCGCCTCCTCCACGCACTCCTCGATCCCGACGAGGAACGGGTGATAGAAGTCGGCGCTCTCCGCGGGGAAGACGGCCTCGTAGGTGAACACGCCGTAGATGCGGTTGCGCCGTTCGACGAGCCGGCGCGCGGCGGGGTCGGCCACGTACCCGGTCTCCCTGATCACCTGAAGCACCCGATCGCGGGTTTCGGGCGAGATCCGCACCTCGCCCTCGGCCCTTCCGTTGAGCACCAGGGACACCGTCGTCTGGCTCACTCCAGCCATGCGCGCGATGTCCTGCTGCGTCAGCCGCCGCCCCGAAGCAGTCACAGTGCGTATCACCCGCCGTGTCGATAATGCGTATTAGTTCGGTCATTCTGCGACCGGGCATAACGGGACGTCAAGAGATAATCACTGGGTAATTCGTATTAGCAGCGGTGTGGCCCCGCCTGGACATGACGACGCACAGTGACGCCGAGGGGCGGCGGCGCGTCGCGGGCCTTGCCGGCCGCATGACGTGGCGCGGTGGCCGCCTGACAGGTGGACGGCTACCTGATGTGCGGTTCGGGCCGGCTGGTCCTGCGAGCCCGCAGCCGGCGGTGGTACCTCGCCGACGAAGCACAGGTGGCCGAGCTTGTTCGCAACGTCGTGGAAGTCGTCGGGGAACAGCTCCCGTGCGTCACGGTTCGAGGCTGGGTGGTGAGTAGGCGAGCATGCCGGGCACGGGGGCGTCATAGCGCTCGATGTCGACCAGCGCGCTGAGAGCACTCGGGCCTTGTGACAGGCGCGAGCAGGGCCGGTCCGCCGTGAGAACGTTCGGGTTGCTGTGACGATCCAGCGTTCCGCTGGTGCCTGGCTGGACCGGATCCCACCACGCCCCGGTGGACAGTTGGACGACGCCCGGCATGACGTCGTCGGAGAGGATCGCGCCCGCGAGGCAGCTCCCCCGGTCGTTGAAGATGCGCACGATCACGCCGCTCTCGATGCCGCGTGACGCGGCGTCCGACGGATTGATCGTCACGGGCTCACGGCCGCGGATTTTCGAACTGAGGCTGTGGCCGCCGTTGTCGTATTGGCTGTGCAGGCGTGAGGCGGGTTGATTCGAGATCAGGTGCAGCGGGAATCGGCCCGACAGATCGGCGCGAAGCCATTCCACTGGTTCGAACCACCGGGGATGGCCGGCGCAGTCGTCGTAGCCGAATGAGTCGATCTCCTCGGAGAAGATCTCGATTCGGCCCGACGGTGTCAGCAGGGGGTAACGCTGCGGATCTGAGCGGAGGGCTTCGAAACTGCCGGGAAACGGTCCGGTCAGCGCGGGTAGCTCTGCGGTGGTGTTTCGCCAGAAGTCCTCGAAGCCCGGCAAGGCGGCGTCGCCGCCGAGCTTGGCCCTCGTCTGCTCGTAAAGGTGCCGGACCCATTCGATCTCCGAGCGTGCTTCCGTGAACTCCTGCTCGTATCCGAGCCGGGAGGCCAGAGCGGCGAAGATCTGGTGGTCGGTACGCGACTCGCCCGCCGGCTCGCGGACTTTCGGCATCGCGACGAGGTGGGGGTCTGAAAATCCGGCGGCGAAGTCGTCGCGTTCCAAGCTGGTGGCGACGGGCAGGACGATGTCGGCGAACTTGGCGCTGGTGTTCCACCAGGCTTCGTGAACGACCACCGTGTCGGGGGCTTGCCAGGCGCGGGTCAGCCGGTGGAGGTCTTGGTGGTGGTGGAACGGGTTCCCTCCGCACCAGTAGATCAGACGAAGGTCGGGCAACGTCAGGCGTTGGCCGTCGTAGTCGATGATCTCACCTGGGTGCAGCAGGGTATCGGCGATCCTCGCCACAGGGATGAAGCCGGCAACGGGGTTGGGAACCTCGGGTATCGTCGCCACGAAGGCGCGGTCCGGGGCGACGCCGGTCGCGTCCATCGTCGCGTAACCCGCACCCCAGCCGCAGCCGGCCCGGCCCATCGAGCCCGCCATGGCGGCCAGCACGACGGACATCCAGATCGGCTGTTCGCCGTGGTCCGCCCGTTGCACCGCGTAGTTGACCATGATGAGAGAACGTCGGGTGGTAAGGCGGCGAGCGAGGTCGGTGATCGCGTCGCGACCGATGCCCGTGATCTTCGCCGCCCAGGCGGCGTCCTTCCGAACGCCGTCGAGCTCGCCGACCAGGTAGGAGGCGAAGCGGTCGAACCCGACGCAGCACCGGCGAAGGAAGTCCTCATCGTGCCACCCGTTGACCAGCATCGTGTGGGCGACGCCGAGCATCGCGGCGGTGTCGGTGTTGGGGATGACGGGCAGCCACTCGGCGTCGAGGAAGTCGGCGGTGTCGCTGCGGATGGGGCTGATGTTCACGAACCGCACCCCAGCCTCACGACACCGGCGTTGCAGGTTCAGCGTCTGGTGTCTGGCCAGCCCACCAGGGTTGATCTGGCTGTTCTTCAGGGCCAGCCCTCCGAACGCCACCACCAGCTCGCAGTTGTCGGCTATCTCGTCCCACATCGGCATCCGGGACTGGTAGCTCCATGGATGGCCGCCGATCACATGGGGGAGGATGACCTCCAGAGCCGCGGTGCTGTAGGTGTTGCGAGAGTCGGTGTATCCGCCGCCCAGCGCCAGGAACCGGTGCAGTTGACCCTGCGCGTGGTGGAACCTGCCCGCGCTCGCCCAGCCGTAGGATCCGCCGAACACCGCGCCGTCCCCGTGCTGGGAACGAACGCGACGGAGTTCATCACTCACCAAAGTGATCGCGTGGTCCCAGCTCACCTCCACGAAGGCGTCCCTGCCTCTGGCCGTGTCGTGGGCGCGCGGCTCGCCGTTCAGCCAGCCCTTGCGCACCGCGGGGCGTAGCACGCGAGCGCTGTCGTCGGCGGCCGCCACCATTCCGGGGCCGATGGGCGATGGACTGGGATCATCGTGCCTCGGCTCGATGCGCACCAGCCGGCCGGAATCGACTACGGCGATGTAGCTCCCCCAGTGCGTCGCAACCGACATGCGCTGTTCCACCATGCATCAACTCCGTGTCCGAAGTTTCCGCTGATTGCAGCCAGCGGTTGCTTACGTTGCGGTGAGGTGCTGCGAAGAGGCCCGGTCGCTTACGCCGGCGTGATGCGCGAGGGAAGATCATGTTTGGCTGTTGGAGGGCTTGTGACGTGAATACCGGGATCCTGGATGCACCCTGTCTTCGGACTATAGGCGTGAAGTCGACGCTCGAAGAGCGCTCCCACAGCACCGTCTCCCGGCGGATAGCCCCTTCGCGCACAGGTAGAGGCCGGGGCTCCCGAATGACGTCGAGTTCGGACCATGACCTTGCCGGCGTTCCGCTCCAGGGGGCCGCCCTCCACGGGCCGCACATCCCTCCCTGCCGAATCGCGGCCCTTCGGTGCGATCGTGAAACGGCCCCCTGCCGGTGTGACGGGTGCGTGCTGTCACTCGGCGAGCCTGCCGAACAGGTGGTTGGCGGGGGCATCGGGGTCGTCGCCGTAGAAGAACTCCGCGACCGCCTTGTGGAACTCGGCGCGGTCCAACGTGCCCGAGCCGTCCAGGTCAAGCGCGGCGAAGACCGCTGCGCAGTCCTCGCTGGGAACGTCGGCGACCGACGCGAAGATCTGCCGGAACTCCACCTGGTCGATCTTGCCGTCCGCATCGAGATCACTGAGGTCGAGAAAGCAGTCGGTCACCCGCTCGATCTGCTGCGGGTACAGCGCGGGATCGGTCAGGACCCGCCGGAACCCATCGGTCATCTCCCGCAGATCGACCTTCCCGTCGCCATCCTGATCCATCGGCGCGATCACATTCGACCAGAACGCGTCCATCCCCTCAGTGAGCCGATGGGCGGTTGCGGCGTCCGCTGCGGCGCCACGAGCGGCGATGTAACGCTCGCTCATCAGCCGGACGTCCCGCTGAGTGATGAATCCGTCCCCGTCGACGTCAGCGCCCCTGAACCACTGCCGGTATTTGAGGTCTTGAAGCACAGTCATGGGAACGCAAAGTATCTACTCCATCACTTTAAGTCAACATCGCGTGGCGGTGTCGGCAGACCGGTGAGATCAAGCGGCTCGAGCACTCTCCTCGAAGAGCGGGCATTTGCTCCTTGCGAGAGATGACCAACCCCAGCTCAAGCCGCGCCTGTCAACCCAGCCGCCCCAGCCTGACCGCCTGCTTGAGGAAGACGACGCCGTCGATCAGGTCGAGCTGGGCCGGGTCCAGCGGGAAATAGGCGAAGTCGCGGGAGACGCGGGGGACGGCGGGCGTCGTGATGGCCTCGGCCAGGCGGCGGGCGTCGACGAGAGAGTGGTCCCACGGGAGCGTGGACAGGATGCCCTCGACGGTGTCCGGGGGCGGGATGTCGTCGCCGGCCCTGCCGAAGGCGGAGGCCAGGAAGACGTACCGGTCGCCCAGGTGCGCCCCGGTGATCGCCCCCGCGCTCCACCACTCCAGAGCCTGGTCGCCGAAGGACATGAGGCTCTTGTTCCGCTGCAGGTGGAGGTTGGCGGAGAAGACCAGGGCCGGGCCGTGCTCGGCGACGGCACGCAGGTTGGCGGCCATCATCGCGTCCCGCAGGGCCGACAGCCGGGTCCACCGCTCCGGGGACGCGTCTGCCATCCAGTAGTGGTAACGGAGCAGGCCGGTCGCGGTGCGCCCGTACAGTGCCGCCCGCTCCCTGTACTCCGCGCTCAGCTGCGGCGCCTGCGTCTCGAGCAGCGCCACCAGGTCGTCGGCGATCACCCGTAGCCGCTGGGCGTCGGCGGACTGGCCGATCGACTGGGACGGATCCATGGCCGTGGCCTCGTTCTCCCACCGGTCGTCCGGGCCCAGCAGCGTGTCGAGCGTTTCCCTGGTCACCACAGTGTGGGGGAGCGGGCCGTCGAGGAGGGCGTAGAGGGCGGTGAGCGCCTGGCGCGGACTCGCCGCCCAGTACTCCAGAGGGCCGTCGAACCCGAAGAACCTGAGCTTTTCGTCATGCTCCTCGTTGTACGCGCGCATCCAGCGTACGAGGTCGCGATTGGCCGGCGAGGCGCCGAAGCCGTGGCTGAAGCCGCGTTCCATGACGTCGTCGAGCGTGCCGGCGCCCGTCGTGACGTAGTCGTCCACCACGAGTCCCATGAGGCAGTCGCTCTCGATGGCGAACGACCGGTAGCCCTCGTGCTCGACCAGATGCCGGAAGAGGTCGTTGCGCAGCTCGCCCAGCTCGTCCACGAAGTGCCTGGCCTCGCCCAGGCCGAGCAGCAGGGGCTTGGCGGGCAGCGACCGGAGGAACGCCGAGACGCCCGCGCCGTCGAGTGGAAGGGCCGTGTCCTTGATGTCCATGCCTTCAACGGTATCGTTGAACCTTCGGTGGAGACTTTCGCGGAAAATGCTGCTCGTATCGCGACGGACCTTCAATCGGCGACGCATCCATGCTGAGCTGCTCAGCCGACGCCGACGGTCTGCCGCTCGGGCTCGATCACGACCACGATGCGCTCCTGCCCTCGGGGATACGGCGTACCGGTGTACTTCGTGGCCAGCCGGTCGATGATCTCCCAGGCCGCGTCGCCCTCGATCCATTCGACGGCCTTGCCGCGGACGACAACGGGCTCGAAGGGGTTGTCGACGGGTGCGATGGACAGCGCCATCCGGGGGTCGCGGCGCAGGTTGCGCGCTTTGCGCATACCCGGGCCGGTGAAGAAGACGATCCGGTCGCCGTGGGTGCCGACGTAGACGGGAGTGGTGTGCGGCGAGCCGTCCGGCAGGACGGTGGCGAGGTGCGCGATCGAAGCGCCATCGAGTACGCGGCGCACGTCGGGGTCAAGCATGGTGTGCTCCTTCAACGGGGGTTCATGATCGGCCATGGGATCAACGGGCCACCTCGTAGCGGAGGTGGGTGACACCAGGGGCCGGGACGGCCTCCAGCAGGCGAAGGTGCACGTGCTTCGGGAGTTCCCGGAAGAAGCTGCGACCGCCGCCCAGCAGGACGGGCACCTGGTGCAGGATCACCTCATCGACGAGGTCCGCCGCCAGCGCGGAGGCCAGCACGCCGCCGCCCATGAGGCCGACGTCCTTGCCTTCGGCGGCCTCGCGTGCCGCCGCGATGGCGTCCTCGATGCCGGTGGTGACGAGCGTCTGCGACTGGCTGATCTGGGGCGCGGGCCGGTGGCTGAGGACGAACAGCGGGGCCCTCGGGTGCGGGCTGCCGCCGCCGAAATGGTCGGAGTCCTCGTAGGTGTTGCGCCCTGCCACGACCGCGCCCACGCGTCCGGCGTGGGTGTCGAAGACCCGGGCACTGGGCGCGCTCAGCCTGAACCCGTCGAACACCTGGCTGGGCGTGTCACCGGCGAAGTACCAGTCGAACAGCATCGTCGCGTCGCCGAGCCCGCGCCCGGCGCCCGGGTCGCGCCCGGTGATGTATCCGTCGACCGACACCGCGTGCGCGCTGAAGACCTTGCTCATCGTGGCGACTCCTTCTTGGGTTCCTTCAAGAGACTCCATTACCGTAACACTCCAAGTTCCTTGAGGGAACCCCGCTTGCTAGACTGATCCCATGCAACGCACGAAGTTCGGGGAGATGGCCTGCTCCATCGCGCGCACCCTCGACGTGATCGGGGAGCCCTGGTCGCCGCTGATCCTGCGTGATGTGTGGGTGGGGGTGAGCCGGTTCGACGAGCTCCAGGCCGACCTCGGGATCTCCCGCAAGGTGCTGACCGAGCGGCTCAACCACCTCGTCGACCAGGGCGTGCTCGAACGCCGTCCCTACGACAATCGGCCGCGCCACGAATACCACCTGACGGCCAAGGGTGCCGAGCTGGTCGACCTGCTCATGGTCATGACCCGCTGGGGAGACCGGTGGCTGTCGGGCGAGGCCGGCCCGCCGGTGCTCTACCGCCATCATGCGTGCGGGGAGATCAGCCATGTCGACCTGCGCTGCGCCCACTGCGGCGAGTCGATGCACGCCGGTGACGTCGACCCGCTGCCGGGCCCGGGCGCGGCCGTCTGACCGAGGCGGGTCCGGCCGCTCGGCGGGGCCTGGCGGGCGCCGGCGGGCTCCATCCGGGTTCTTCCTCCGGCGGCGGCGGGCGCGGCTTGTCGTGGGCATCGTCCGCGCTCGTCCACCTGGGTCAGCGTTCGATCATCTCCATCTGGGTCTCGTTGTGGTGCCCGCCGGCGGCCGGGGGCAGACCGTCGAGCTTGGCGAGCTGCTCGGCGGTCAGGACGAGGTCGTCGGCGGCGACGTTCTCCTCCAGGCGTGAGACCCGCTTGGTGCCCGGGATGGGGACGATGTCGTCGCCCTTGCTGAGCAGCCAGGCGATCGCGACCTGCGCGGGCGTGGCGCCGGCCTCGGCGGCGATGACCTGCACCTCGTCGGCGAGGGCGAGGTTGCGCCGGAAGTTCTCCCCGGTGAAGCGGGGATTGGTGGCGCGGAAGTCGTCGGGGCCGAAGTCGCTCTCGGACCGGATCTTGCCGGTGAGGAAGCCGTGGCCGAGCGGGGAGTAGGCGACGAGCCCGATGCCCAGCTCGCGCAGCAGCGGCAGCACCTGCTCCTGGTCGCGGGTCCACAGCGAGTACTCCGACTGCAGCGCGGCGATCGGGTGAACGGCGTGGGCGCGGCGGATGGTGTCCAGCCACGCCTCCGACAGGCCGATGTGGCCGACCTTGCCCTGCTCGACGAGCTCGGCCACCGCGCCGATGGTGTCCTCGATCGGCACCTTGGGGTCGACCCGGTGCTGGTAGTACAGGTCGATGTGGTCGGTGCCCAGGCGCCTGAGCGAACCCTCGACGGCGGTGCGGATGTTGGCCGGGCTGCTGTCGAGGTTCCAGGGGCCCGCGCCGGCGTGGGAGACCAGCCCGTACTTGGTGGCGATCACTGCCTGGTCCCGGCGGCCCCTGAGCGCCTTGCCGAGGAGTTCCTCGTTGGCGTACGGGCCGTAGATCTCGGCGGTGTCCAGGAGGGTGACGCCCAGGTCGAGCGCGCGGTGGATGGTGCGGATGGATTCGGTGTCGTCGCTGCCGGCGCCGGTGTAGCCGTGGGACATGCCCATGCAGCCCAGCCCGATGCGGGAGACACGCAGATCGCCCAGCGTGATGTGCTTCATGATGACCTTTCGGCTCGCTACGGGCGGATGAGGACCTTGAGCGCTCGGCGGTCGTTCATCGCGCGGTACCCGTCGGGAACCTGCTCCAGGCTGACGGTGCTGTCGAACACCCGCCCAGGCTGCAGAGCGCCGTCCAGGATCTCGGGGAGCAGCTCCTCGATGTAGGCGCGGGCCGGGGCGACGCCGCCGGTCAGGGTGAGGTTGCGCATGAACTCGCCGAACCCCATCGGCACCCGCTCGTACTGGGGCGCGCCGACCCGGCTGACGGTGCCTCCGTCACGGGCCACCGCGAACGCCGTGGTGATGGCCTGTTCGGTGCCGACGCATTCGAGGACGGCGCGGGTGCCGTCGCCGCCGGTCAGTTCCCGGACGTGTTCGATGCCTTCCTCGTCGCGTTCGGCGACGACGTCGGTGGCGCCGAAGTCGCGGCCCAGGTCGGTGCGGCCGGTGTGCCGGCCCATCAGGATGATCTGCTCGGCGCCGAGCCGCCTGGCCGACAGCACCGCCATCAGCCCGACCGCGCCGTCGCCGATCACTGTCACCGTCGTGCCCGGGCCGGCTCCCGCGGTGACCGCGCAGTGGTGGCCGGTCGGGAAGACGTCGGAGAGTGTGAGCAGGGACGGCAGCAGGTCGTCGTCCTCGCCGGCGGGCAGCTTGACCAGCGTGCCCTGTGCCTGCGGGACGCGGACCGCCTCGCCCTGGCCGCCGTCCACATCATCGGCGGCCCACTGGCCGCCGTGCCGGCAGGAGGTCTGCAGACCCTCGCGGCAGAAGTCGCAGGTGTTGTCCGCCCACACGAAGGGCGCCACCACGACGTCGCCGCGGCGCAGCGCGCCCACCTCGGAGCCGACGTCCTCCACGACGCCGAGGAACTCGTGCCCGATCCGGTCGCCCTTCCCGGTGGCCGGGCGGGACTTGTAGGGCCACAGGTCGCTGCCGCACACGCACGAGCGCAGCACGCGCACGATCGCGTCGGTGGGCTCGCGCAGCACCGGGTCGGGCACGTTCTCCACCCGTACGTCACCGGCGCCGTAGATCATTGTTGCTCGCACGATCATGTCTTCCGTCGTTGAGAGGTGATGGGTGTCGTCCCGGCGCGGGTCACTCGCCCGGCGGGAAGTCTGCGGAGGCGGCCAGTCCGGTCAGCTCGGGAGCCGAAGCCAGGCAGGCGCGGTCGTGAGGGCCGCACCCAGCATGACCCGGTACGCGCCGACCGCCTGGCAGGCGTTCGGGGTCGGTACGCGCGAGCGTCGAGACGTGATCAGGGAACGGCTCCTCGTGGGTGCCCAGGGCCGCGTCGCCGATCGCCATGGCGGTTCCTCCTGCCGAGGTGGGCCTCGGCTCGCTCGGACCTGGTGCCGGATCAACCGGAAGTGCGAGCCTGGCCGGCGGCTCCGGTATGCCGTTGTTCGGCCGGGTCGGACTTCGGCAGGACTGCGGCCGGTTCGGGCGCACCAGGGCCCCCGAGGTGCCGGTTACGCCGCATGCGTCGTCGGGCGTACCCCAGGCGGATCGATCGTCATCTCCGGTCCAGGTCGATTTCCGGTAAATCCGTTGTGCCGTCGTTGACTCTCACCGAACGGGTGGCGCCATCGGGCATACGTGCTGATGACGGTGCGGCAGGCGTTCTGGAAGGCCACCGTGGCGAGCTGCGCGACCAGCTCGGCCGTCTCGGCGGGCGCAGCGCGAGGGCGGGCAGGGGAACGGCACGACCGTCACGAGGACCTCCCGCGCTGATGTGACACATGACGTTGCCGCGTCGGGTGCGGCTGTGGCGGTGAGGTGGGCGTCTTCTCTGCCGAGGATGGCACGGGTCGATCAGCAAGCCGGCGGTGGTCCACGCCGAACCGTTGGGTGAGTACTACCCCGCTGGTTGATGGGTGTCGGCGGCTGCTTGGGCGAATGCGCGAATGAGTGGAGTCTCCTTCGACGCAGGCCATACGAAGGCCCACTGGCAGCGCGGGGCGTCACGGATGGGAACGAAGGCCAGGCTGGGCCAGGGATAGAAGCTGGCCACCTCGGCGGTGACTGCGGCGGCGGCCGGGCCGGAGGAGACGACGCTGAGTGTCTCCTGCCAGGTGGTGACCTTGGGGCCGCGGCGGATGGGACGGCCCGAGGAAGTGTGCCGGGGGTTGAAGACCTCCTCCATGGAGGGGGGAATCGACTGGCCTTCGACCACGGTGCAGTCGCCGAGGTCCTCCAGGCAGATGGTGTCTCGTTCTGCGTAGGGGTGGTCGGCCGAGACCATCAGCATCACCTCGGAGGTGCGCGGGGTCGGCATTACGGTCAGGCCGGGTTCGCAGACGGGCAGCCACAGGTACGCCACGTCCAGGTCACCCGACTTGAGCAGGTCCAGAGGGGAGGCCGGCTGGATCTCGCGGTGTTGGATCCGGGCCTTCGAATGGCGGGTCAGGAAGAGGTCGAGAGTGTCCTTGATCTGCGTGGAGTACGGGCCGAGGGTGCCCAGGGTCAGGGTTCCCGCAGTGCCGTCGGCGGTGGCCCGAGCGGTCACGATCCCTTGCATGATCTGCTGGTATCCACCCTTGAGTTCTTGGTACAGCTGCTCACCGAGCGGGGAAAGACGAACGGCTCGGGTGGTGCGATCGAACAGGAGCGCGCCCACGCGCCGCTCCTGCTTCTTGATCGATTGGCTGACGCGGGCCGGGCTGATGCCCAGCCGCTCGGCCGTGCGGCTGAAATGCAGCTCCTCGGCCAGCGTCAGAAAGATCTCGATCTCTCGCATCTCCATACGCGGGGCCTCCGGATTTTTTAGCTCAGAGTTAAAAGACGTTATCGGATCCGTCGTTGATGCGACGCGGGTGGGGCCGGGAGGCTGGGGCGTGCAAAACGTCCCAGATGCGGAACTGTCCGCAGACGGGGCTGATCACTGCTGTCTCTGGAGGTTTCGTGCCCTTCGGGTATCTGTTCCCTGTGGCGCTCGCCGCTGTCGGCACGTTGTTCGCGTTGCGGCCGGTGCCGTTCTCACGCCCGCTCGGCCGTACGAGCTACTACTTCGGCCTGGCC